>JANQHM010000087.1 GCA_028282645.1 Candidatus Gastranaerophilales bacterium
AAACCTTTGTTCTGGTGATTCTTTTAGATTAGATAGTTCTTTATTGTTATGTTTGACTAAAAATTCAGATAGTAAGTCTTCAAATTTTTGAAATGAAATTACTTTTTATTTAATTTTTTTTCTTTTTTATATTTACTGATATATTTATGAACACTGGATAAAGAACCGTCAAATCCTAATAATTTAAGTTCAGAGTATATTCTTGTTCCAATGAAGTCTTTCCTCAACATTTCTTCAATTTCATTTTTAAAATTATCAAGTTTGCTTGAGTATTCACGAGGCTTGAATATTGGAGGTTCATTGCTTTTTAAATATTTTTTTACCGTATTCTTTGAAATATTCAGTTTTCTTGCAATTTTTTTATTGAATATTTTCTTATTAATCTATATTCCCTTACTTTATTCCAGGTTTCCATCGTTATCATCCTTATCTATAATCCTTTCACAGCTAATTTAACTTATGAAAGAATTTTACTACTAACTAACAATTAAGGGGGCAGTTGTACTTTCCGATAAGGGGTCAACTCTATTTTACGCTTTACACTTATCCCAGAGCAACATCAACTCTCTGGTTTTGATATCATCTTTGCACTTTCGACACTTGAGCGGTGGTTCATTTCTATTCGTCTCCCTAATTCATACCTGATATATCATCTATACCTTTTCCGTAACGCTCACGACATTAACTCTTAATTAACGCCGCTTACGGTGGTTTGAAGTCTGCTCCTGCAAGCCGACTTCGAAGGGTCTTCCTTCATCTCTCACGCAGCTTGCTGTGGCACACTAATATCACTGACCCATACCTGGTTTGGATGGTTAATCTGTAATCCTTTTAGTAAATACGGATAAATTTTATGATCTGGATGAGGCTTGCTTGTATTGAGTTTTCTATAAATACAGGATATTCCCATCCTTTTCATTAGTCGCTGTATTCGTTTGCGATTAACAACTATTCCCTGTCTTTTTAAAAACCGCCTTATTCCTCTTGAGCCCAAATAAGGCCTATTTAAATGACGTTCATCGATTTTTGCCATTAAGTCAAGCTCATATTCACTCTCTGGCTTTGATGTAATAGTAAAACGTTGAGCGACTGACTTCTAACAGCTTGCATTGTTCTGTTATTGAAAGGTTTTTATAATTTTTATCTATCATGTCCAATTTCCTTGCTCTTGTTATATTTGATTGGACACCCGTTCTAAAAAATCGACTTGTACCTGAAGTTTGCCAATTTGTTTATAAAGTTCATCTTTTTCTTTATCATCACGACTTTGAGAGGTAGTTATTTTGCCCTCAAAGATACCTGTAACATTTTCAAGGACTTCTCTTTTCCATTTGGCTATTTGGGTAGGGTGGACTTCGTATTTTTGCGAAATTTCTGCTACTGTCAGCTCCCCTTTTACTGCTTCAATTGCTACTTTTGCTTTGAATTAGAGATATAGCAAAGAAAAAAAAGTACTTGAATAAAGAACCCTCCTCATGTATATGTATACTAGGGAGGGTTTAACATTGATAAAATCATTATCAA
>JANQHM010000107.1 GCA_028282645.1 Candidatus Gastranaerophilales bacterium
TGATAATATAATAGACATAACTATTGATAGAAACTACAGTAAAAAAGAAGAATTAAACAAGAAAAAGCCTCATTATTAGGGGGACTCGACGTAAAATTAAAATAAAATAGCAATGGTAAGCTCTTTTAGCAGAAAAAGAGGAGTATTTACCATTGCTATTTTAGGTGATGGTAATCGCTGTAAGCTTCAGTACTCAACCGACTACTATCCTTTTTTGTATATATCCATTATCCGAAAGAAAAACGCTGGTCAAACTCCGTCAATAATATTGAAAATAAGCTATAATAAATTTGGCTTAAGCCACACAACCGGGTGATTTAATGATAAGAGTAAAAGCTGGTGATTACTACAAAATGTACATTCAGCTTGAGTCAGAAGAAGTAAAAAAACAAAAGCGACTCGAGTTTATAAATAAATACAGCTACGCTATCCCTAATGCGGAGGCTATCAGAACCATTGCGAACTATTCTCCGTTAATAGAAATCGGAGCAGGGCATGGCTATTGGGCTTATTTACTAGAAGAAGCAGGTGCTGATATTATCGCATTTGATGATTACTCCTGGTTTGGAAAAACTGTTTTGGACGGAGAAAAATTTTATATAAATGTAGAAAAAGCAAATCATAAAATTGTAAAAGGATATCCCGAGCGAAACTTGCTCCTATGCTGGCCTCCACCGTTTAATGATATGGCATATAAGTGTGTAAAAGCCTTTAAAGGCCAATACTTAATCTATATTGGCGAGGATTATAAAGGTTGCACAGCTAACGACAAATTTCATGAATATGTGTATGAGCATTTTAAAACTGCAGGACAACTGGAAATACCTACCTGGCCTGATTTTTATGATAAATTATTTATATATAAAAGTTTATAGTTCAAATTATGACCAGTAAACCTGAAGCTCCTGCATCAATTGAGAATTTTCAGATACTTGAGCGACATTTTTAAAATCAACGCCATTTGCGGATTCATAAGTTGCGATATGATTAATTATGCCATTTACATCAGCCGATAACCTGGATGAAATCTCAATATTTTCAATGGAATACTTAGGATTATTATATTTATTAATGCTCACAATATCATCATCCCCATATTTTATATCAAGGTAAGACTCCCTTTCAAAAAATGCAATACTTTCCTTTTGAATGCCTGCACCAAATAATATAGCATCTTCTGCATCAGTACCAAAATCTTGTATTCGGTCTTTCCCGTCACCGGCATTAAATATATAGGTATCATTTCCCTTATAACCGGCAAGATAGTCATCTCCTTTATTACCTTTCAATGTATTATTTTGAGAATTCCCTTCAATCCAGTTATTAAAATCACTACCCTCTGCAATAATTGCATTATCCCGCAGGCATAATTTTTCTATATTATCTGCTAACGTATAGTCTATATAAGAGTAAACTCCATCGTATCCTTCACTATCAATAATCTTGTCATCAATGTTATCAACGACAAATCTATCTCTGCCGGCACCTCCGTTCAAGGTATCTGCTCCTTTACCTCCGCTTAGGTAGTCATTGCCATTACCTCCAAGTATACTGTCATTACCATCTTTTCCGTAAATAGTATCTTTTCCGTCATTTCCATATAACTTATCATTACCTGCACCTCCGTAAATTTTATCATCGCCGCCATAGCCTCTTATATAGTCATTACCCAGCAGTCCTGATAAGCTATTATCATCATTATTTCCTTCAATCCAGTTATTATAAGCATTACCCTCTGCAATAACTGCCCCGTCACGCAAGACCAATTTTTCTATATTATCTGCTAAAGTATAGTCTATATAAGAATAGATCCCGTCATAGCCATCAGTATCAATGATTACATCTCCTGTATTATCAATATAGTATCTGTCATTACCGGTACCGCCTCCCATAGTATCCGCTCCGGAGCCGCCGGACATTGTGTCATTACCCGTACCTCCTTCCAGGCTATCATTTCCGCTTTTTCCAAACAAATAATCATTTCCGCTGCTGCTGCTTAATGTATCATTCCCGGAACCGCCATTTAACAGGTCATTGCCACTGCCCCCTTCAAATCTGTCATTGCCTGCACCTCCAATAAGGTAATCATTACCTTTTCCACCTATCATAGTGTCATCCTGGTCATCTCCGATTAGTGTATCATTACCTTTATCTCCTATTAATAGATTTAAATAGTTATAAACAGATTCTTTCCAGGATTTATTACCGTCTACAGAACCGTCATAATTATATCTTGTATATAATGATAAATTAATATTATTATTTTTATCATATTCATATATTCTATCATAAGAGTTATACCAATCTATTCTATTATCAGCATAATATGTTCTTTTTATAAGTGAAGTCTTATTAGCATTTTCATCATAGGTTAAAGCCCAAGTATAATGCCTATAAATAGAACCGTCAATTTCATATTCTTTGTAGGATGTTTGACAATTATTATCATCATATGTAGCATCCCAAGAGTAGAACCAATTTACTGATCCATCAGAATTATATTCTCTATATCTAGTTATATTATTGTTATTATCATATTCATATGATATTCTATAAGAATAGTACCAATTTATAGACTCATCCTCATTATATTCCTTATAAAAAGTTATATTTCCTTTGGCGTCATATGTGATATCCCATGTATCAATACTATCCCACTCTATAAAACCTTCAGAATCATAGCTTCGTGAAGAAGTTGAATTTTCATTACCATCTTCATCATACTCACTTGTTGAATCCCTTTTAAGGCTTCCATCAATGTTATAATCTGTATACCTAATAGGTTTATTACTTTCATCATATTCATATATTCTATCATAAGAATAATCCTTATTATCTACTCCGTCAAAATCATATTCCCTGTACTCGTATGAAATCATGTTATTATTCTCATATACAAACCTTTTATCATATGAGAATTCCCAGTCAATAGATCCATCATCCTTATAATCTCTGGATGAAGATAAGATTATATTATTCTTGTTATCATACTCAAAAGTTTTATCCCATGATCTATCCCATATTATAGAGCCATCAGCTGCGTAACTTCTGTAGGATGATGAAATTATATTATTATTTATATCCTTTGTATCCTTTAAAGACCAACTCCCCGCCATAGATCCGTCAGAATAATAATATTTAGCAGAAATTACATTATTATTTAAATCATAAATCTTGTCCCAGGTGTTATCTCCGTCCCAATCTATAGACCCGTCAGAATTATAGTCTCTGGATGAAATTATATTACCATTTTTATCATATTCGTTTATAATGCTAAGGTATTCAGCCCCTTCACTACCAAATATTTTTTTACTGACTTTTCTGTCGCTCAAATTGCTTTTAATTAAATCATTCCCAATAGTACCTAGCATTTGACTAAATCTCCTTTCTCTTGTCATTTAAATAAATACTCAAAAATATCTAAACATTGTTACTTTTGGTTTGATTGATTTTAATATGAAAATTATAAATTTAATATAGCTTATTCGTGTTACCCATATAGCTCATACAAATTTTAAATAAGTACTTTATATTTAAATAAAAAATAAGTATTAAATTATTAATTAAAATAATAAATAAAGAAGATTGTCAATGTTTACTTAATAAAAAGACTAATTTAAGTACGGTTAGCAGATGAGGGGCCGGAATTTGTTTGCTGCCTTTTGACTGAAACAACATCACTAATGTTTAATATACCCTTCATTATTTTATTAAGATGTTCTATATCTCTAATTTCCAGACCAATTTCTATTACAGCAAAATTCTTGCCACGGGTTTTAATAGTTGCATGTGTAATATTCGTTTTGTTATCGGATATTTTGCCTAGTACATCTTTAAAAACACCAATCCTGTCAATAACTTCGACTAAAACTCTTGCAATGTAAATTTTATTTCTTTCAGCATTAGCCCAGCTAATTTCCATCATCCTTTCTTTTTCAACATTTAAAAGACACTTACAGTCTTCCCTATGAACACTTACACCTCTGCTTCGTGTTATAACTCCAACAATAGGCTCTCCCGGTACAGGGAAACAACACTTAGAAATATGATATAACAAGCCTTCTAAACCTATTATCTCTTTAGTATTTTTAGCTCTTGGTATTTTTAAAGTAGGAAGCCTTGGCCGCTCTTCTTCTGTCTTTACTTTGTTTAATATTTTTTTGATTGATATTTCACCGTAGCCTAAAGCTGCCATCATATCAGCTTCAGAATGATAGTTAAGCTGCTTTGCAATCTCTTCAAGCTTATTATCTTTATATATTTCTTCAAGTTTTGATTTTTCTATCTCATTGTCTAGTATAGCTCGACCTTGGGCTATATGCTGTTCTTTTGTGTTTTTCTTAAACCATTGACGAATCCTGGTTCGTGCCTGCGCCGTAGCAACTATATTTATCCAGTCGAGCCTTGGATTTGCATTTTTATTAGTAATGATCTCAATAATATCGCCATTTTTGAGTTTTCTGTCTAATGGTACGATTCTACCGTTTACTAGTGCTCCATTACATTTATTACCTACTTCTGTATGAATTCGATAAGCAAAATCTATAGGTACAGCACCGTTAGGTAAATCTATAACATCACCTTTTGGACTAAATACAAATACTTGATCAGAAAATAAGTCTAATTTTACATTATCAACATACTCTTTAGCATCTTTAATATCCTGTTGAAACTCAATTAGCTTCCTTAGCCAGGAGAATTTTTTATCAGAATCATTAGCTGCATTAACAGAACCATGTTCTTTATACTTCCAGTGCGCAGCAATACCATATTCAGCTTCTTCGTGCATTTCTTGAGATCTGATTTGAACTTCTACCGGTTTACCCCTAGGTCCAATCACAGAGGTGTGCAATGACCTGTATAAATTGTTTTTAGGCATTGCAATATAATCTTTAAATCGTCCGGGTATTGGCTTAAATGTGCTATGTATTATGCCTAATACCTCATAGCATTCTTTCTCATTATCTACTATAACTCTAACAGCAGTAACATCATATAACTCCTGGAATGTTTTTTGCTGTCTTTTCATTTTAGTGTAGATACTATAATAATTTTTAGCCCTGCCCATTATAGTAGCATTAATACCCGTATTTTTTAATCCGGAATGCATTTTGGCTATTATAGCTTGTATGGTTTGATCTCTTTCCATTTTGCTTTGAGAGACCAATTGGGCAATTTCAAAATATTTTTCAGGATTAATATATCTTAGAGATAAATCTTCAAGCTCGGAGCGTATTTTCCCCATTCCAAGCCTATTAGCTAATGGTGAGAATATTTCTATGGTTTCTTGAGCTATTTCTTTCTGTTTAAGGGGTTTCATATAGTTTAAAGTACGCATATTATGAAGCCTGTCTGCAAGCTTTAAAAATACCACCCTTATATCGTCTGCCATTGCAAGAAACATTTTTCTGAAATTCTCGGCCTGACGCTCTTCTCTTGAGCTAAAACTAAACTTGCTAAGCTTGGTAACACCGTTAACAAGGTTTAAAATATCATCTCCGAACTTTTTTTTAATAGTTTCCGGTTGAGTATCCGTATCCTCTAATATATCATGTAATAATGCCGCTATAATAGTATCAGTATCAGCCTGCAAAGATGCCAAAATACATGCCACCTCTACAGGATGAACAATATAAGGCTCTTCACTAACTCTATACTGTCCGGCATGCAGCTTAGCCGCAAAATCATAAGCAGTTTTGATTTTATTTATATCTTCTTCCTCTATATGATGCAATCTCAAAATTGAATCTAAATGAGAAAATAAAGCTCGGTGGTTCATATGCAGTCCATTTTTATTATTAATTAATTTAGAAAAAATATTTATTTATCAACTTATTTAAATATATTATATAATAATTAATCCTGGTAGATAAAATTTTATTTTTATAGATTAGATCTGAAAAGTATTTTAAAGTTAGTGATAAATATATGAATCTGAAATTTATAAAACTTGGTGATGGCATCAAGGTTTATGTAAAAGTATTACCTGATTCATCAAAATGCGAAATTTCGGGACTTATAAATAATAGTCTAAAAATAAAGCTGAATGTTCCCCCAATTGAAGGAAAGGCTAATGAAAAATGCATAAAATTTTTATCAAAAGAGCTTAAAGTATCAAGGTCCGCTATTAGCATTGTGCAAGGTGAAAAAACAAGAAACAAAATTATTTATATAAAAGGTGATCCCGAACAATTACAGGGCCTCCTGCTATCATATATTTAAACTTTATAAATATATGTTAAAATAACAAAAGGATTTAAAAAATATATAAAGAATAATTATAAAAGAAAAAATCAAGTGAAAAAATAGGGAGCTATAAGAGGGTGAATGATATTGCATTTGTATTATTAGGTTCAATTATTACAGGTACAGCTATTGGTATATATCTGGATAAAGCTTTAACTACAGACATTCCCATTTTTACTATGGTATTTGCGCTTATCAGCATTATGTTTGGAATGTATAGCGTATTCAAAAAATACTCCAAATAGGGGTGGCAGTCGCCACCTTTTATAGTTTACGGTTTAGTCATCGTTTAGCTTAAGGTGTACACTTCGACTATAATTTACTTTCAATATTATTGACAGAGTTTGGCTAGCGTTTTTCTTTTGGATAATGGATATATACAAAAGGGGTGGCAGTCGCCACCTTTTATAGTTTACGGTTTAGTCATCGTTTAGCTTAAGGTGTACACTTCGACTATAATTTACTTTCACTATTATTGACGGACTTTGTTTTGCGCTTCTCATGCCATGATGCCATAAGAAAGGTGATGACCATCACCCAAAAAGACAACGGTAAAACTCTTTTTGCCTGGCAAAAAGTTACCGTTGTAATAAATTATTTTAGTTTTCAAACCCAAAACCCGCTAATAATGGGGCTTTTTCTTGTTTAATTCTTCTTTTTTACTGTAGTTTCTATCAATGGTTATGTCTATTATATTATCATTTGCACAATTATATTCGTCTTTAATAATATTTTCTTTTTCATTATCTTCTAAAATAGTAGTATCACCTGCTGACGCAGTATCAGCCACCTTCGCCTCTTCCGCGGGTGTTTCCTTTAATTTTATTTCCTTGAAAACAGTTAAATTAGTCAACTTTGGATTATTGCTGACTTTTAC
>JANQHM010000282.1 GCA_028282645.1 Candidatus Gastranaerophilales bacterium
TGCGTCAGCAGGTGATACTATTAATTTAGAAGATAATAAAAAAGAAAATATTATTAAAGACGAATATAATTGTGCAAATGATAATATAATAGACATAACTATTGATAGAAACTACAGTAAAAAAGAAGAATTAAATAAAAAGAAGCCCCATTATTAGTGGGACTCGACGTAAAATTAAAATAAAACAGCAATGGTAAACTCTTTTAGCAGAAAAAGAGGAGTAATTGCCATTTCTGATTATTCAGGTAGATTAGTTTTATGGGGACTTGTCAAAAACACAAGGTCTTTTTTTATATCTTTAGCGTTAAACACTTAGCAGAGCCACCGGCTTTTAAATACTCACTAAAATCTATTTCGTAAGTATCAAAGCCTTTTTCTTTTAAAACTTGTTTAAGCCTGTCTGTTGTATGGTTCATTATAATAGAATTACCAATATTAACCGCATTACAACAGAATTTAACAGCCTCTTCCTCCTGCGCCACAATTCTTTTTTCTTCAGAAAAATTTTCTTCTATAACTTTATTGGCATACTCATCAAATGCAGCGGGATAATAAAGCAAATAACCGTCTTTTAGCGGGCAAAAACAAGTATCAAGGTGATAAAATCTTTGATCCACCAACTCTAAAGACAGAACTTTTATATCAAATAACTTGGAAATAAAAAAATGAGCTTCAATGTCGCTTCTTGGGATATAGCCCGAGTATAAAACTTCACCGGAAAATAAAGCATCTCCGGCACCTTCAAAGCTCATATTCTCAGGCAGATACTCAACTTGATAGCCTTGCCCTTTAAACCATTGCGCATAATATTTTTCCTCGGGCTGCCTTTCTTTGTACCTGAATCTGCTGATTAATGCTATGTTTTTATACATTAACGCCGCATTTGCAGTAAATACAATATCCGGCAATCCTTTTACCGGTTCCATTGTTAGTACTTCTGCACCGAGCCTTGTGATTAATTCCTTAAGTTTATTCCAATTTGTTACTGATTTATTTTCAGATGTCTCTGTTCCAACTTTCATCCAGGGATTGATTTCATATTCCACCCCGTAGAATTCAGGTGAACACATAAATATTCTTTCTTTCATAACGATTCTTTCAAATTATTACTTTATTCAACAACAGTAATTCCATGATTTTTAAGCTTTTCCAGCAACCCATCCATAATTTCCTGATTTTTTGCCGTTATATTTATTCTTGCGCTGGATGCTTCTTCTTTCTTCTTGCCAATACTAACTTTGCTGGTATCGTGTGTTGCACCACTTTCCGTGATAATATCCAAAATTTTAGCCAATGTAAGAGAGTCAATAATGTGGCCTTTAACCTCTACTGTGCAGGTTACGCTCATAAAAAATTCCCCTATAAAAAATTCTTCATAACATTTTCTTATAGATTTATTATAATATAGATCATGTGATATTCATCAACTTTTTTGTGTAATCCCTATAAGCTTTTATATAGTCTAAGCTTCCTTGGGTATATCAGTTTTGATACAATCACTACATAAATAATATGGTAAATATATGATAAAAAGGCAATTAGTATGACAATACCGGATCATTCATTTTATGAAAGAGATACCTTGCAAGTAGCCAAGGATTTATTAGGCTGTAAACTTTTAAGGCGCTATAAAGATAGCGTTCTGGAAGGTGTTATAGTAGAAACAGAAGCATATAAAGCAAATGATCCGGCTTGTCACGCTTACAAGGGAAAAACACCGCGCTCGGCCACTTTGTTTAAAAATCCGGGATTGTCTTATGTTTATTTAATTTACGGAATGTATCATTGTGTTAATATTGTAACTGAGCCTGAAGAAATTGCAGGAGCAGTACTAATTAGAGCGTTAGAGCCTTTAGAATCTTTAGATAACACAAATGGTCCGGGTAAACTTTGCAGAGAATTAAAAATTACCAAAGAACTGAACGAAATTGACGTTACTAGTTCCGAATCAAATCTTTGGATAGAAAAATATCAGAGCATTAAACCGGCTCAAATTGTTGAGACGGCACGAATAGGCATAAAACAAGCAACAGATTGGCCATGGCGTTTTTATATCAAGGACAATAAGTTTATATCAAAAAAATAAAATTAATTATTATTCTTTTCATATTCCCAAAGTTTGATATAGGTTAAAAACTCATAATAAGCAAGCAGCACGGCAAGAATAAATCCGTGTTTACCGTCTAAAAAACCTTTTTTAAGTACATATCTTTTTATAAATTCTCCAAATGGCCTAAAAATAGCATAAGTGAGAGAGAAACTTTTATCTCTTTTAAGCAGCTTCTCGAGTTCGAGAGTAGTATATTTATTGGTTCTGCTTATAAAATCATCTATAGTATCATAATTGTAATGAATAATGGCTAACTCCTGCTTTTTAGGATCAATTTTATAAAGTTCGGAGCAAGATAAGATTAGCGGAGTACAATGGACTTTGTCGCTAAAAGAAACCGAATTTTTTTTGAAAAATCTTAAAATTGAATTCGGGTATAATGCTCGCATTGCTTTGCCAAAAACAAAATTTTTTCTTGGTATAAGAACAATCTCAGGAGGTTCTTGTTTGCTGATAAGCTCTCTTAAATATTTAAAAAGCTCTTTAGGTATTATTTCATCAGAATCTACAACTAAAATCCAATCACTCGAGGTTTGGCTTATTGCAAAATTCCTTGCCGGATCGGCAAAACCTACATTTTTGTGATAAACAATTTTACATCCGTGCTTTTGAGCAATTTTTATTGTTTTATCATTGCTATACATGTCACAGATAAGGACTTCATCTGCTAATGCAACTGATTTTAAGCATTCTTCCAAATATTTTTCTGAATTATATGTATGTATGACAACTGAAATACTCATTTATTAATACCCGACAAATCCTTAATTTTATAAAATTATTATATATTTATTTTACTTGCTAAAAATAAAATAAATATAAATATAAACAAATTTTCAAAAACTCATACAAAATTAAGCGGATTTTATCTTAAATTTTCTCAGAAAATTTAAGATACTAACAGAAGAGTGATACCGTAAAAGGATTTATTCAATTTGAGTTGTCCTAAATAAAATGGAATCCTGATGAACGGGTAAAACGTTAAAATACATACTATAACTATATATATACTAAATAATCAAAATGAATTATATTTTTTTACTTGACGAATAAATTCTTTGTTAGTATTATTAATCCTGTTAGAAAATAAATAATAAATCTCCTCGACCCAAGAGTCAAGGTATCAACCCTCATAACTTTAAACGCAAAGCTTTGCTTTGCATAGGTTGGCATCCCAAAGGTCGGGGCTATTATGCCTAATAAAAGAAAAATTATATAGTAATATGCCGAGATAGCTCAGTTGGTAGAGCAAGGGACTGAAAATCCCTGTGTCCACAGTTCGATTCTGTGTCTCGGCATATTTTTATTGTTGAGTTTTAGCGATTTAGATATTTTTTAATTTTTCATTTGTGCCTAAATTGTGCCCAAGCTCAAATTAGATTGAAGTTTAGTGAGATCTAGTGAATTAATAATTAATTCCTATTGGATTTCGTAATTTGTTTCATTTATTATTCTACCTTTCTTGGTAATTTTTATGGACTTATTATTAAACTTTTTTAAATACTCAATAACCGCATCTGCTTCACTCCATTCATATGAAACAAAATCTTTTTCTTTTCTTAAAGATTCCATTCCATCTTGACCTCTAAAAAGAAATTCATTATAAATTGTAGAATATGTTTTATTAGGGTTAGGTTTTTTAATATTTATAGGGGTTAGCGATCCGTCAGGGTTTTCTATATTTAACTCTTTAAGCTTTTTATCTCTGCCTACTTTATATTTTAATCCGGAGACTTGAAGTAAACCGGGCCTGTAAGGATAAGTATTTAAAGATTTAATACCTTGTTGTATTGCATCTACAAGCTCTGTTTCTTTTAAATTTACCTTGTAGTTGTTTTCTTTGAAAGGAAGCATTTCTTTTATATCTCTATTCGTAATTTTACCGGCATTCAAATCACTTCTAATTTTAGCTGAATTAGTTATAGCAATTTGTGCTCCTGATTTTATTCTAATAGCATCAGTGACTAAATTAGCTATTGGATTTTCATTTGTAAAGGAATTTTGTGGTTGACAAGATTTTGACAGTTTAGCAATAGGAGTGGCTTTACCTAAAAATAAATCTTTAATATTTTCTACTACATTGTCTTTTGGCCACTTGTCAACGTGGTTAATAGAATTAAATGCTGATTTTATGACTCCTTTTTTGTCAAAAACCACATCCAAAAGCCCAAAAAACTCACCGTTTTTCCCGGCTTGAGTAATAATGACCGGCTCACCTGTCGGTGATTTTTGCAAATTTTTACCGGGCGTTATACCATTAATTTTATCGTGTGAATGCCCGCCAATTATAATATCAATATCGGATATGTTTTGAGCAACCTTTTGGTCTAATTTGTACCCTAAATGAGAAAGTAATATAATTTTATTTATCTTTTGTTTTTTTAGTTTTTCAACTTCTGCCTTTATACTACTTAGAGTTTTTTCAAAATTTTCTGCTTTTACACCTGGTGTCCTGTGCTTTGGATTAAGTACTTTTTCTAAATCAATAGGAGATACACCTATGAGTCCGTATTTATGTCCGTTTATTGTTTCTATATGTGATTTTTCTATATTATTACTTTTAAAACAGTTTTCAATATCACTACCTTTGTCAGTTATCAGGTTACAGGCAAGATACTTTAAGCTTAAATTTTCTTTTAATATGAATTCCGGTAGTTTTTTTAAATCAATTTTTTTATTGCCTATTAAGCTATATTTCTTAATATCATTTAAAAAGCCTTTCCATAAACTGTTTGACTCTTGTTTATCGTCAATTTTTCCATTATTGGTTGAAGAGTTTAATAAAAGCTTGGGGAATTCTTTATAATCAAATTCGTGATTACCTATTGCGCTATATTTTATTTTAAGGTGATTATTTAAAAAATTTTTCCATAGTCTATTTTTGTTATTTTTGTCACCAATATTTACATCGCCGGCTGATAATCTTAATGTATCGTTATCACTATCCTTTTCAAAAGAGTCTTCAAATTTTTTAGAAACTTTTCTCAAAGAATTCATACAACAAATATTTCCGTGTATATCATTAACATAAAATACAGATAATTTAGTATTTTCCTCCTTTGAGCCTGTGGATTTAAAAGTAGTTTTTATGTTTTTATTCTTTATTGCAAACACTCTATTATTTTCCTGATGAAATTTATCCAAATATAAAAAATAAAAACATAAAATTATTTGCCTCTTTCTTATGTAAAGTTTAATCAAATTTGATTTAAAAAATCAGAACTCGAAAAACTATTTTTGATGAATTGAAGGAAATAGAAAAGACTAATGCATAACTTAATAATTTAACTGCATTAAGTTAAATTTAAGAATATTTTTTTGATTTATTATATATTTTAAGAAAATCACGCAGTTTTATTGAGTGATTTCTTGATTTTAAGTACAAAATGGTCAATTTTACTTTTTATAAGCTCATTCTATAGAGTAATCTGAAATTTAATTGAGGACCAGTATAGTACCTAGCTATGCCAGGCATTAATAAAAATGTTCATTAAGTCCTGATTATTTCTAACATCATCAAAACTATTGATTGCTGGAAGGCTGTTGTCATTTACATAGGCTATAACATCATTAATAACCTTATTTATATCTTTGTTTGTGAGGTATTCCCCGTTAGAAAGCTCTACTCGTTCTATAGAGTCCTCTCCCTGGACTGTTATTTTATCAATCCCTTCAGGTGTGCCGTAATCAATATACAGATTAAAGCCATCTTTATAGAATACAGCTGTATCTTTAATTGAGGCAGACTCAAAATATATCTTATTACTGCCTAGGGTGTCCTTTATAAAGTCAACGCCATCATTTGAACTAAAGATATATGTATCATTGCCAGCTCCACCTTCAAAAGAGTCATTGCCGGATTGTCCGGTAATTTCATTATCCATATCATTACCTATAATATAGTTATCCAGCTCATTACCAGTGCCGTTAGTCCCTTTTCCAATTTTTTGGAAACTTTGTGTAGCAGAATCATATTCATAGCCTGTAAGTGAAAGATTTTCAAGATTAACCCCAAGAGTATAAGAAGTTAATGAAGTGTAGACAGTATCGTTACCGCCATTTATTTTTTCTTTTACAATATCAACTTCATCGTTAATAAAATATACATCATTGCCATCTCCACCTACAAGGGTGTCAATGCCTTGATTTCCATCAATTACATCATCATTAGCCCCACCATCTATATAGTCATTACCGCCTTTGCCTTGGAGTATATTATCCAGTGTATTTCCATAAATATAATTATTCAGGTTATTGCCCGCAGCATCAGTGGCATGGTCAATTATTCGCAGATATTCAACATTTTCAGCCAAGGTATAGTCTGTGTATGATATAACACTATCATAGCCGGAATCATTAGATTCGAAAACCACATCGCCGGAATTATCTACAAAATACTTATCATCTCCGCTGCCACCGTATAGGCTATCAGAGCCAAAGCCGCCATTTAAGGTATCATTGCCAGCTTCGCCATACAAAGTATCATCTCCGGTACCGCCTATCAACATTTCATTATACTGAGCACCATAAATCTTATCATCTCCGGATTTACCATCAATATAATCATAAAATGTGTGGTCATACTTTTCTTCTGTATGATAAAGAACTTCACCCTTTGAGTTACAAGACTTATATGTATAGCTTAAGCAATTTCCGTCTTCATCGTAGGAATATATTTTTTCATCCTGTATAGAAGCAATATTAAAAACATTACTTCTCGAGCTATATTCCTTATAAATCTCACTTAGCTGATTTCCGTCTTCGTCATAACTATATAAAAATTCTTTTTTAAAATTAAGATTAAAAATAAAATTATATAGATAAGAGACAGAACTTAATCGGTTTCCATCCTGGTCATATGAATAAAAATATTCATTATGGTTAACAATATTATCACTTGAATCATATTGTTCATAGACCTTACTTAATTGATTTCCATTTTCATCATAAGTATACAATTCTTCTGTATAAAAAGCAATATTACCGCTTGGATCATAAGATTTATGGGTATAGCTTAATTGGTTTCCATATTCATCATAAGTGTAAAAGCGTTCAGAATGATTAGTAATATTACCACTTGAGTCATATCTCTTATATATTTTACTTAGCATATTTCCATCTTCGTCATAAGTATATGAGTTTTTTTCTTCATAAGAATGAGTAATATTACCGCTTGGATCATAAGATTTATGGGTATAGCTTAATTGGTTTCCATATTCATCATAAGTGTAAAAGCGTTCATAGCGCTTAATAATATTACCACTTGAGTCATATTTTCTATAGATCTTGCTTAATTGATTTTCATCTTTATCATAAGTATAAAAGGTTTCATAGTAATAATCAATATTACCGCTTAAGTTATAACTCTTATGGGTATGACTTAACTTGTTTCCATTTTCATCATAAGTGTAAAAGATTTCATTCCCATCCTTAATATTCCCGTCTGAGTCATAATTTCTAAAGGTAGAGCCTAGGTTGTTTCCATCTTCGTCATAGCAATATAACTTTTTTCTGCCTTTAGTAAAATTACCGCTTGAGTTATATCTTTTAAAAATATAACCTAGTTTATTTTTGCCTTCGTCTTCATTATAGGAATATAGGTATTCTGTCTGCTCAGCAACATTACCGCTTGGGTCATATCTCTTATACGTCTCGCTTAACTGATTCCCGTCCTCGTCATAAGTATAAAAGTATTTATCAGAACGGGTAACATTACCGCTTATGTCATATCTCTTATACGTCTTGCTTAACTGATTCCCGTCTTCGTCATAAGTATAAAAGTTTTCATAATGCTCAGTAACATTGCCGCCGGAATCATACAATTTATAGATATAGCTTAAGCGATTTCCATCCTCATCATAAGTATATACTCCTTCAGAGATAAGCTTTCCATCTTTAAATCCTTTTTCAGAAATACAATTAAAGTTATCATCTACTACCTTATATGTTTCATACAAATGACTATCAGTATAGTATTTTTTATAAGTTAAAATGCTATCAGTTTCTTTTGCATATAAAATATCATTTGCTGTTGGTCCTTTTAAAGTACTCATTTCTTAACTCCTTTTCTTCTCTATTAAGTATTTATAATAAGTAACAAAGAAAAATTTTTAACGTCTAAAATATATTGCTAAAATACTTAAAAAGAGGAATTAATAGTTTAAATTAAAAAACGTAAAAACTTTTTCTCATTCACTTAATAATAAAAATTAAATTTATTGTTATTATATAATCAATAAATTTAATAGCATAAAAAAATAAGAATGTAAATATTTATAAGAAAAAACAATTAATATTAAAAAATAATTTAAATATTATATTATTTTTTTTTAAAATTTATCTTAATTACTTCCAGTAAAGCTGTATTTGGTCCATAAGCTCAGTGTCGTTTGCAACCTGCTCAACATTACGAAAATCCACACCATTATCAGCTTCATAAGCAGCTATATGATTTATTATTCCATTTATATCGGCAGATAAACCGGAGGTAAGCTCTATGTTTTCAACTACATAAGCAGGATCTTGATATTTAGCAATTGTTAAAATATCACCATCTCCATATTTAATGTCAAGAGATGTACCTCTTTTAAAGAAAGCAATATTTTCCTTCTGGACATCAGCCGCAAAGCGAATAGTATCTTCATTATCTGATCCTGTGTCTTTTACCAGGTCATCACCGTCGCCGGCTTTAAACAAATACAAGTCATCACCAATACCGCCTGATAGATAATCATTGCCGCTGCCACCGTCAACAGTGTCATTGCCGGCTTTGCTGTATATCTTGTCATTGCCGGCTCCACCGATTATACTATTATTTTTAGAAGTACCTGCAATCATATTATCTAAATTGTTACCCACACCGCTAAACGCACTGCCGGCAAGCTGCAAGTTTTCTATATTAGCAGACAGTGTGATATCAACATAAGATTCAACGTTATCTTTTCCTTCAGTGTCAGAAACAACATCCCCTGTGTTATCTACAATAAAGCTGTCATTGCCGGCACCGCCGATCATTGTATCAGCACCTTTACCACCGTCAAGATAATCTTTGCCGTTCCCGCCGTCAAGGCTGTCATTACCCGAGAGTCCGGCAATGTAGTCATTTCCGCCAAGGCCTAAGATTGTGTTGCCTTGTGCATTTCCAAGTAATTTATTTTTTAAGTCGTTACCCACGGCAGTAGTTGCAGTACCATCAAGGATAATTTTTTCCAAATTATCAGATAAAGTATAATCAATATGAGTCCTTACGCAGTCATAACCTTCGGAGTCAATAATTACATCGCCGGTATTATCAACAACATAGCCGTCATTGCCAGTGCCGCCATCCATTGTATCCATACCTGAGCCACCAGAAAGATAATCATTGCCTTCTCCAGCTTCAAGAATATCATTACCGGCTTTTGCGAAGATTTTATCATCACCGCCCAAGCTATTAATAAAGTCATCGGTAGATGTACCATTTAGGTTTTCAGCCCCTTCTGACCCTACAATGCCACCACCAAGCAATCCATTAACATAGGAGGACGTAAAGGACGCATCTCCATTAGAGAATTCAAATGATGAAATTTTGTTATTATTTGATGCAAACCAGTCTTGCACAATAATTTGATCTTCGGGGTTAGAACCAATAGTTGAGTTTGCTGTTGTTATTGATTTAATGCTACTTTCGGCCTGGAATATACTTTGACTAGTCGGGCCTGTTTGCTTATTATCGGTTTTAAACTTTATCTTTAGATTGTCACCACTCTGTTCAAATATCAGGCTTTTTTTACTGATTTTATTTCCAAAGATAATTTTGTTAGAGCCTTTATTATCAACTATAACATCACTGCCGTCTCCAAGGTTATAGAGATAATTATCACTACCCATACCACCTTTAAGAGTATCACTACCTAATTTACCCTTTAGTGTATCGTCTTTATCTCCACCGATTATTTCATCATTTTCACTTGTTCCTGTTAGATTACTGAAGTACAGCTCGTCATATCCGGGATCCCATGACAAGCTCCATAGTATAGAGTTATCTAATTCTTTATATCGTCTATATGATATAACATTACCACTCTCATCATATTTATAATAGACGGAGACAGATCCATTTCGATGGTAGTACTTATAAGATCTTTTATTACCATTTTCGTCGTATGTAGCATCAAAAGACCTACTCCAATTAACTGAGCCATCAGCATTATATTTTCGCTCAGATGTTATATTTTCGTTTGAGTCATAGGTTCGATCAAAAAGACTAATATTATCCCATTTAACTGAACCATCTGCATTACAGTCTCGATAAGAAGTTACATTTTCGTATTCATCATAAGTCCACTTATAATAGCTATGAATAGAGCCATCTGAGTTATATGTTGTATATGATTTTTTATTGTTATTTTGATCATATGTACACTCATAGGAATATAGCCAATCAATAGATCCATCATGTTTATACTTCCTGTATAAAATTATATTTTCATTTTTATCATATACTTTGCTCCATCCCGAAGAGAAGGATCCATCATCGTTGTAGCTCCTGAGAGAAGTTTGATTATCATTTGCATCAAATGTTTTATCCCAGCACAACCCCCAGTCAATAGTTCCATCTGAATTATACACTCTTCTTTTTTCTTTTGATTCATCCCACCAAATCGATCCGTCACCGTGATACCTTTTTTCTCCAATTAAATAACCTTTTTTATCATATATTTTATCCCAGCACCACGTCCACTTAATGGATCCATCTTTATTATACTCTCTATATGACTTTGTATTTGAGCTTATATCATATGTTAAATCCCATGAGTACCTCCAGTCAATAGATCCATAATATTTATATTTTCTATATGATCGTGAATAAGGAATTAAATTATTAAATGTACTATCATCAAACCAATTAACAGAGCCATCATCTTTATATATTCTATGGGATGTTTTATTACCGTTTATATCATATGTAGCATCCCAGGTTCGATCTCTTAGAAAGCCACTCCAGTCAATAGAACCATCATCTTTATATCCTCTTGATGAAATTTCATTACCGTTTGCATCATATTTAGCATCCCAAGAGCCTCTCCAAGAAATAGATCCATCATCTTTATAGTCTCTAAAAGAAGTTACATTGTCATTTGCATCATATGTTTTATCCCAGCATCTGTACCACTTAATGGATCCATCTTTATTATAGTCTCTGTATGAAGTTTGATTATCATTTTGATCATATGTTTTATCCCAGGCGTATTCCCATTTAATAGAACCATCTTTATTATAGTCCCTGTGAGAAGTTATATTGTCATTTTCATCATATACTCTACTCCATTCCCAATATAAGGAGCCATTTTGATTATATCTTTTAGATGAAATTTGATTGTCCCTTGCATCATATTTAGCATCCCAAGAATAATACCAGTTAATAGATCCATCTTTATTATAGTCTCTGTAAGAAGTTTGGTTTTCATTTTTATCATATGTTTTTTTCCATGACCAAGGCCATAGTATAGATCCATCTTTGTCATAATTTCTAAATGAGGTTTGATTACCGTTTTCATCATATTCATAAATACCCGAAACGTATTTTGTTCCATCCTTTGTGTAAGAATATATCTTAGTTATTTTTTCTTGACTTGATGTTATAACCGGCATTTTGTACCTCCTTTTCATACTCCTCTAATAAAATTCATGCATAAAGTATTAGAAATAATATTATAAAAACATTAATATATCAATATTACTAACTTTATTAAATTTTATACATTAAAAAAAGAGAAAAAACTTTACTCAAAAGTAATTTTCTTAAGTATCTCTATCCATTTTTGCCTGTCATACCCATCAGGATACCTGTTATACTCATAGCTCACAAGGTAAATATCACTACCCACCTCTAACAGCCGGCATAAACTCGAATGATTATCTTTATACCACTCAAAAATCTTTTCTTTAGGGGTATCTTCAATAACATTAACATTATTTAATCCCCCTTTCATTTTATTTATTATAAGCTTATAAGCCTCATAATAATAATTAATCCCCGCAGTTTGAGCCAACTGCGGCATATAATTCACAGTAACGGCCTCAGTCCAACCATGCAGTTTTAATAATTCTTCCCCTGGCAGGCCATAGCTTACAAACTTACCATAATCATTTTGTCCGTCATAAGCCGGCTCCCAAGGCTTGTTGTCAAGCTCAACGCGTATGTTGCTACCAAATTCAGTAATATTCACCACAAAATTCCCCCTGGGGCGTGCAGCTTGCTTTACTTCTTCAGGGGGAGTATATTCTTCAATGTCCTCCGCTACCGATTCGGGATTGTACTCTGCTTTTGTTTGCGCAATTTGCTCTTTGACAATCTTTTGTAAATAAGCCTCATTAGGGTAATACTCCAGAATCTTTTTATAATGATAAAAAGCCTTTGAGTGATGGTTAAAAGCCCTGTAGTGCTTAGCCAGATTCAAATGCGCCAGCCAAAACCTGGGATTTATATTTAAAGACTTATTATAATAGTATAAAGCCTTGTCATAAAGCTCACCCTGTGCATAAGCCAAGCCTATATAGCAATAAACTTCTTCTTTTTCGGGATAATCTTTAGCCAAGCCCTCCAGTACATCAATAGCAAGGGAAGGATACCCGTCGGAAATATACGCTTTGCCCTCGTTGAGTTTTTGTGTATAGTATTCATCATTAGCCAAAGCCTTATTAATACTAAAAGTCAAACATATAAAAACTAAAAATATTTTAAATATGTTCTTCATAAAAACCTCAAAATATCTTACAATAAATCCTCAACGTTTTTAATTACAGTTTCTGCTTTAATTAGACTTTTATCAGCACTCAAAACCGTACGATTTCCAGTTTTATCTATAGGTCCCCATTTTGTAATCACATCGTGATAATAAAACGCAACAGTAGGAACTTTTAAGGCATAAGCCAAATGCATAGGCCCTGTATCAGCACTTACAAAAAGCTTAAACCTGTCTATCAACGTACCAAGTTGCGGTATCGACGTTTGAGCGGATAAATCCAAAAACTCATTACAGCCCAATGCCCTTATATTGTCTACGAACAGGCTTGTTTTTTTATCCCCTACTATAATGACTTTTTTATTGGTATTTTTATTTATATAATTAATAAGCTTAACAGACTCCTCGGGCGTCCAATCCTTATCATCATGCCTAGCACAAGGGCAAAAACCCACTAATTCATACTCAGAATAATTATTTTGCTCCAGCAGTTGACTAACATAATTATTTTCCTCATCACTATAGCAAAAATCCAGCTGATAATTTTCCTTATAAAGATCAATAGGCTTTAAAGTTCTCATATAATGTTCACTAACGTGTATTTTCATATCTTTTTCTTCTTGTAAATGAGGCAAGGTATGGGTTAAAAGAAACCCTCTCATCTCAGTGTCACGCCCTACATTAACTTTAGACCCCGTAATTTTTGCAAAAAACGCCGCCCTTATCGACTCATTAAGAATAACAGTCATGTTAATTTTTTCTAATTTTTTTATATACAGGGCTTTTTTAACTAAACCCAAAAACCCTTTGTCTTCGCCTTTTTTATCGTATACATAAACCTCTTCAACGCCGGGTAAGCATTTAACTGTCTGCTTACTGGCGGGAATAGTTACAAAAATAAGCCTGCTGTCGGGATATTTTTCTTTTAGAGTTGAGCAAACAGGGCTTGTATTAATAACATCCCCGATATAACCCAGATTTAATATTGCTATGGTCTGCATAATAGTCTTTCCAATTTGCTTGCTTTCTTTTTATTATAGTTTTAAAATATTTAATAATCAAAAATATAAAAAAAGGTGATGACTATCACTGGAAAGAGATAAAAATGAATAAAATAGCCTTTATAATAAGACTGTTCCAGGACGGCAACTTTCATGGCGGCGGAGAAAAAATATTTTATAAGTTAATAAGCAAACTAATACAGGAAAACTATATAATAGACGTTTATTGCACAAAATCAAATGTAGAAACATCGCCTGGCATAAATAAAATAATACAGGTAGGTGTCCCGTATAATCATTTAAAACCCGATGTGGTAGAAAATTTTTATGAAAAAGCAAATGAATTAATAAAAAAAGAAGACTACGACTGCGTAATCTCGGAAAACATAACGCCTCCGCTTGATATAATATTTGTACAGGGTCATTCTGTAGTTCACAGGCTTAATAAATTAAAAAATATTTTTGAATCTTTTTTATATAATTTTAGAAAAGTAAAAAAAGAACGTATAAAATACGAAAAAAAATGGATGAAACAAGGCTACAGAAAGATTTTTGTGCTATCTAACATCTTAAAAAACGATATAAAAAACAACTTCGGTATAGAAGACGAAAAAATAGAAGTAATATACCCGGGTATTGATAAGCAAGCTCCCCCTGAGTCTGTTGACATAACAAGTAATATTGTAACTTTTGGCCTATCGGCCCCGGGATTTAAAAGAAAAGGCGGTTATGTATTTTTAAAGGCCCTTGGTATATTAAAAAAGCAAGGCTACAACTTTAAAGCAAAGGTTATCTACCCTAAGTTTAAAAATAATTTATGGACAAAGTTTCTCGTAAAAAAATATAACATTGAGCAAAATATAGAATTTCTGTCTTTTCAAAAAAATATGGATGAATTTTATAATAATATAGACTGCCTTGTAATGCCCTCGCTGGAGGAAACTTTCGGCCTGGTGGCTCTGGAGGCTATGGCAAAGGGCAAATTATCCATTGTCAGCTCTTACTGTGGTGCCTCGGAGGTTTTAACCGACGGGACAGATTCTTTTATTTTCAATATGAAAAATAATCCTTCAGTCAACCTCGCGGAAAAAATGAGTTTTATTATAAAAAATAAAAGTAATTTATCATCAATAATCAAAAAAGGTGTTGATACTGCTAATAATTATACTTGGGATAATACCTGTAAAATATTTTTAGAAAAATTACAAAAAATTAAATAAATAAAGTTATGTTAAAAAACTACAACTAATGGTGTATATTTCTTTATAGTTTTTAGATAAAATTTTTACTGAAGAATTTTCCCTATAAATTTTTTTTCTTACTATTATTGACTATCCAAAATATAAAGTTTAAAAATTACAAAAATTTTTAAAATCAAGACTAGCATTCAAATTTTTTATAGTTATAATAGTAATCAAATAGATTGATTATAGTATTTGTTTACCTTTATATACTTTTG
>JANQHM010000077.1 GCA_028282645.1 Candidatus Gastranaerophilales bacterium
TTTTATCATCTCAAGGAAGCGGCCTTTCAGGTGGCCGAGGCTATAATTTTTGGCAAAACGCCGCAGTATGACAATTTCGTTGCGCAGCCTGTAATACAGGAATGCTGCGTATTTGTCATTATCCTTTATGGATTTATCTTCAGTTTTTGGACTTTGTTTTTCCACAACTAATTTACCTGACTTCTTATTTTAATATATTTTTTATTTATTTATTATATATTATAGCAGTTTATAAAAATAATTTCAGGATTTTATTAGAATTTTAACAAAACTTTATATAAAATTTAAAAAACAGGGGGTTGAAAAGGTAAAAAAAATAGTTTATCATGTAACTAATGTAATTGATGTACAAAATAGGTGGAAAAATGTCTGATAATGCTAAAAAAAAATATACAATAGCAAACACCAGAGCTCACTTAACAGATATTTTAAATCAAGCTTCTTATGGTAAAGAAAGAATAGAAGTTCTACGACGTAATAAACCCATAGCCTATATAGTACCTGTTGAAGATGTTGAGATGCTTGAAAAGATTGAAGATTTATTTGATTTAAAAGAAGCAGAATCAAGAAAAGATGAAGATACTGTAACTTTAGAAGAGTTAAAAAAAGAACTTGATTTATAAATGTATAAGTTAGAATTTAAGAAAAGTGTTAAAAAAGACTTAAAAAATATAGATAAAGCTAGAGTAAAAAAGATTCTTAGGGAAATAGACGGCCTTAAAATTGGACAAATAAAAATAGTCCTATATCAACCAGGACTACAAGGAATAAAAATCCATACTTAACTTAATTGTTTAAAACTAGGCTTCCACTTGTTGTTGGGATTGCTCAGCCTTAAATTTATTTACTCTTTCAACAAGGCGAGATTTTTTTCTTGCACCGTTGTTTTTATGAAAAACACCTTTACTGACAGCTTTATCAATTCTGCTGTAGGCTATGCTGACCAATGCTTCAATTTGGTCTGCTTCACCTTTTTTGATAGCTTCTAATACTTTTTTTATGGCTGTACTCACTGATGATTTTATAGCCACATTTTTTTTCCTGTTTCTTTCATTAGTTAGTATGCGTTTTTTTGCGGATTTAATATTAGCCAAGTTTTTATCTCCTATTTAAATTATTTTTGTAGTGTAATTTGAGAGGATGGTGAGTTCAAACTTGATTATATTACATAATTATTTTATGTAAATAGACTTATAAAGAATTTAACATTCTTAAAGTATTTTTTTATTTAACTAAAAAAAGGTATAATTTAAAATAAATAAGCAATAGTTTATTTTGAGGCTGTCAGGATTTGCTGAAAAGAAAAAATAATTTTAAAAAAATAAAAATTTTTTCTTGTAAAGTAAGCCTATAGTATAGATAATAATAGTAAGGTATATTTACAAATAAAAGTTTGCGGTATGATTGATAAAATAAGAAATTTTTGTATAATAGCTCATATAGATCATGGTAAATCAACTCTTGCAGATAGATTATTAGAGAAAACAAAGACTATCTCCGAAAGAGAAATGATGGATCAGCTATTAGATACCATGGATATTGAAAGAGAACGAGGCATTACCATAAAATTGCAAGCAGCAAGGATGGATTATAAGGCTGTAGATGGGGAACATTATATTCTAAACCTAATAGATACCCCGGGGCATGTGGATTTTAACTATGAAGTATCGAGAAGCCTTGTGGCATGTGAAGGTGCTCTGCTTGTAGTAGATGCTACTCAGGGTGTAGAAGCACAAACCCTTGCGAATGTTTATCTGGCAATAGAGCATAACCTTGAAATTATCCCCGTGATTAACAAGATAGATTTGCCAAGTGCGGATCCCGAAAGAGTAAAACATGAAATAGAAGATATAATAGGAATTGATACTTCTAACGCTGTATTAGCCAGTGCAAAAACAGGTATTGGAGTAGAAGATGTCCTGGAAGCTATCGTAAAATACGTGCCGGCACCTGATAATACAGCGGATAAACCATTAAGAGCTTTGGTTTTTGACAGTTACTATGATGCTTTTTTAGGAACGATAGCTTATTTTAAAGTTGTAGACGGCGCGATCAAAGCAGGTGATAAAATAAGATTTATGGCATGTGACAAAGAATATGAAGTTACAGAGCTGGGGTATATGAAACCTCACAGGTGCAAAACAAAAGAATTAAAAACAGGCGAGGTCGGATATCTTGCCGCTTCTATTAAAGAAGTGCAGCAGCTTGTTGGCGATACGGTTACAAAGCCAGATACACCTGCTTCAGAAGCATTGCCAGGGTATAAAAATGCCAGTCCAATGGTATTTTGTGGAATGTATCCTGTGGAAAGTGATCAGTACGGGGATTTAAAAGAAGCTCTTGAAAAATTAAGGCTGAATGATTCAAGTATTGTTTTTGAGCCGGAAACCTCTTCTGCTTTAGGTTTTGGCTATAGGTGCGGCTTTTTGGGCCTGCTGCATATGGAAATTGCTCAGGAAAGAATAGAAAGAGAATACAATATACCTTTGATAACAACTTCTCCGAGTGTTGTTTATAGAGTAACCAAAACAAACGGTGAAGTTATATGTATAGATAATCCGGCTAATTTACCGCCGTCACAACATAGAGAGCAAATTGAAGAACCCTATGTAAGAGTTAATGTGATTACACCAAATGATTATGTTGGAGCATTAATGGATCTTGCTCAAGCAAAAAGAGGCATCTATTTGAATATGAGTTATATTGACACTACAAGGGTAAAACTGGAATATGAAATTCCATTGAGTGAATTAATAACAGATTTTTATGATCAGTTAAAATCCAGGTCAAAAGGTTATGCAAGTATGGATTATGAGTATTCGGGGTATAAAAAATCTGACCTCGTAAAACTTGATATTCTTTTGTCAGGAGAAGTGGTTGATGCCCTAAGTACTATTGTACATAAGGATAGTGCATTCTATTTGGGGCAAAAACTGGCTAGTAAGCTTAAAGAATTGATTCCGAGGCAGATGTTTGAAGTTCCTATTCAAGCAGCTACCGGAGGAAAGGTTATTGCAAGAACAAATGTTAAAGCGCTTAGAAAAAATGTTCTTGATAAATGTTACGGGGGAGATATCTCCAGAAAGAGAAAACTCCTTGAAAAGCAAAAAGCCGGTAAGAAAAGAATGAAATCTATAGGTAGGGTAGAAGTACCTCAAGAAGCGTTTATGGCATTGTTAAGTTTGGAAGATTAGGATTAGCATATGTACAATGATGATGTTTTAGTAATGATTTTAGCAGGTGGTGAGGGCCGTAGGCTTTATCCGCTAACAAAGGATAGGGCAAAACCTGCTGTTCCGTTCGGCGGAAGATATCGTATTATTGATTTTGTCTTAAATAATTTTGTAAATTCAGGCTTTTACAAAATTAAAATTATTACACAATTTAAGTCAGACTCCTTGAATAAGCATATTTCAAGAGGCTGGCCTACTTCTCCTATTTTGGGGCAGTATATTGACCTGGTACCGGCTCAAATGAGAACCGGTAGCGAGTGGTATCGAGGTACTGCGGATGCAATATATCAAAACATTAATTTTATTTATGATGAAAACCCCAGACACGTATGTGTTTTTGGAGGTGATCACGTTTATAAAATGGATGTTAGGCAAATGCTTGACTATCACAATGAAAAAAATGCGGATTTAACTATTTCAGCTATTCCAATACCAAAAGAAGAGGCTTCTGAGTTTGGTATTATGGAAGTTGATGAAAATTGGAGATTAATCGGTTTTAAAGAAAAACCGAAAGAAGAGCCGAAAACAATACCCGGAAGGCCGGACCTGGTACTTGCATCAATGGGAAATTACATCTTTAATAAAGATGTATTGATAAGAGAGTTGGAAGAAGATGCAGCCAGAGAAGAAACAAATTATGACTTTGGTAAAAATATAATTACAAATATGTTTCCACGTTGCAATGTTATGGTTTATGACTTTAGCCGTAACTTTGTACCAGGTACATCCGAAAAAGAAAGAGGATACTGGAGAGATGTAGGAAGTATAGATTCATATTGGGAAGCTAATATGGATTTATTGGAAATTCAGCCCGAGTTTAACCTGTATGATAATCAGTGGCAGATAAAAACCTTTAACCATAACTATCCGCCTGCAAAGTTTGTATGGGAAGAAACAGAAAGAGTAGGTATGGCAACTTGTTCTTTGGTGTCGGACGGCTGTATTGTTAGTGGCGGCCAAATAAGCAAGTGTGTTTTGTCTCCAAACGTTAGGGTTAATAGTTTTTCTTATGTAAGAGAAACTATTATGATGGAAGATGTAACTATAGGAAGACATGCTGAAATAAAAAAAGCAATTATTGATAAAAATGTAGATATTCCTCCTTATACCAAAATCGGGTATAATGTGGAAGAAGATCTGGCAAGAGGATTCTATGTAACCGAATCCGGTATTACTGTTGTTCCAAAAGGTGCGATAATTTGAATTGAGGAATAATTCAATGATAAAAAAAATATTGGCAATTTTATGTGTACTTGTTTCTTTTGCAATAATTTCCATTGGTATAGTTAATGCAGTGCCACCTAAGAACAAGCTGCTGCCTTCTGACTATGCAACCAAAATTGAATGGGATAAAGCTATTACAAAAGGTAAGCCCATTGCTGTTAACTTTTATGTTGATTGGTGTACGTATTGTAAAAAGTTTGCGCCTATATTAGATGATTTGCGCAAAGAGTACGAACCTGACCTGACCTTTGTTATGATTAATGCGGAAGAAAGGAAAAACATTCAACTTGTCAAAGATTTTATGATTGGCGGCTTTCCTTCATTTTATCTTTACGAGCCCGAGTATAAACTTAAGGTATTTATCAGCCAAGGGATATATGCTAATCCAAAGCAAATGAGGCAAGAGATAGATACATTTTTAAATGTTAGTAAAAAACTTAGGCATTGTGAAAAATAAATAAATACAAAATAAAGGGTCGAAAGGCTCTTTTTTTGTATACTACTTTAATTTATTTAAAAACCGGTATAATTAGTATTAAAGTATTGTTTTGTGTTATGATTTAAGCAATACCAACTCTAAAATATTTTCAGATTATAAAAAAAATTAATAATTTGAAAAAAATAGTAATAAATATTTAATGAGATTATTTAATGATGGAAGAAAATAATATATTAATTGTATTGGATGTAGAAACAACAGGATTAGACTATAAACGTGAAAAAATAATTGAATTTGCGGCATTAAAGCTTATTGATAATAAAATTGCAGATGAATATGAAGTTTTAATAAATCCGAAACAGGAAATCCGTCAATCAAGTATGAATATACATGGAATTACACAGGAAATGATTGAAGGGCAACCTTTGATGGAAGAAGTGTTGCCTAAAATTCTTGAGTTTATTGGTGATTACCCTTTGGTAGGACATAATGTTATATTTGATTATAGCTTTTTAAATCAGGCTTGCTCTGATTTATTGGGGATTTCATTAAAAAATAAAAAAATTGATACCCAGCAAATGTACAAAGAAGTTTTTCCTGATGAGCCTTCGCATGGATTATTAGCGTTGTTGGAAAGATTTTATATTAAACCGCAAACACGGCACAGAGCAATGGCAGACGCAAGAGGGCTGGCTTTAGCTTATCCGTTTTTAAAGGATTTATATGATCAAAAGCACAATTGGCAATTATCACAGATTGGTAATATAAATTATTTATTTGAACGATATTTAAGAATTCAGCAGTCTATACAAACGTTGCAGGCTGAGTTGTTTGATATTAAATCTGTTTTTAAAGTTTATTTTGAAGCAGGTGGAGTTGATATTGAAGCAACAACGGGCGAAGTGCTCACGTGTACAAGTAGAGTTCAATATGCGTACGAATTTGAGCAGATTAAAGATGTGCTTGAGCAAATAGGTGCTTTTAATAGAGCGGTAAAATTAAATAACAGCTTAATAGACAGGATGGTTAACGGAACAAGTTTGGATGATGACGTAAAAGAAAAACTGAGTCAGGCAAGGGTACAAGTGAATGAATCTCGCTCAATAGTGGTTCAAAAGCCGGAAAAGAATATTATTTAATTATTTATACTAAAATGCGATCAATATATAACTTTTTTAATATTCTTTACAAAGCTTTTAAAAAAATATCTTTATTATCTCCAAATGGAGAACTAATCTTAATTCTTTATAAGTAGCTTGTAAGAATGAACTTTATTGAAAAATCTAAATAACTTGATAAACAATTATTTTTAAATTAAATTATATTTATAGATAAAAATCGGGACGTAGCGCAGCTTGGTAGCGCACTACCTTGGGGTGGTAGGGGTCGCAGGTTCGAATCCTGTCGTTCCGATTTTTTTTTTAACCCAAAAATAGTCGAAAATAGAGACTTTCTCAAACCCTCTGATAGCTTTGGATTTTTATAAGCACATTTTTTCCTGGATTTTATGGAAGACAATGATGATAATAATTTGATTGAGTATTAATGAATAAGTTAAGAATAAAAACATGACCGAATCAAAATACATACTCGCCGGCAAAACCCTGGAAGAACTGGAAGAATTTGTCCAGCTAAACAATGAACCAAAATTCAGGGCAAAACAGCTGCATTATTGGCTGTATAAAAATTGCGTCAAGGCTTTTGACGAGATGACAAATTTATCAAAAGATTTCAGAAATAAATTAAAAGAAATAGCAATAATCTCACCAAACAGTATAAAACAGCACTTTATCAGCAAAGACGGTACCATCAGGTACTTAATAGAATTAGCTGACCAAAATATTATAGAAACCGTCCTAATGCGCTTTGACCATAGGCCTAATCTAACAGCATGTGTCAGCAGCCAAATAGGCTGTTCCATAGGATGTATATTTTGTGCAACCGGCAAGATGGGGTTTATACGTAACCTCACCGCCGCCGAAATAGCTGATCAACTACTAACCATACAAAGAGATACAGGCCTGAAAGTAACTAACGTAGTCTATATGGGCCAAGGTGAGCCATTATTAAACTTTGATGAAGTAGCCAAATCAATAAAAATAATAAATAAAGAGCTGGAAATCGGTAACAGACGTATTACAATATCAACAAGCGGTATTATACCGGGTATTTACAAACTGGCAGAAGAAAACAGACAGCTAACGCTTGCTTTATCCCTACATGCCCCTAATCACGAACTAAGAAAACAGCTTATCCCCATTGAAAAAAAATACCCGTTAGATGAGCTGATAAAATCATTACATGCTCTAACCCACAAGACAGGTCGTCGTGTAACTATTGAGTATACACTAATTAAAAATCTCAATGACGATTTAAAGCTGGCAAAAGAGATGAACTATCTTTTAAGGGGCTTAAATTACAATGTCAACTTGATACCTTACAATCCAACGTGCAATGACAGGCATCAGGCACCCACTGAGAAGCGTATAAATGAATTTCGGTATATATTGGAGCAATCCGGTAAAAAGGTAACTGTCAGGCTGGAGCGCGGCACAGATATCAATGCTGCCTGCGGTCAGCTAAGCGCACAATTCAGCACAGATTGGGGTAGCTCGCACATTTTGACCAATTTGTCCGATAAGGAATTATAACCAATAAAAATAAGCTTTTGTTAGATTTTATACCGCTAAATGTAAAAATTTTATGATAGATTTTAATAATTACTATAAATGCAATGTTAAATATTACACAAAGACGTGTAAATTCTGTTTATATTTTACAAACTCAATAATTTTTTATGTGTACATAAGCGCAGGAGGCTCGCTGTTCTGCTCACTAACCTGTTGATCTTCACAAAGGGCAGCTTTAATTTCCTTTATATTTTCTTCTATGTTCTTTATTTTTTTTTCTGTAGTACTCTGACTTGTGCCAATCATACATTGCGTCTCTGCTATTATGGCTAACATTTCAAAAATTTCACTCTCAGTTTTTGTGCCAAATGCCACGTTCTGTTGATTTTTTTTATTCATCACATTATTTTTCTGCGAGTTATTTTTATTTACAGCAGTTTTCTTCACATATGCCTGTGCTTGCAGTTTTAACATTTTAATTTTCCATCTATTTGTTTATCTTGCCGATTTAAAATAGTTAATTATATTATATAACTAACTCAAAAACATTTTTCAGATGCTTCATTTGTATCTTCAAATCTATAATAGTAGATTATGACTAGTTATTTTATTTAGTTATTTAGGATTGATTAACATTTTGGCCTGTCTGACCACGCATCACACGATTTTCTAAAATGCCCAGCCTTCCGGAAAGATGGAGAATTGTAGCGTTAGCAACATCTTGTAAGTTCTCAATAGTAGTCAATCTATCCTCTATAGAACGATTTTGATTTAATTCTGGCAGATGATCCAAACGTTGAACATCTTCAGCATCTTCAATATTCTCAACTTCTTCTTGATCAGTATATTCTATGGCTCCAAATGCCCAGGGCTACGGAAAAGTAGTTAAAAGCAAATAATAAATTAAAAGTAAAAAAGAATAATTTAGAAAAAAAATAAAAAATGAGCCATGCTTTTATTAGTT
>JANQHM010000211.1 GCA_028282645.1 Candidatus Gastranaerophilales bacterium
TGCAACGTGCTTAGCACCTTTGCCTTTGGTTATGGCTGCAGCTTCTTCTTTATTTCCTTGCTTCATCAGATCTACAACTTCTTCTCTGATCTCTTTCCAATTAATAAAGTCTGTTTTTAATTTCTGTATTCTTGATTTATCACCAAGAAATCTGTCTAACACCATTTTAAAATCTTTGATAGCTGATTTTTCAAGCTCATTAACCTTGTTGTAAGCACTTTGCATTTGATTAGCATTTGTAGAAAGGGCAACGTCTTTCATCGCTTTGTGTATTTGTTCTATCTTAACTTTTATAGATAGAGCGCTTGTAGATACAGCATAAGGGTGTTTATACAATTTATTTGTAAAACCCGCGAATTCCATTAAAAAATTAATGGACAAAGCTCCCAATATCACCATAATAGGTATAAATACAAGCATCATTGTAACCATGCGTTTTCCTACGCCGAAACTTTGTTTCATAAATGAATTCTCCTTTAAAAAATTTTTAACCTTAGATAAAATGAAATCCTGCCTTGCTTTGAAGCATAACTTTTTTAATTAGTAAATACTTTTATGATATTAATAAAATATATACTAAAGTAATTTAATACTTTTAAATATATAAAAAATACATCAAGACAAAGCCTTAAATTTTTATACGCTCAATCTCTTGTTTTTCCTTTATTTTCTTTTTTTATATACCTTAGATAATTATTATGCTTTAAATTCTAGCATTGCATTTATGTATAGTCAATAAATATAAAACTAAACCATATAAAAAGTTTACTAGATAACGGTTTTATAAAAATAAATGGAAATCCTTTTTATTCTCTTGGTTTAAACAGGTTTAGCAAATTATTTCAAATGGCTTTAATATTTAAAATTAAAAGAATTTAGTACAGTAAGTTGTTTAGAATAAATAAAAGAACCTTATTATTTTGTTTGTTATTTCGGCTTGAGGTACGAAAAATATAACAAGTATAACAAGGTTCTATACAGACACTTTTTATTTAATTTTTAAAATTTAAATACACCAATTTGGATAGTATATTTTAATTAATCTTTTTTGTTTTCTGTATCAACTATTTGGCTTTTAACATCACCAAGGTATTCAGGTAGTTTTACACCTGCTTGTTGTGCTAAATCGTGCATAGCTGGGAGTGACTTAATTAAATCTCTCATAAAGTTAGCTGTTGTGCTGCCTTTATCACTACCTGCCCCACCATCCCAAACAGTGATTTTATCAAATTTAATATTTTTAATCGCTTCAACTTGTGTTTCGACAATATTTTCAACTTTTTCAATCATTAAAAAGCTTGTTGCTATGGCCGGATTATCAGCACAAACTCCAACAAGTTTTTCATAACCGTCAGATTTTGCTTCCAGTACAGCTTTCACACCTTCGGCTTCTGCAAAGTATTTAGCTTTGATCGCGTCTGCCTCTCCTCGAGCTATTCTTCTTTGTTTTTCCGCTTCTGCTTCTGATTCGATTTCTACTTTTTGCTTATCAATTTCTTGTCTTACAACTTCTTCTTTTTCCAACCTTGCGGTTTCCATGCTTCTTTGAGCAATTAAAACATCACGTTCTGCTTGTGCTTGAGCTACTTCACCACGTCTTAAAGCTTCTGCTTTCTGTTCTAATAAGTCTGCATCGTAGCCGGCGATTTTAGCTTTAGAATTATTTTCACCTTCTACTGCTTCTGCTTCGTAGGCTGCGACTTTTACCCTTTGTTCTTTGTCAGCTTCTTTTTGTCCTACTTCTGACTGAGCCATTTGTTGTGCTACTCTTACTTCTTTTTCTTTATCCGCTTGAGCTTCACCAATTTTTGCTTCTGCTTCGTAGGCTGCGACTTTTACCCTTTGTTCTTTGTCAGCTTCTTTTTGTCCTACTTCTGATTGAGCCACTTGTTGTGCTACAACTACTTCTTTTTCTTTATATGCTTCTGCTTCACCGATAGAACCAAATTTGTCCTGTTGGGCAACATCAACTTTTGCTTTGTTTATAGCTTCTGCTGCTGCACGTTGTCCAATTGCGTTAATATACCCGGACTCGTCGGTTATATCTCTAATGTTTACATTAATTACTTCCAGACCGATTTTATTTAATTCTGTGTTTACGTTTTGGTTAATTTGTACGAGAAACTTTTCTCTGTCCTGATTGATTTCCTCTATCTGCAAAGTTGCAATAACCAGCCTTAATTGACCTAAGATAATATCATTTGCCTGGTCTATAATAGCTTTTCTGTGCATTCCCAGCAATCTTTCCGCTGCATTTACCATTAATTCCGGCTTGGGTGAAATACCAAATGTAAATGTTGATGGAACATTTACCCTGATGTTATTTTTAGAAAGCGCACCTGTCAGGTCGATTTCCGTAGTCATTGGTTCAAGGCTTAGATATTCATAGTCTTGAATCAGAGGAATAACAAACGCACCGCCACCGTGTATACACTTAGAGGTTTTTTCTTCGTTTGTTTTACCGTAAATAACTAAAATTTTGTTTGAAGGGCATCTTTTATACTGGTTTGCGACAAAACCAAGTACAAAAAGAAGGATTAGAATAGGAACTATTATAATGCCCATAATACCTGATGTTTCTAACATACTACTCTCCTTTTTCTCTTACATAGGGTTCTATAATTAAAACGTTTTTGTCGATTTCTTTTACTATTATTGGACTAAATGAACTTATTGTTTCCTCTGTATTGTTAATTGCATCGTAGGTCATAAGCTTACCGCCTACTTTTACTTGAACCTGGCCGATTTTGTTTGGTTCTAATATTGTGTAGGCTTGGCCTATTATGCCTACGCATTCGCTTATATCAAATTGGACCTGTTTGTTTAAATTTTTTACTCGTTTCATCAAAAATGACGTAAATAACATCATTGCAACACCAAAAATTCCTGCAATAATTACCGAGACACCATTTGACATATCCCATTCGCTTTTTGCAGCCAGTCCGACCCATCCAAACCCCATAAAAAAGGCTAAGACCGACTGTAAGGATACTAATTCAAAGGCTTCTGTGGAAAACCCTTCGGTTGAGCCATGACCTGAATAGTCATGTCCCATAAATGTCATTATCATTATTATAACAAACATAATTGTACTAATGCTTGCAAGGATAAAATAAAATTTCGAATAACTGTCTAAATATTCAAAAAACATGCATATTTTTCCTTATGATTATTAATGCTTACTTTACTTTGATATTATCATGGGTATTATTTATTAAAGAAACATCAAATAAAGGATATTGTATAAGGTGGTATTTCTTATTTTTTTAAATTTTATTGTAATGATTATTCTTCTTTTTTATAATAGATTCTTAGTTAGTAAGTATTAAAAGGATTCTTAAGTAATGACGTATAAAATTCTTGAAAATATAAAAAAAGAGCATATTATAAAAGCAATAGAATTGATAGATAATAAAACTATTGAAATACCTTCAGATAGAAACTTAACTCGTTGTAAATATGAACTTGTGTATAATAATAAGTTTTACCCTCCTAAGTTTGTAATATCAGTAGCTAATGAATATGCTAATGGAGAATGGTTAGAAGCAAGAGATTTTAATGGAGGTATACCCTTAAATAATTTTTTAGAGAAGTTAGGATTTTCAATCAAAAAAATAAAGAAATAGATATTATGTAAAATAAATATCAAGTCTTTCTTTAATTTTTTAAAAAATTTGAAATAATAAAAAAACTAAAAAAATTTTTAAATCATTAAATAAAATCTTGACAATAAACTCAACATATAGTGTAATCATTATAAATGTTACTGAGTGGGGTATACAGTTATTATAAATTTAATAAAAGCGCTTTTAAATAAATGTATATAAAAGAAATAACTATAGACAATTTTAAATCGTTTGCGGATAAAACAGTAATCCCCTTCCTGGAAGGGTTTACAACTGTATCAGGGCCTAATGGCTCAGGAAAAAGCAATATTATTGATAGCATATTATTTGCTCTAGGATTGTCTACATCAAGGACTCTAAGAGCAGAAAAATTGCCGGACCTGATTAATAACAGGAGTAAACGTAAAGAAGCCAGTGTCAAAATAGTTTTTCAGGTAATGAATGATCAAAACGAAACTAATATTATATCTGTAACAAGAAGAATTAAAAAAAGCAGCAGTGGATATACCGGTACATATTATTTTAATGATAAAGTCTCTACCCTTGGCGAAGTTCATGAAGAACTGGCGAAGTATAATATATCTCCCGGCTGTTATAACGTAATGATGCAGGGTGATGTTACTAATATTATTAATGTAACGCCTTTTGAAAGAAGAAAAATACTTGATGAAATCGCTGGCGTGGCTGATTTTGACAGAAGAATAGATCAAGCAAAAAAAGAACTTGAAACAGTTGGCGAAAGAGTTGATAAATCTAATATTATCTTAAATGAAATAGACATAAGACTTGTGCAACTGGAAGAAGAAAGAACTCATGCGCTTAAATATCAAAAATTAAAAGATGAAAAAATAGAGCTACAAGGTAAGCTCTCTGTTGTTAAGTATTCTGAGATAAAAACTTCTATAGAGCGTTTGCATGAAAGCATTCTTGATGCTGATAAAACTCAAAATATAGAACAGCAAAAGCTTGAGGAAATAGAATTATCTACCGGAGAAGTAAAAGAAAAGCTCGATGAAATAACAAAACAAATTAAAGACAAGGGTGAAGACGAGCAAATAGAAATAAAAAAACAGGTGGAAGCCCTGAAAGGTGTTATTTCCAGAAAACAAGACTCAATAGCTTATATAGAGAAACAAACAGCTGATAACCTCAAAAATATTGAAGCAGCCGGGCAAAATATTGAAAATCTAAAAGAAAAAATAGAAGATGCTAATTTTAAAATTGATAATAAAAATGATGAAATAACAATAATCGAACAAAATTTAAAAAAAGAAAAAGACGAGCTTAACAGGGTTTTAAGTGAGGTTTCTTCTATAAATCAAACGACTAACGAGCATTTGGAAAAAAGAAATTTTTTAAGAAGAGATCTTGAAGATTTACAAAGTAAAGAAAATGATCTGATAAAAGAAAAGATACTGCACGAAGAAAAAGTAGCTAGATTTGAGCGTGAAATAAAAGAATCTCAGGATTATATAGATAATTCAAACAATATAAATCAAGATAATACTGAAAAAAAGGATTTGCTGGAAACTCAAATTCAAGAATTGGCACAGGAATTAAAAGATTTTGAAATTCAACAAAAAAATTGTTTATATGATTTAGATAAAATTAAAGGTGAATTAAACGACTTAAATTATAATATAACACTGGCTTACAGAAAAGTTACCCAACTTGAAGCTACTAAAAAAGCAGCTGAAGAAGCTAACTTTGGCATAGCTATTGATACAGTAATGAACTCGGGTTTACCCGGCATACATGCACCACTTGCTCAGCTTGGTAAGGTTGATAAAGAATACTCAACCGCCATGGAAATTGCAATGGGTGGCAGAATGAAAAGCATTGTTACTGATAATGATAAAATAGCAAGTATGGCTATAGAGGTATTAAAGTCATCCAGAGCGGGCAGGGCAACATTTTTGCCTTTAAATAAAATCAACAGCAATTTTAAAAACAGTAGACTACCTAATATTGATGGTGTTATTGACTTTGCGATTAATCTTATTGAGTTTGATGATATTTATAGAACCGTTTTTGAGTTTGCGCTGGGCGAAACACTTATTGTTGAAGATATGGAAGTGGCAAGAATGTTAATCGGTAAATACAGAATGGTTACGCTCGACGGCAGTTTGGTAGAGCGGACCGGCGCAATGACAGGGGGGTCTGTTGCGCGTTCAGGTTTGAAGTTTGCCCAGAGCGATGATGAGGAACTAGATAAGTTTAAAGCAAGATTAAATGAGCTGGAATACAAAAATCAGAATTTAGAAAAATCTAAGAAGGATTATGAGTTTAAGCTGGATAAAAATAGGCAAGAATACTCGTCTGTTATGAATGAATATAACAGGAAAAAAATCGAGTTTGAGAACGCGCAGAGAATCCTTAAAAATGCTCAAAATAAACTCGATGAAAAAAAAGACTTACTGAAAAAATTACAACCTAAACTGGAAGCAGAGCAAAAATGTTTGGATGCTTCTAACGAAAAAGCTGCGTTGCTTGCTGATAAAGTTAATAGGCTAAAACAGGAAATTGAGATAATCGAAAATAATTTGCCAAAAGATGAATTATCAAAGCTGAATGAACTTACCGAAAGTATTGAATTTGAGATAAAAAGTAATGAAAGCAAACTAAATAATGTTCATAATGATATTAAAGCCTTAAAAATGGAAATAGATTTTAATAAAGAAGCTATTGTTATTCAAAAAGAGCGAATTGAGCAGTTAAAAAAGGATAATATTCAGCTTGAGCAAGAAAAAATATTAAATCAAAAAGAAATTGAGCGTACTAATGAAAGATTAGCAGAGCTTGAGTCTAAAATAAAAGAGCTTGGAGCAGAGCTTATTGAGCTTCAGGAAGAAAGAAACACGATAAATAAAGAATTGTTTGCTAAAGAAAAGAAAAAATCAAGCTTGGAAAATAAAATTGAAAGAATAAAAGAGCAAATAGAAGCATACAAGCAAAGAAGAAAAGAACTTGAACCTGAACTGACTGCAATAAGAGAAGATTTAAAAGAGCAAGGCTATGATATTGCTAATATAGCTAAGATGGAAATATCTGTTGATGATATAACCAGAAACATAAACAGGTTGCAAAAGAAAATGGAGTTAATGGAGCCTGTTAATATGAAGGCTCTTTCTGAGTATGAAGACGTAGAAAATAGAAAATCAGAATTAAAAGAAAAAATAGACACCCTGTCAAACGAAGCTGATCAAATAAGAGAACGTATGGGTGGCTATGAAGATATGAAAAAGCAGTCTTTCCTTGATACTTATAACAATGTAAACCGAAATTTTATAGAAATATTTGCACAGCTATCTGACGGGCAAGGTCGAATTGTCCTTGAAAATATGGAAAATCCTTTTGAAGGCGGATTAACGATTGAAGCTGAACCAAGAGGAAAGAAAACTCAACGACTTGAGGCAATGAGTGGTGGGGAAAAATCTTTGACTGCTTTGGCTTTTGTTTTTGCTTTGCAAAGATATATGCCAGCTCCTTTTTATGCCTTTGATGAGGTTGATATGCACCTTGATGGCATAAATGCTGAAAAACTTTCGCAAATGATAAGATTTCAAGCAATGAATACGCAATTTATAGTAGTTTCTTTGAGGAAACCCATGATAGAATCAGCAGATAGGACTATTGGCGTTACTCAAAAAAATAACGGAGTAACTAAAGTTACGGGAGTAAAATTGCATGGATAATATCCTTGATGGTATTGAGATCCTTGTAGATATGGCAAAATTAGGCAAAATTGATCCCTGGAATATTGATATTGTAGATGTTACTGATAAATTTTTAAAGGAATTAGTTGAAATTAAATCTAATAACTTGCGTTTAAGCGGTAGAACATTATTGTTTGCGGCAGTTTTATTGCGTTTAAAGTCTGATATTTTGGAGGGTATTGATCCTTTGGCGGAGCAAGAAGAAGAATTTCCTCAGGATTATGATATGGAAATGATGGAAGATGATTTTGATCCTGAACTTGAAGAAAATATTAATAAAAATAATATTATTTCTTTAGATAATGTTTTAGCCAGAAGAACCAGCGTAAGAATGAACAAAAGAAGGGTTATAACTCTTAAAGATCTTATTGAACAGCTGGAATTTTATGAAAAAAGAGAAAAGAAAAGAGCAAAACGGCAGTCTGATAAAAATAAGCGAGACATAAGATCTTATGCTAATTTTACAGCTGATGATATTTTGGATATGGCTCATGATGAGTATATCGAAGACAGTATTGATCAATTACACGATATATTAACAAGGTTGCTTGAGTCTAATGAAAAAGTTGAAATAAATGAATTGTATAATACAGGGATGGATAAGGCCACTACTTATATTACATTACTGTTTTTAGCGGCAAGAAGTCGTATTGATCTGGTTCAAGATGAGTTTTATTCTGAACTTTACATTGTGCAAGAGGTAGGCTAAACTTAAATTATAGAATTCTTAAAACTAAAAGAAACCTTGATTTGCTTGTGGGAGGAATATGTCTTTAAAATCAAGAATTGAGGCTGTTTTATTTATTACCTCAACAGCTATGACAATAAAAGAGATATCTGGCATACTTGGAGAAAATCCTGATGAAGTTGAATCAACAATGCTTGATTTGATTATGGACTATTCTACAAGGGATTCTGCGTTGGAAATAGATGATGAGGACGGCTATATTTTACAAGTAAGGCAAGATTATATGGATATTGTTGAAAAGCTTGTTCCTATTGAAATGAAGCCTTCTCATTTAAAAACTTTATCAATAATTGCAGTAAAAGAACCTATTAGACAGTCCAAGCTTATTGAGCTACGTGGACAAGTTGCACGAGATCATGTTAAAGACCTTATAGATAAGGGCTTAATAGAGCGAAAGAGAGATAAAAAGCAAAAGTTTTATATAATTAAAACCACCCCAAAATTTGGAGAATACTTTAAACTAAAGGGAGATACTAAATCTTTAGCTAAAATACTGGATATTGATAAAGATTTAAAGAATTAATATATTTTTATATTGCGCATAGTTTAAAAAATTATGATATAATATTTTATGCTTAAAGTAAATTTATTTATGGAAAACCGCTATAGAATGAAAAATCCATTATTTCATAATCTTGAATATGTAGAAAGAAAATGTTTTCCAAAACATTTTTTAAAAAGTGTACATATAGAAGTTGGTTTAATAGGATTAACTGCAGAAATTGCTTTTTCAAAAGAAGAAAAATTAAAAAAGGCTTTTGAACAACTAGGCTTTACAGAATCGATAAAAGTTAATCAAACTAATTTTAAAATGGAAATTGATCCGGATAGTGACTCTTCAGAACATAAAATAATACAATCAGTTAATAAGCCTATAGGTTTGTTATTTAAAAGTCAAAAACCTCATAAGGAAATACAGATAGTAGCAAATAAAGTAATTTTTTCTGATTTTTCATATAAAGGATTTGATGATTTTATAAAGATAGTTGAAAAGATTAAAGAAATAATTGAGTCAGATATTAATAGTTTTGAAGTAAGTAAAGTTGGATTAAGAAAAATTAATTCTATAAAAATAGAACCTGTAGATTCTTTTAAAGATGCTTGTTCTCTTTTTAATTCCGCAATATTTGCGAATATTAAGTCAGGCTTAATATCACCTGACTCTTTAAAGATTCACGAAGAAGTAACTATTTTAGAAAAAGATAATCTTTTATCAGTTCTAAAATTTGGCTTTTCTAAACTAGAAACCCCAAAGGCTTATGAAGTAAATTTTGATTTTGACTTGGTTGACACTGAAAAAACAAACTTTAAAGAAGTTATTCAAACTAAATTAGCTTCAATAAATGATACTCATTTTAATTTATTTATGTGGGCTATCGAAGATAAAATGATAGAGCTAATGGAGGCATAATATATGATGACATTAAACCTAAACCATTCAGAATTCATAAATCCGTTAGATAAAATCAAGTGGGAAAAAGGTGATTGTTCTAATATAGAGTCAAATGTTACACTTAATTTTATTCAGGCTAATGCGACAGCCTCCTCTTGTAAATGCAATGATTTAACTTTAGAAAGAGAGCTGGTTAAAGCTACTGCTATTACAACTACAATAAAAGAAAAGTGGGAAAAAACTCCGAAGTATTCCGACTATGAGAATTTAGAAGAACTGTATGATGTTGATGAAATTGATGAATTATATTATAAAGCCTCTAAAAAAAGAGGATGGTAATATAAAACTTAAAGTTGATGAAAGTTTACCACCTGCTTTTTATGTTAAAAGAGATTTTAATAATCGATGGCAAGGGGATATATATACTTCAAGTGAATTTAAACAAGAGGCTTTACCAACAAAAGACATTCCTTATTGGCTTTTAGTAAATAGAACTTGTCATTTGGTAGAGGAGGAAAAGAGAAAGCCTATACCTTTTCTTTGTTTTGTTGCTGTTTACCCTTTAAAGGATTTTATAGACGACAGTAAAAATATAAAAAATCAAATTGATAATATAATAAAAAAAGATGAAAAAACTCTTTTTTTCCCTGAATGTGAGGATTTTGGTATTCAATATCCTTTGGTAGCTGATTTAACATTAGTATATTCAGTTGCACTGGAAAACTGTCCAAAAGCATCCTATAAAATTTTGCAACTTTCCTCTCCATTTAGAGAATACGCTATACAGAAATTTGCCAGATGTTATTATACTGTTAGCTTTGATAATAAAAATATTTGGTCTAAAGATTATATAAAGAAGTTGGAAATTCAAATAAAAGAAGAATTAAAGCTGTTATAATATATATATTTGTAAAATTATAATAATTTGAAATAATTATAAATAATAGTGAGTATCAGGAATAACTTAGATGTCCAATATATTGATAGTACAGGATGAAAAACTTCTGGATAAAGGCTTAGTAAGTCTATTAGAAGATATTGGACATGATATTATTGTTGTTTCTGATGAAACAGAAATTTTTAAGGCTGCCAGCCTCTATTTACCTGATATTGCTCTTATTGATATTGATAATATAGCTAAAAATAAAACAAATATCTGTCAAAAGCTAAAATTACAAAATGAAACAAGCGATTTACAGATTATTTGTCTTGCATCAAAAGACTGTTACTCTTCAGAAATGCTGGTTGGAGCAGACGGTTATGTTGCTAAACCCTTTGATAATAATATTTTGATAGCAACTATTAATGCTCATTTAAGAATAAAAAAACTTTTAGATATTTTATATACCAACAATAATGAACTAGCAAAGAGTTTATATCAATTAAATGTTTTGTTTAATATAAGTTCTCAGCTGGCAGGAACATTAAACAAGGCAAAATTAATAAATATAATGAATACAGGCTTGGAAAAGAGTTTGAATTTTTCTTTATGTTTTGCTTTGATTTTAAACGGTCCTGAAGATGCAAGCTTAATAATAAATTCAGTATATCCTATAAGTGAAAGGCTTGAACATGCTTTAAAAATAAGAGCTGTTGTGGGGTATAAAAACTATTTTGAAGGAAAAAAATTACCTTTTGAATTATCCATAGATAATGTAAGCATAGAAAAACACCATAAAACAGAAGATAAAAAGCTTGATTTAAATGTATTAGAGTATGATTATCTTTTTTCTTCTATAAACACCTCTGACAAGTTTTTTGGGACTGTTGAAATTTTAAGGGATGTGGAGTTTACGGGTGAGGATTCTACCTGTTTTCATACAGTTGTAAAGCAAGTAGCAATGCCTTTAGAGAGTGCTATTTTATACGAAGAGATTACAAAGACAAATGCCAAGCTGGAAAAACTTGAAAAATTAAAGTCAGAATTTATTTCCATTGTCTCGCATGAGTTGAGAACGCCATTAACTTCTATGAAGAATTCTCTTGATATAATGCTTAGCGGTAAGACAGGCGAGATAAATAAGAATCAAAGCAAGTTTTTAAGTATGGCAAGCAGGAATGTAAAAAGATTATCTCGCATTATAAATGATTTATTGGATTTATCAAAAATTGAAGCCGGTAAAATGGAATATTTGTTTGAAGAGTCTAATATAGAAGAAGTTATAGACTTTGCTAAGTCTACTTTTGAGTCTTTAGCTGAAGAAAAAAATATAAATATGTCAGTAAAATCTGATAATAGTTTACCTAAAATATATGCTGATACCGGTAAAATCGAACAAATTTTATCAAATCTGGTCTCAAATGCTATTAAATTTACACCTGAGAACGGGCAGGTTTGTATTTTTGCAGAGGTTATAAATTTTAAAAATTTAAAAAAAGATATATTTAAATTTCAGGACATGAAATTTGATAAACTTTTAAAAGATGATTATATAAAAATTACAATAGAAGATACCGGAGTAGGAATAAAAGAAAAAGATATTCCAAAGATATTTGATAAGTTTCACCAGATAGAAAGCTCGTTAAGCAGAAAAGTTGGTGGTACCGGCTTGGGTTTGCCTATTGTAAAGCAGCTAATAGAAGCTCATAGAGGAATTATTTGGACGCAAAGCGAGATAAATAAAGGCAGTAAGTTTTCTTTTATTCTTCCTATTGCTTCGAGCAATAATAAATTTTTACTTGAGCTGGATAATGAGTTAAAATATTCAAAGTATAACCATACAAATTTTGTTTTGATAAATATTTTCAATATTTCAGACCGTTTAGGCTTAAATATTGAAAATTTAAAAGAAAACTTAACAGATATTTTTGAAAAAGATAAAAAAATCAAAATATTTACAGATAAAAATGATATAAAATTAATAATAAAAAATGTTATTAAGCTGGACATAAATAAAACTATTGAAATTTTGAAAAAACACTTAGAAAATGATAATTATGAAATGGGGATAGCTGTTTACCCTGAAGACGGAATAACCAGTGAAGAGTTGTTAGATTTTACTAAGGAACCGCTTATCGGTTTGAGTTAAAAAAGAGGAAAATATGAGTAAAATATTAGTTGCTGATGATGAACAAGATATCGTGGAAACTCTTGAATTTATCCTGGAAAATGAGGGATATGAATGTTTATTGGCTTACGATGGAGAAGACGCGCTAAATAAAGCAAAAAATGAAAAACCTGATTTAATTTTGCTGGATGTGATGATGCCTAAAATAAACGGTTATAAGATTTGTAGACTTTTAAAGTTTGATAAAAAATATGAAAATATACCTATAATAATGTTAACAGCAAGGTCTCAGCAAGAGGATAAGGAAATAGGTGAAGAAACCGGAGCTGATGAATATGTAACAAAGCCTTTTAGTATAGATAATCTGCTTGAATTGGTGAAAAAATATCTAAAATAAAAAAGTTTAGTTATATCAAACTTTTTGCCGATTTTTAAACGTAGATTTGACAAAAAAACAAGCAAAAATCGCTGAAACTATAGAGATAATGAGAGATTTATCACGAATAAAAGCTGTAAAATGTTTAACAAAAGGGGAAGAAATATTTTTTAGAACTGATATGACAGAAAAATCCAGGCTTGCATTTAAAGCTATTGATGCTAATATACCTTACTAAAATTATTAGATAACCGAGTACCTGCGTTTAATTTGAAAAATCGGCATAATACCCGATATTAATTAACTTTTTTATTTTTAAATGTTGAATTTCCGATGATAATTTTAAAACATGTAAGCATCTAAATATAGTAAGAATAACTAAATTGCCCGAATTATTTCTTTTACTAGTTTGATAAAATTAGCTTTTACCCTGTTTGATGTTTCTATAACTTCATCATGGCTTAAAGGTTGATCCAGTATGCCTGCTGCCATATTAGTCAGGCAAGAAATTCCTAAAACTTTTAGCTTCATATGGTTTGCAATAATAACTTCAGGTACTGTAGACATACCTACCGCATCAGCACCTAATGTTCTTAACATTCTTACTTCGGCTTTTGTTTCATAAGTTGGTCCGCTTAAACCTGCATAAACACCTTGTCGTGTCTTTATATTTAAAATATTAGCTATTTTTTGGGCTTTATTTAATAATTCAGGGCAGTAAGCATAAGTCATATCCACAAATCTTGGGCCTAGCTCATCAATGTTTGCACCTATTAAGGGATTAGTACCCATTAAGTTTAAATGATCATTTATAAACATTAAATCCCCAGGATTAAAATCCATATTAACAGCACCGGCTGCATTTGTTACTATTAGTTTATTTATACCCAATAATTTCATTACTCTTACGGGATAAGTATTTTCTTGCAGGGTATAGCCTTCATAAAAGTGGAACCTGCCTTGCATAGCAGCGACCTTTTTATTGCATAATTCGCCAATAACTAAATTACCTGCGTGTCCGTCTACTTTGGATTTTTTAAAATTAGGTATTTCCAAGTATGGTATACTTATTCCATTAATATTTTTTGCTATATCACCCAGACCTGAGCCTAAAATTAAGCCGATTTCAGGTGTAAAACTTGAATCAGGTAATTTTGATTTTATAAAGTCAATTGTGCTTTTCATAAAAAGTATTCCTTAAAAATATATTTCGCTTAAAGTTATTCAATAGCCCGAATAATTATACTATACCATTCTTAAAAAGTAATTAATAAATTTACAGGTCTTTCTTGCTTTTTTAATTTTTATATTAATCAAAAAAATAAATAAATTAAGAAAAAACTAACTGTTCACTACTTATATACTAACTCTAAAATACTTTTCAGATTCTTTAATCAGGTAAAAACTAATAAAATAAGCTATTCTCTGAAAAGAGAAAT
>JANQHM010000119.1 GCA_028282645.1 Candidatus Gastranaerophilales bacterium
TAAAAGTATCTCGTATCTTTGGCCATTAACTGTTTTAATTGCTCTTGATATATACTTGCCTCTTTGAATAGCAAGCCTGACAGCCCTTTGAGTTACGCCTTTGAGCTCTACTACTTTTTTAAGCTCCAGCCAGCAATCATTTATGTTTAAAACTTTGTTATTATTCATTTAACAGCCTATTGATTAACTACTATAGCAACCATATTAACTCTTAGTCGGAGAAAAAGGTGGATTTTGAGAATTAATTTTTACGTTTGAACACATTTGAAATGTAACTTTTTAAAATCAGACAATACTTTATATAAAGAAAAATTTATATTTATAACAGAAAACATATATTAAAAATAAATTTAATTAAATATTTGCTATAATCTTATATAATTCTTGTAGTATTTGCTTGATTTTTATTTACAGAAATAAGTTAATTGTGATAAGGTTTAATCAAGTACAATTTAAGTGAAATATTTTTTAAATAATCATGTCAAATAACTTTATATAAAGAAATCTAGTTTTAATAGTTTATTCAGGAGTTGGGGAAATGAAGCAGTATTTAGTAATAGGAATATGTTTATGCTTGATTTTAGTGGCAGGTTGTAACGTTGTTAAAAAGGAAGACAAAGAAACCTTTTTAGAAAAAACCTCTATTGAACTTGACTCTGTAACGAAAAAAGAGTTGCTAGAAAGCTTAAAAAAAGAAAAAGATATAAAGCAAAGGTACAAAGAAGTTATTAAGGTTTTGAAAAATTCAGATATTGCTTCTGATAAGTTTGATTTTCAGGAAAAGCAAAAATTTTGTAACAGTATTCTTCAAGCTATAAAAGATAGCAAAGTAGAATTAATTTATCCTTCAGTTCATACAGATAATTATGATAATTATGAATTACAAAAGCATTTAAAGAAATGTTCAATAAAAAATCCAGAAACTATTGAACGTGCTATTACGTATATTCGACCGCCTGATTTTAATCATAGATTAAATTGGAGGCTTGTTCCTTATGAAGAAAAAACAAATAAATACATTGCTGAAAAAATGAAGTCTTCTTTTGACTATAGACTGTATAAAGAAGAACTTGATAATAATCATGAAAATGGAGAAGAAGTTTTATTATTCTCCGATGGTTTTTATTCAGAAATACAAAATAGTCCTTGGGGAACTGTAAAGTTTGCCATATTTAACCCTAATACCTGTAAATTTTTAGGAGATACTGTAAACTCATCTGCACACAATAAAATTTTATTAAAAAAATATGGCGCAAATAGTAACTATATATATGGATTAATAAAGTATAAAGGAAAAAATTATATTTATCAGGTAGATATCGCAAATGACGAAGACAAACGAGTGATGTTACAAATAGAATCTCTTAATGTAACTAAAAAATTAATATTAAATAATTGTATTATATATAAACAGTCGAAGGAGAATTATAAACTATGGAATTAAGAAAAATTGATGCTAATAATTATAGTGATAAATTATTTCAACATTTATTAATTATATGAGCAAAGGAGAGTTAAGAGCATGAAAAAATATTTAAAAATAGTAATTTGTTTAGGTTTAGCTTTAGTGGCAGGTTGTAACCTTGTTAAAAAGGAAGACAAAGAAACCTTTTCTCAAAAAAATTATAGGCTAGCAATAAAAGAAATGAAAAAGACAGAAGACAAATATGGAAATGTAATATTATATGAAGAAGAAAAGCTTGAAAAGGATAAGCACCAGTGGAAAGTAAAGAGATATCCTTTTTCTAAACAAAGTACACAAAAAGATTTAGAAAAAAGAATAAAATACCATAATAAAAAAATAAAATTTTGTAAAGCTTTTTATAAAGATTTTATGAATAATAAAAATCTTGAAATAGTAGAGCCTGTTGTCAGAACAGATGACTACAAGGATAAGAAGCTTGGAGCTTATTTAAATAAATGTCCTAAAATCAAAAAAGATTTAAAAGAGATCAAAAGGTTTGACAAAGTTGGAGGGGTAACTATTTCAAGTTTTGACTTTAGAGTTTACGACATAGATTTTGATAATATGAATAATGGCTACAGGTCAAACATAATGTACCGGGGTGGTAACTATAACAAGGAAAAGAATGAAGGACAGCTTTATGATGGCTACTCCGTAATAGATTTTAATAAGTGCAAACGTTTAACAGGCGGAAGCTCTCCAGAAATGTTTGATTATTTTACAAGAGAAAGAACAGGCAATATTGGGGG
>JANQHM010000139.1 GCA_028282645.1 Candidatus Gastranaerophilales bacterium
AGGGTACTTTATTTGGTAGTAATCAGTTGAGTACTGATGCTTACAAGTAAACTCAAGTTATATCAAAAGCTTACAGCGATGACATAAGAAAGGTGATGACCATCATCCTTTATTTTAACTTGATAATATTTTTTAAAATATTAAAAAATATTAATAAAGATACACTCATTAGCACAAACTATTAAAGAAACTATTAGGCACAACCGATAAGTATATTAAGAGGTAGAGATACAATAATTACGGAGGCATTGCCATGGGTTTAGCTGCGAGCCAAGGACGTTTTTTGCAATTAACGGCAAGGAAAAGTGATCTTGAATTTAGCGGTCAGAATATCAACCAAAAAAGAATGGCATTAACTTATAGAGCAGAAGCTATAAATACACAGCTTTATGAAAAACAAATTGCCTTATACGACTCTGTAGTTGGAAGTTCTCCGCTTATTGATATCACTACACCTGAAATTAAAGCCTTATTAAGTCAAATAGATTTGTTTCATGATATGGACAGACAATTAGAAATTGAGTTAAAAAATATTGATACTCAACAACAATCAGTGCAAACAGAAATTGATGCAGTACAAAAAGTTATTGATAAAAACATTGATATGACTTTCAAAACATTCGCATAAAGTAAAGTTTAGTATCTAAGCAGAGGGAATAGAAAAATGGCATATAAATATGATCACTTGGTTGTAATCGCAAATAAATACGGTTTGGCTGGCCTTAATGCTAAAGGTGAATTATTTGAAACATATGACAAACTAAGAGACCTAACTGCTGGTGGTGCAGCAATTGCTGGCTCAGGTTTTGGAGGTGCATCCCAATTTTTAATCAATCTTGCGCAAATGATGGCTCCTTCTTCTTATATGCCAATATTAGGAGCTAATCAAACATTAAATATTCCCGGAACTTCGTATTATTCTCCTGCTTTGACAGGCGGTGTTTCAATGATGCCTTTAAGTAATTCATCTTTTGGCTTATCGGAGTTGTCAAAGCATCCCAGCTTTCCTACTGGTAAAGCTGCTGCTGTCATACCTATGGCAGTAGGTACGTTAAGCAGATCTATTTTATCAGGTATTGGAAATAAATTTTCTTCTTTATCAAATGATTATGCTATAGGTGGCAGCCTTACCGGACAAGCAGCCTCTATTGTAAATAGTAATACTTTAGCTGATATAGTCGGCATAGGAACAGGAGCTGTTGCAACAAAAAGCAAAGCGCGTTCTCTTTTATTACCAACAGCCGGTATTATAGCAGGTGTTGGCAGTATGATTGCCTCTGTAGCACCATATTTTGGTCCGTTTGGTGTAATTGGCGGACTTGCCGGAAATATGCTCAATGGCTATGGGGGTGCGACATTAAGGGCATATCAACAAGCAACCGGCAGAATTATAAATAATGCTGATGCTATCTTAACTGCTAAAATTAAAAATATCGAAACAACAGTTAAACAGCTTGATGTTCAAGGCAATATTGTAAGAAAAATGCTTAAAGAGTCTATTGATGGAGATTCTAAGGCAATGCAATCAATGTTATAAACCGCATTGGAGATAATTAAAAATGAAACCGAACCTTAGGCTGTATGTACGTTCTTTCCAAAATGTTTTATTTTTTAATAATCCCTTTATAAAAATGATAGTTACTTTTTTTAAAGTTTTAATTGATTTTTTTTACTTTAAAAGTAAATCATATAATATTAGAAAAAATATATATGAAAATACAAAAAAAATGGAAAAAACTAAAAAAATGCTAAATACCCCATATAAAAACCGTAGTACCATAAATTTTTTAAGATAGAGATGACCGTTACCCAAAATATTAAGCTTGTAACGTTATTTATTATATGTGTAAATTTTAACTGTTAATTTGTTTTTATATAATTAGAAGTAGTAGTGTGATTATAAATGATCACGTTGTTGTTCAGGAGAAAATAAATGAGTATCTCGCAGTTTATAGTTGATTCAGCTAAAATAAATCTATATAATATTCTTTCTTTTTTAACTATGACTATTAAATACTTTAAAAAGACAAAACCTCTTGAATCAATGATATATAATGCAATAATGAACATTCAATACTTTATAAATTTGAAACAAGAATCCAAAATGGCAAAATATAGGATGAATCATATGATGTATAGATTAAACCAAATGGAAGAAGTTATTGAGAACAATAATCCTCATAATTTCCTTGGAGGGTTTAATATAAACAGATTGCAATAATAAAAAAATTTAATATTAATTTAAAATGTATTTTTATAAGGGGAGGAACAGATGGGATTATTAACAGGTCAGGATCGGTTAATATATTTAAAACTATACAAGAATCAACTGGAATATAAAATTCAGCTGATTACACAAACTCAATTACAGCTATCACAAAATGTAATGGAATTTGAAACTTTAGTTGGAAGTGAATTGGAAGTTGACTCGCCAGAGGTAAAACTTTTAATGGCTAAACAACAGAAGTTAAAGCAAATTGAGAAAAAGTTAGACGTAGCAGTAACCAGGTATCAAAATACACTAAAAGCTGTAAATCAAGAGATAGACTCAGCTCAGAAACTTGTTGACCATGAAATAAAACAATCGTTTAGCTATCAAATCGGCTAATAGCTATATAAGTTAATTTTTAATAATCCTGTTTATAATGTACTGAGTATAGTGGTCCCCAAAAATTAGACAATTGGTTAAGATATAATATTGCTCATAAGTAAGGAGAAAAAAATGAGCAAAAACAGAAGAAATCACAATCCACAATTATGGAA
>JANQHM010000221.1 GCA_028282645.1 Candidatus Gastranaerophilales bacterium
ACGATTTTGAGAGGTAGTTATTTTGCCTTCAAAGATTCCTGTAACGTTTTCAAGGACTTCTTTTTTCCATTTGGTTATTTGGGTAGGGTGAACTTCGTACTTCTGCGAAATTTCTCCTGCTGTCATCTCTCCTTTTATTGCTTCAAGTGCTACTTTTGATTTGAATTTTGGATTGTGATTTCTTCTGTTTTTGCTCATTTTTTTCTCCTTACTTATGAGCAATATTATATCTTAACCAATTGTCTAATTTTTGGGGACCACTATAGTCTGCTTTATTTAGACTTTACCCTTGAGAAAACTTCTATATCAAGCTCTTCCATAATATTAGACAAAAAATAAGCCGTACTTGCAACCATTGCAGCATTATCTGTGCAATATTTAAACTCCGGTGCGTTAACCTCAAAGCCTTGTTTTGCCAAATTAAATATTTTTCTTCTGATTTCGGAATTTGCAGCTACACCGCCAGCTATGGCAACTTTGTTTATATTATTTTCTTTTGCGGCTATTAATATTTTTTTAATTAAAGTTTCGCTTACAGTCTCTTGAAAGCTTGCTGCAACATCAGCTTTTGGTAATTTATCCTCTTTGAATTGTTGACAAACTCGAAGAGTTGCTGTTTTTAATCCGCTAAAACTAAAATCATATTTATCTACTTTGGCCTGAGTGAATTTAAATCTTTTTTTATCTCCTTCATGTGCAAGCTTATCAAGGAAAGGACCACCGGGGTAAGGCAAGCCTAAAAGTCGAGCTATCTTATCGTAAGCTTCTCCTACTGCATCATCCAGGGTTTCACCAAGTAATTCCTGCTCAGAATAAGAAGAAACCTTTATTAATTGAGTATGACCTCCGCTAACTAACAAGCAAATAAAAGGAGGCTTAAAATCACTGTCCAGATAATTAGCACAAACATGCGCGTTTAAGTGATTTACACCGATAAAAGGTTTGTCATGTACAAGGCTTAATGTTTTTGCCGCGTTTAATCCTACAAGTAAAGCTCCTACTAATCCGGGGCCTACGGTAGAAGAGAAAGCGGTTATATCTTGATAAGTAATTCCTGCTTGTCTTAAAGCTTCTTCTATAACAATATTAATAGATTCCAAGTGTTGTCTTGCAGCAACTTCCGGTACTACGCCGCCAAATTTTTGATGAATATCTATTTGAGAAGCTATAATATTGGCTAATACTTTTCTACCATTTAAAACAACTGCTGCTGCTGTTTCATCGCAGCTTGTTTCTGTTGCCAGTATTATTTGATCTTTATTTACTCCCGGTCCTATTGGGGCTATTTTATTACTTACCGGGCATTTAAATTCTTTTTTTATCATTATTTATTTTTTTATCTATTTTAAAACTGCTTCTGCTCCCACAATAGCACATATATCATTCACATCAAAATTTTTTATTGTTCTTATCAATTCTTCCATCGATGCTCCGGTTGTAAGAATATCATCCATTAATAAAAGCTTCTGTCCTTTATAAAAATTTTTATTAAATTTAAAAGCACGGCTTACGTTTATTTTTCTTTCTGTTTTATTTAATTCATACTGTGGTTTAGTATTTTTTACTTTTGTAACGAGTTTACTATCAACATCATAACCGTTTAACTCGGCAAATTCATTTGCTATAAGCAAAACTTGATCATATCCTCGTTGTTTTTTCTTTTTTTTATGCAAGGGCATTGGTATTATGCAAAAATGTTCTTTACTATACGGGGTTTGCTGCCATAATTCATTCATAAAAATAGCTATTGGTTTGTACAATTGTGTTTGATTATAAAATTTAAATGCTTTTATTAATTTGCTTGTTTGCTCATTATAAAATCCTGCGGCATATACAGGTGTGCTATCAATTATTTTAACCGGTGTTATTTTATTTCTAACTAGTTGATCTTGGCATTCTTCACATAGAGAACCTTTATAAGAAGGTTTTTTACATAAATAACAGTATTCAAAATATATCCAGTTTAGTAGTTTTCTAAAAAAATTAATCAGCATATTAATGTAATTCCATAATTTTTATAATAATATGTTATATTAAATGACAAATGTTTCATAACTGGTTCTCAATTAAATTTCAGATTACTCTTTTCAGAGAGAATATTTTATTAGTTTTTACACGATTGAAGAATCTGAAAAGTATTTTTGAGTTAGTATATTTATTCTACAAGATAATATTACACTAAAAAAAGGGAAAAGTTTAACATGAAATGGTTTAAAGAAAAATTTTTACGCAAATCAAAAGATTTACCCGTTATTGATAAAATTTCTACAGATATGATAGCAGTATATCAAAACATGGATGCTTTTAATTTGCCATCTTGGTTTAACTTGAATAAAAGTGATACTTTACCTGTTATTGACCAGTATGACGATATAGTAGGTATTGTTTCCGAATATGATCTGGCAAAAATTTTACCGGAATGGAGCCTTGAACAGGACAGCTATCAGCACAAAATAAAAGTTAAAGACATAATGACAAGAAATGTTTGGGTTGAATATAAAAATACAAATGTTTCAGAGCTATTTTCAACTTTACATGAAATGCATACAAGGGTTATACCTATTGTTGACAGAAATAACAAATATACAGGTAAATGTATAACCCGCTCAGAAATTGTATCTTATCTTACAAGAATGGTTAAACCTTACTCTTTAGGCGGTTTAGCTACTCCTTTGGGTGTTTATATTACAGACGGAAAGCATCAAGCCGGTGCCGGCAACTTAGGCTTATTTTTAACCGGTGTTACTTTTAGCTCTTTTGTAATTATTATTAATTTTATTAATGAAATGCTTTTTAATTTTAATAGTAATGTTTCTAATATTTTTGTTTTACTTTTTAATATAATGTTATTTTTAATTATAGTCAGAATAACTCCTTTTGCTAAAATTCATGCTGCTGAACACCAAACTATAAATGCGATTGAAAAAGGATTGCCGCTTGAAGTTGATATTGTAAAAAAACAACCGCGTTTTCATAAACGATGCGGTACTAATTTAATGGTTTTGATACTGGGTATCTTTTTTATTTTAATGTTGCCTGAGCAGTTTCCTATATTGAGAAGCAGCTCTTTAGGATTTCTTTTTTCTTTTATATTATTTTTGTTTCTTTTTTCCAATTGGAGAAAAATAGGAATATATCTTCAAAAAAAATTAACTACCGCCAAAGCGCCTGAAAAATATATAACAAACGGAATAAAGGTGGGGAAAGAAATTCTTCAAAAACACAAAAATGATACCAGTCCGAAGAAACCTAACTTTTTTGTTAAAGTATGGAATGTAGGCTTTATTCAATTATTAACAGGATTTTACGGTTTTTATTTTATTTATAACTATATTGTTTCTTATACTATGATAAAATAGTAATGATATATTGAGTTCTGATGTTTATAAATAAACTTTTTGAACTTATTTATAAAAATAAAGTCAATAATTTTTAGTAAGGTAAATAATAAATTAAAGAAACGGAAGAATTAAAATGCATATCATTACAATGCTTTTTTTATTAAGTATTTTAGTATTGGTTCATGAACTGGGTCATTTTTGGGTAGCCAGAAGGTGTGGCGTAAAAGTCGAAAAATTTGGTTTTGGACTACCGTTTGGTCCAACCTTATACGAAACAAAATGGGGAGAAACAACCATTTGCGTACATGCTTTTTTATTAGGCGGTTATGTGTCCTTCCCGGATGATGACCCTGACAGTGATTTATCAAAAGATGATCCAAGAAGAATATCAAATAAGCCTGTATGGCAAAGAATGCTTATAGTATCTGCCGGGGTTACTGCTAATATGCTTATAGCCTATATTTTAGTAATTATAGTAGCAGCGGGCACAGGTGGTGTGCCGTCCGGTAAGTATGATATTTTTGTTAAAGGCGTACAAGACGGTAAAGATTTATATGCAAGTCAATTAAATATAAAAGAAGGCGATAAAATAATTTCTGCAAACGGTGTAGTAATTGATTCTCCACTAAAATTTATTGAAATCGCACAAAGAAGCAAGAAATTTGACGGTTATGCCGAATATAAAAATATTGAGTCGCAAAAAAAATCATTAATTGAACTTAATCCAATATTGGTAAAATATGCATCTGACGAAACTAAGCCCGTTGAAAAAGGACTTAAAATTATTATTCCGAAATTATTGCCGGAAAAGTCAATATCTCTTTCTAAGGATACAATAATAGGTTTTACCACGTATGAACCGCAAGGAAGTAAACTTTCCGAAGCTCAAGAAAAATTGAGAAATAGCATTGAAGGAAAAAAAGAACTAATTACTGATGGGCAAATAACCTTTAATGATTTAACCAGAGCATTAAGCGATACAATTCATCCAGTCAACATTGTAGTTGACAGAAATGGTGAAACTATTAATTTAGCTCCTGCCTACCCTAATACAAAAGGTTTAATAGGCATAAAAATGCAATCTAAAGAGGTTAATATTCCAACAACTAATCCTGTTACTGTTTTGACTAAATCGTGGGATTATTTATACAGAAATACTTATTTTATGGTTTACGGCTTATGGAAAATTATTACCGGACATATACCTGTACATAACTTGCATGGTATTATTGCTATAACAAAAGTTGGCGGTGATATTATCGCTAAAAACGGTATTTGGGACGGGTTGTTATTAACTGCTCTTATTAGTATGGATCTGGCAATAGTTAACTTACTTCCTATACCGGCTTTAGACGGGGGACATCTTATGTTTTTAATGATTGAAAAAATCATAGGAAGACCTGTTAAAGAAGAGTTTATAGAGCGTGTTTCCAAGTATGGCTTTTTATTCCTGATTAGTTTAATGATCATTATTATATTTAATGATATAGTTGCCCTGGTGACAGATAAGCTTTAAGGAGTAAGTATATGCCAACATATGATTACAGGTGTAAAAATTGTGACAGTTTATTTTCTGTTGACAAGTCTATGAATGATCCTAATCCTAAAACTTGCCCAAGCTGTAGCAGTATAAAAATAAATAGAGTTTGGAGCAATATACAATTAAAAGGTTGTGAAAAAGGCTCAAGCTCAGGCGATAAAAATTGTGGAGTATCTTGCAGTGGAAATTGCGGATCATGTGGCTGTGGATAGCTAATTTAAATTTTTTGTAATAAAAATCCGCCTTAGTATGAATATATTTTAATTATAAATTACTCTTTTCAGAAGAGAGTCTATTTTATTAAATTTAACGTGATTGAATAATCTGAAAAGTATTTTTGAGTTAGTATAAAAATGTAGATAGTAAAAAAGTATTCTTTCAATAAATATAGCATATGACAAAATCAGTAAAAATCGAGATATCTAATGACATACTTGGAATTGAAGAGGCTTTTCAGACTCTGGAAAATATGCAGGCTCAGCAAATTGTAGCCAAAGAGTTGGGCAAACGCATTGTAATTCAGTATTATATTAATGAATTTGAAATTTATCCTGATATTGAAGATTTTAATGTACAGACAATATTCAAACAATTTTGTGATAAGTATAAAATTATAACTGACGAGCAATTGGAGAGGTATTTAAATTTTATAAATCAGTCAAAAGAGCATTTTTTGCAGAGTCTGGTTTATGACGAACAACTGAAACGCTTAAAAAATGTAGTAGTAACAGATGAAATAGTTAGTGAACAATTTATAAAATACAAACATGGACAGGAAACCGTTTTATTCGGTATTATGAGGGCGAAAAATTTAAACCTTGCAAAAGAATTATATTACAGGCTTAGAGATGATAAGCTGGACTTTCATTATCTTGCAAAAGAGTATTCAATAGGTAATGAAAGCCAACAATGGGGTATTATGGGGCCTGTGCATGTTTCTAAAATCAATCCTGAAATCAGACAGCATCTTGAAAATTTGGAAGATGGAGAATTAAGTGAGCCTTTTACTATAGACGGCAGTTCTTATCTTATAGTAAGGCTTATCAGGTGGTATAAGGTTCAGCTAAATGATGCTATAAAAGTAAAATTAAGAGAAGGTCTATTTGATGAGTGGTTATATCGCCAGATGAACTTACTAGGTTTTAATCTGCTTGAAGGCTAAAAGAAAATAAATGTAAAAATAATTTAACAAAATAGCTCTTTTGGTAACAGGTCTTGAATGTAAAAAAGAAAAGATTCCTAAATCTCTAGTTATAAACATTGAACTTTGTTAGAAATAACAAAAATAACTTCTTCAGTTAATAAATTAGCAAACAACTTATGAAATATACTCGTCTTAACTTCAGCCCGCGTGGTTAAAACCTCTTTAAGTATTGTTATTTCTCTTTTTTCACAAAATTCTCTGAAATCTTTTATAGTAACAAGGTGAATGTTAGGCGTATTGTACCATTCAAATGGCAAAATTTTCGATTTAGGCATTCTTCCACCAAAAAACAGATCATTTCTCACTTTCCAGTAGGCAAAATTAGGAAAACTAATCACTATTTTTTTTCCAACCCTAAGCATCTCCTGTATTACATAATCAGGCTTGTGTGTACACTGCAAAGTCTGATTTAAAATCACATAATCATAAGACTGATCCTGATACTCTTTCAGCCCCTCGTCAATATCTCCCTGAAATACGGATAATCCTTTTTCAATACACTGAATAACATTGTCATTATCAATCTCAACCCCACGCCCCTGAGCATTTTTCTTTTCTTTCAATAAATACAATAAATCACCGCTTCCGCACCCTAAATCTAGTACTTTAGAACCCTCCGCAATAAAGTCGGATATTACTGCATAATTTAAATGCAATCCCTGTGATTTTTTATAATGCTCATTCATTTATTGTTATTCACCTTTTATTCTAGCTTATATCTTTTAAAAAACTTTTTATAATCTTGGTTTGCCTTTCAGCTTCCAGTAAAAAGGCATCATGCCCAAAAGGCGAGTCAATATCGCAATAAGTAACTTCCTTATCCATATTCATTAAAGCTCTTACTATTTCTTTCGACTGAACAGGCGGAAATAGCCAATCAGTAGTGTAAGATATGATTAAAAACTTGGCAAGTACCTTGTTAAAAGCATTACACAATGAACCATGCTTTTCAACCAAGTCAAAATAATCCATAGCCTTAGTTATATATAAATAGCTATTCGCATCAAATCGACCAACAAAGCTCTTACCCTGATGCCTTAAATAACTTTCTACCTGAAAGTCAATATCAAAGCTAAAGTCAAGGTTTACCTTATCTTGCAACCGCCTTCCAAACTTTTGATGCATAGACTCTTCGCTCAAATAAGTAATGTGCGCAACCATTCTAGCCAGAGCAAGACCCTTGTCAGGTTTTTTATCTTCATTATAATAATGCCCGTTATTCCAAAACGGATCAGCAGTAATGGCCTTGCGTCCAACCTCGTTAAAAGCAATACCCTGCGCGGATAAGCGACTTGTAGATGCAATAACTATACAAGATTTAATTTTGTAGGGATAAGATATAGCCCACTCCAAAGCCTGCATTCCTCCCATAGATCCACCAGCAACAGATAAAAGTTTATCTATACCAAGGTGATCCACTAGTTTTACTTGGATTTTCACCATATCTTCTATAGTTATCACCGGAAAGTCGGAAGCATAAGGCCTATTCGTTTTAGGATTTATCGAAGAAGGGCCTGTAGTACCCGAACATCCCCCTAAAAAGTTAGAACATATAAGGCAATATTTATCAGTATCAAAAGCCTTCCCCGGACCAATCATATCTTCCCACCACCCGGGTTTTTTATCTTCTTCATTATGATAACCTGCCGCATGTGCATTCCCGGATAAAGCATGTAATATCAATATGGCATTATCTTTTGCCTGATTTAATTTGCCGTAAGTTTCGTAAGCTACAGTAACAGGCTTAAGAGTATCACCGCATTCAAGTTTTATTTCTTCATTACAGGTAAAATATTGTGTTTCAACAACGCCAACAGATGTGATTTTTTCCATTTTTAACCTTACAATAATTACTTACTAGTGTATCTATTCTAACAGAAAGTAGTGAATATCTTAAATAATACAAAAAAACGATTATTGAAAAAATAAGAAGAATTACTATATTTATTTCTTTTTAATTTCCTTTTAAATCATTATAATATTAATTAGAAATAAATTTATAAATATAAAAAAATATAATTTTAAAAGGGTTAATAAATGAAAAAATTTTTTATAATAATATTATCTTTTATATGTATTAATAGCTTGTGCCTGGCTCAAGAACTTAATGATAAACCCAACTATGCAGAGATATTTAAAAATATGCCAATAATAGATATTCCCTATTTAAATAGTGAAGACCCTTATGAATACTTACAATATGAAAAATATATTTATTCGCCCTACCCTCTGGTTAAATTTTCACTAAAACTGCAAACGCCAGGTAACATTCTAAAGCCCGGATATTATTTGTTAACACCAAGAGCAGAGAATGGAAATGACTTTGTTTTATTTAAACAAAACGGTAAAATAGTAGCTATAATACCTGTTTATGAAAAAAAAGCAGTATATCCAAAGGCTATTTATAATCAAAAACCAAAACCTGAAATTCCTCTATGGAAAAAGCCGTTTACAGGCTTAAAAAAAGGTGCCATAAAACTCATGGGCAAAAGAAAATTACCTCACCCGCAGCCTAAATATGCTATGGATTCACAATTTGTGGATGGCGAAAAGTATTTTCTTATGACATTATATTTTGAAGAATACGCCTATAAAATGCTTTTCAAGGTAGTACGTTAATATTTTTTATTTATTACTCGATTATGAGCAAATACTTCTATTTCATCATTAAGGGGATCTAAGTTAAAGTTATTGCCGTATTTTCTTTTGCCGGCAAGATTTATTAAATAATCAGTAAAGTGAGGATTTTTAGGTAATAAAGATCCGTGCAAATATGTACCAAACACGTTTTTATATACACCACCTTCTGTGTTATCCTGTGCATTATTGCCATTACCTGTACTTACTACTCCAAGAGGCTTTGTTTTTTCCCTTAAATAAGTAAGTCCACTGTGGTTTTCAAACCCTACAAGTGTTTTTATATCATTGTTAGAGAATCCGGTGTTTACCGTAACATTGCCTATATATCTTTTGTTGCCGGCTGTTGTGTATGCATCCATTATTTCAAGGCCCGGGATTTTGTCTTTATTTGCGGGTTTATAGTATTCGCCCAGTAGTTGATATCCTCCACATATTGCCAGAAACACAGCATTGCTCTGCGCTGCCTGAGTTAGTGCATTTTTTTGATTCTGAAGTTCATCAGCTATCATAAGCTGTTGTTGGTCTTGCCCCCCTCCGATAAAATAAAAATCATATAATTCAGGGTTTATTTTATCTCCAGGGTTTATTTTATGGAGATAAAGGTTAATTCCTCGCCATAAACAACGTTGCTGTATAGCAAGGATATTACCTTTATCTCCATATATATTTAATAATTCAGGATATAAATATGCTAAGTTAAACTCCATTATAACTTTCCGAATATTTAAGGTATTACTATTCCCTAGCAAAGGGGATCTTTTTCATTGGGCTTGCCTTTCTTTGGCTTCTCAATTGATTCGCCAAAGACACCTATTATTTATGGCTTTGGCTCGCAGCAGAAATTCTTGCTATAGCTCTTAGAAGTGCTATTTGAGCTCTTTGGTGGTTAATATCTTTTACTTCTTCTAATTTTAATCTGGCTTCAGCTCTTTCTTTTGCCGCATTAGCTCTTGCTAAATCAATTTCGCTGCCAAGTTCCGCTTTATCGGATAATATTGTAACATTATTATTGTTTATTTGTAAAATACCACCTATTATAGATATATTTTCAGAGGTATTATCTTTTTCATAGGTTGTTACTCCTATATCAAGAGCAGTCATATAGTCAATATGGTTAGGCAAGATACCTATATCACCATCTATTGCTTTTGAATAAATAGCATCAACATCTTCGTTGATTAGAATTTTGTCCGGTGTTATTACTTTAAAGTTCATTTTATCTGCCATGGCTAGCTACCTTTTGCGATTTGTTCCGATCTTTCACGGGCTTCTTCTATTGTGCCTACCATATAAAATGCTTGCTCCGGTAAGTCATCATGTTTACCGTCAAGAATCTCTTTAAATCCTTTAATAGTATCTGATAGCTTAACATATTTACCCGGTGTGCCTGTAAAAATCTCTGCGACAAAAAATGGCTGACTTAAGAACCTTTGCAGCTTTCTGGCCCTTGATACTGTTATTTTATCTTCCTCTGAAAGCTCGTCCATGCCCAAAATAGCAATAATATCCTGCAGGTCTTTATATCTTTGAAGAATCTGTTGAACTCCTCTTGCTACGTTATAATGCTCTTCTCCGATTACTCTCGGGTCTAGTACTTTACTGGTACTGGCCAGGGGATCTACCGCAGGGTAAATTCCAAGCTCTGCGATTTGCCTTGATAGTACTGTTGAAGCATCTAAGTGGGCAAAGGTTGTTGCCGGAGCAGGATCTGTCAAGTCGTCAGCAGGTACATAAATAGCTTGAACTGACGTAATAGATCCATCTTTTGTACTGGTGATACGCTCTTGCAGTTCTCCCATCTCTGAGGCTAATGTAGGCTGGTAACCTACTGCACTGGGCATACGTCCCAACAACGCTGATACCTCTGAGCCGGCTTGAACAAACCTGAATATATTATCAACAAAGAGCAATACGTCTTGCTTTGAGAAGTCTCTAAAATACTCGGCTACGGTTAAAGCTGTCAGGCCTACTCTCATTCTTGCTCCGGGCGGCTCGTTCATCTGGCCGTAGACTAGAGATACCTTATCTATAACACCGGATTCTTTCATTTCATTCCAGAGGTCATTGCCCTCTCTGGTTCTTTCTCCTACGCCGCCGAATACTGATACTCCGCCGTGCTCCTGGGCAATATTATGAATTAGCTCCATAATTACAACTGTTTTACCAACACCTGCACCACCAAATAGACCTACCTTACCACCCTTTGGATATGGCTCAAGCAAGTCAATAACCTTAATACCGGTTTCAAAAATCTCTGTGTCGGTGTTTTGATCCGTTAATTTTGGTGATTCTCTATGTATGGGGAGGTGTGTCTCGGTGTTCAAAGGTTCACCTTCATCAACCGGCTCACCTAAAACATTTAAAATACGGCCTAGTGTTGATTCACCAACGGGAACTGTAATAGGAGCAGCGGTATTAATTACTTTCATACCTCTTACAAGTCCGTCAGTGCAGGACATTGCAACCGACCTTACTCTATTTTCTCCCAGCAGTTGCTGAACCTCTGTAACCAAATTTAATTCTTCACCGTTGGGTGCTACATCTTTGATTCTTAAAGCGTCAAATATCTCCGGTAATTCTCCATTTGGAAATTCTACGTCTACAACCGGGCCTACTATTTGTGTTATCAAGCCTGTTGCATTCTCTTGAATTACTGTTGTCATAATTCCCCTTTTGTCTCCCTATGCTTTTCTTAATTTCTTCTTAAATCTATTATACTACTTATCTATTTTATATTATAAGTTTATTTCCATCAAAAAAGAATAGTTCTCTTATAGCTTTCTTTCATTATTCTTTCATTACCATCACCCAAAATTTAAAAAAAGACAATGATAACTATCCTTTGCAGAGGCAAAAGCTTGTCATTGTCTTAAATTTTTTAATTTTAAATCTAAAATCCGCTAATAATGAGGTTTTTTCTTGTTTAATTCTTCTTTTCTATTATAATTTCTATCAATAGTTATGTCTATTATATTATCATTTGCAATATTATATTCATTTTTAATAATATTTTCTTTTTTATTATCTTCTAAAATAGTAGTATCACCTGCTAACGCAGTATCAGCCACCTTCGCCTCATCCGCGGGTATTTCCTTTAATTCTTTAAAAACAGTTAAACTGGCCAGCTTAGTGTTATTGCTGACTTTTTGCAAAAAAAGCAAGATTTAAGCATTTTAAATGTCCAGGCTCTTGTTAGGGTCGGCTTCTGATAAATTTTGACTCGCCTTCAAAAATACTTTTCAAATTCTTTAATCAGGTAAAAGCTAAAATAAGAAAAAAGAGCAGAAATTTTGCTCTTTTCTCTTATTTTTTTACTTTTTTTTATTGTTTGTATAAAAATTTATTAATCAACTTTTTTCTTTCTTCTTGATCTTAAAACTCCTGCAATGCTCATAATTCCCAAAAATGCCATTGAAGAAGGCTCGGGAACAGGTGTAGCAAGTGCATAGTCTTCTGTACCTAATGTAAAATTACTTACTGCAGGTTGAAAATTAACGGAAAAATAATTTAAATCAGAAGTTAAAAGCCATTGCTGAGTTGCGTTATTGTAACTAAAAGCACTTGTTATTTGATTTTCTATAAGATTATCGTTTAATCCAAAGCTTGGATTACTCCAAAAATCAATGTTAAGAGCATCAGGAGTATCACCTTTAACACTAAGCTTTAAATTATAAAATTTTTCAAGTCCTTTAATATCAGTCCATATACTTGAACCTATAGAACTATTATTACCCATTGTTGTTAAAGATGTTCCCGCTGCAAAAGATCCCACTACTTTAAGATTAGTACTACTCGATAAGTTTTCAAAGTAAAACGGATCAATTACTGTTGCTCTTGCAGATGCCTTACCTTTTGCCTGGACCGCAACCAAACCCATGCCTGCTTTTGGATTAGCAATTCCATTAAATTCACTTAGTGCAAAGCTGGATGCATTAGCTGAAGCAGCTCCGGATGAACTATAAAATTTATTTTTTTTAGTTTTAGTTTTAGGTGCTGAATTAGCTATTATATTTTCGGCAATAGCTATTGTATCTACTGTGGCTGTTGCTTTTTTAGCATTTGTTATTAATGTACCGTAATAAAAAAGTCTATTTACATTTGCAGTTGCAGTTGCAGTTAAACTGACAGCACTTGCCTGAGCTGCAAATCCAAATAGTAATAATCCGGTAATTAAAGAAACAAAAATGTTTTTCATACTTAAAAATCTCCTCTATCTCTTATTAAATGACAGTATATTACCTCTATCCGTTTTTACTTTAAACAGATTTAATTAATATTTTTCTTTCTTCTTGATCTTAAAACCCCGGCAATGCCCATAGCTCCTAAAAACAGCATGGAAGACGGCTCAGGTGCAGGAGTTGAAGCAACTGCGTAATCTTTTGTTGTTAATTTAAATGTGTCTGCACAAGATGCGGGGTCAATGGAGAAAAATTCCAAATCAGAAGTTAAAAGCCATTCTTGAGTTGTTGAATTGTAATTAAATGCCTTTGCTATTTGATTTCTTATCAAGCTGTCGTTTAATCCAAAGTTTGGGTTACTCCAGAATTTAATATTAAGTTTATCAGGTGTAAGACCCAAAACATGAATATCTAAAGAATAAAGCTTTTCATAGTCTTTTATATCGCTCATTATACTTGAACCTATAGCACTGTAGCTATTACTTTCACCCATTGTGCTTAAAGATGTTCCCCCTGAAAAAGATCCGACTATTTTAAGCTTTGTATCAAGCGGTAATTTTTCAAAATAAAAAGGATCACTTACAGTTGCTTTTGCATAAGCTGAATTAACGGCATGAGCAAATGCAGTTCCTCTGGAACCTGAAAAAGGTGTAGCATCAAAACTGCTTTTTGCACTGGCTAAAGATGTGCTATTCTCGGTTCGTGCTGCTTGTTTCCAGACATTTCCCTGACCCTGAGCGTTCCATTTGTTTTTAGTTACAGGGGCCGGATTGTCAATTGTTGTTCTGGTTTTGGCTAATACATCAGTTGTGGCAGTTGCCATTTTGGCATAAGGTTTTAAAAGACTATCATTGTAGTTTCTTATTAGATTTGCAGTTGCTGTTAAATTAGCAGCTTTTGTTTCACTGGCAAATCCAAACAGTAATAATCCCATAATTAAAGAAATAAAAATGTTTTTCATACTTAACAATCTCCTTTTGAATTGGGTATTTGTACTTAATAACTGTTTGTTAACGGTGGTAAACTAACTCTAAAATTAAATTTTAAAGCAGTATAAATGATATTGCAGATATATTTTAGTTATTTTATGAAAAAAATATGTTTATGAATATTATTATATATCTAACAAAATTTATGTCAATCAAAAGTTTAATTCATCTATAAGTAGTTACTAAGAATTTTCTTCTTATTAATTACTTTATTTTTACTATATAAATAAAAAAAATATTAAAATTTTAAAAAGATAGTCTAACTGTTTAAATAAAAATATTAGCTAATGCAATGTATTAATTTAAAATCCGTAATAATATTTTCGATAGTGGTCAATCGAGTACTGATAATTATAAGTAAACTTGAGTTATATAAAAAGTTTACAACCATGACTATAAGAAAAAGGTGATAACCATCACCATATTTTTAAAAATTTTTGAATTGAAATAAAAAAGGGGAGATGGGGTTAAATGACTAAAAATAATGATTTATTAAAAAAAGTTCAGTATTTATCAGAGTTTTCGGATACGGAATACCCTTTTATAAGCTTGTATTTAAATATAAACGCGAGTCAGTTTTTAGAGCAGGTTGAGCAAAACAGAATATATTTAAAAAATTTTTTTCAAAAAACGCTTTTGAAGTTAAAAAATAATGATGAGAAAGAAAAGTATAACAGTTTTAAAAATGATCAAAATAAAATTTATAATTATATAGAAAATAATTTAAAAACAGGTGCACATGGCTTGGCTGTTTTTGCTTGTGATAAAGAAGGCGTTTTTGAGGCTTATCAAGCGTTTATGCCTTTTGAGAATGAATTTCAAGTTGATTCTTTTCCGCATTTAAAACAATTAGCCTATCATATTAACGAATATGACAATGTTTTAGTTGCTATTGTTGATTCTAAAATGGCTCGGTTGTTTAGTTTAAACTTTAAAGGGTTTATTATAAATGAATATGATGTGCTAAATTTGGTGCATCGATATCATAAGCAGGGCGGATGGTCTCAAATGAGATATCAACGGCATATTGAAAATCAACAAGATGTACATTATAAAGAAACTGCGCAAAAACTTGTGGAGATTCATGATTCCGGTGATTATGAGAAGTTGATTTTAATAGGACAGACTCAGGAGACAAAACATTTTGAGGGCTTTTTACCTGCTAATTTAAAAGAAAAAATAATAGCATCTGATCATTTAGAATTAAGAGAAAATATAAATGAAATTCTTGAAACTGCTATTAATGATTTATATATAGAAGAAAAAGAAAAAGAATATAAGATGGTGCAAGATATTATAGGTCGGGCTTGCTCAAATGATTTATCTGCGCTTGGAATTCAGGATACTATAATGCTTGCAAAGCAAGGACAAATAAAAACATTAACTCTTTCTAAAGACCTGCAGCTAGAGGGACTTAAGTGTGGGGACAGGTATTATTTAGCCAGAAATGAATATAAAGCCGGTTGTCCTGAGTGCAACGGAAATGCGCGGCCTATAGATTTAATATCCGAAACGATAAGGTTAACATTTAAAAACAAAGGTGATGTTGAAATTATTGAAGGCAAGGCCGCCGAAGAATTAAATAAGCATGAAGGAATCGGAGCTTATTTGCGGTATTAATATAAAAAATTTTTTTATTAGTACCTTAATTTAAGGAGTTTTTTTATTATGAAAACAAAGTTTTTAGCATTATTTTTAACTGCAATAATTTTCTTTAATACTTCTTATCCTGTATTATCAGAAAGTTTGGAAGATATAGAAAATACAATGGAATCTATTAATAATAAATTGGAAGATTACAGTGAAAAGCTTAAGTCAATTGAATTAAGTCCTGCATCAAGCAAGGCTGCTTATAAGTATTCCGCGGAAAGTGATTTCAAGATTTTATTAATGGCTTATAAAAATGCAAATCTTTTATCTTATAAGCTTATAGAATTAATAAAAAAAGATAATAGATTTAAAAATGAGAAGTCTTTTATTTTTTTAACAGAAAAGTCGGGTATAGCTGATAAATTACTATATGATAAATCTGTAAAGTATCTTGATGATTCTATAAAAAAAGTTAAAAAATTAAATGATAATTTAGAAAAGTTAATAAGTAAAAAAGAAGAAAGAATTAAAGCATTAAATAATAAAATAGAAGTTTTAATAAATAAATGTAATGACAAAGAAAATAATTGTGCAAATAAAACAGATCCTGTTACTGTTTCTTTAACAGGCTTAACAGGTATTGTAAGTTTAGTGACCTTGGCAAATGAAATAGCAAATGCTTTTAAGCCTGAAATAAATAGCACAAGTGTCAATATTGTTTTGGATAATAATGTTTTGAATTCTATTTTTTATAATAATTTTGAAAAAAATGGTATAAATCTTCAAAAGGTTGATGATTACCTATTAAATAATAATGAAAGTCTTATTTATAATAAATTGATAGATGTTATTACCGAGCTAGAACAGGCAGAAATGAATATTGCGGTATTAAACACTTCTAAAGAGAATGATTTTAAGGAAGAAGCACAAAAAGCCGGGGCAATAATTAAATTATTAAGTCCCTCAATCAGTAAATTAACTGAAAATATCAGTAAGCTTGTTAATTATGAGCTTTCTAAAAATCCTGTGACATCTGTTATTTATGTAAAATTTATTCATAATGTGGCTAATATAAAAGTAAAACAATATAAATATATAATAGCCAATTTATTTAAGTCTGATAAGTTAATAAGAAATACTCTTACCTGTATGAATTATGAGGTAAAAGTTTTTAACTCTGTTAAAAAAGATACTATATGGTGTCTTGAGTCCGGCCAGACCAAGCTTAAACACGATAATAAAATGAATTTGGATAAAAATAAATCCTATATTTTTAGATATAATCCTATAAAAAAACTTCCTTCCAATTATATTGATCATATATAAATCAAACAATAAAAATCTTAAAAACTACTGTTGATAATTATATCAGTAGTTTTTTTATTTTAAGTTTATAATAACCATTTTTTTTGTTTGTAAATTTAAATTAAAAATTACTTGACAATAAGTTATTGTTTATATTTAAATTTATTTGGAAATTAGAATGTTTTGATTGGGTAAGGATGATTTTATGACAAATAGTAATGATTTTGATGGTAATTTTGTTTTAAATTGTCAACCATCAAAGGATATTGATCAGGATTGGCAATTAGATAGTTTATGTGATGCAGGTATAATGAATATATCCACAGAGCTGCCGGAAGAAGTAGATTTAAGAGAAAATGATTGGTGGTGTATTAATAATCAAGGAAATACAGGATCTTGTGTAGGATGGGCTGTAGCTGATTCAGTTTTAAGATGGCATTTTGTGAAAAAAGGTTTAATTAAAAAAAATGATCTTTTATCTGTCAGGTTTATATGGATGGCATCTAAAGAAACAGACAGGTTTGTTAATCGTCCGACTACATTTATTGAAGACTCTGGTACTTCGATAAAGACAGCTTTGGATGTTGCAAGAAAATTTGGAATTGTTCCTGATAAAATGCTTCCTTTTTCTTCAGAGAATACAGATGATTTTTATTACAAAGGAAGAGAAGAAACATTTTATGCTATTGCTTCCAGGTATAAAATTAATGGATATATTAATCTTGGAATAAATGCAGATAATTGTAAAACCTGGTTAGCAAATGTTGGACCAGTAGTAACAAGGTTAAATATTGATTATACTTTTAAGAATGCAAAAATTTATGACGGTTATCTCGATTACTATGATAGAAGCACTGCAATGAGTGGACATGCTGTAGCTATTGTAGGTTATACTCAAGACCGATTTATTATTCGTAACAGCTGGGGAACTGACAATTGGGGAGATAATGGATATGCTTATGCATCTTATGAATACGCACAAAATGCATTTACTGAAGCATATGGAGTGTATTTAATTTAAATTAGGGAGTCGAATTATGAAAAGAAAAAGTTTAACTTTGTTTTTAATTGCATTATTATTTTTAAATATTTCTTATCCTGTACTATCAGAAGAAACAGCCAGTGCAGAAAATACAAAAAAAACTACTTTAGAGAGGTTGGATGATTATAATGAAAGGCTTAAAAAAATTGAAGTAAAATCTGCTTCAACTAAACCTACTTATGAGTTTTCAGCAGAAAATGATTCAAAAATTTTATTAATGACATATAAAAATATTAATTTTTTATCTTATAAGCTTGTTAGCATTATTAGTCCTAAAAATAATGATGATACTGTTAAAAACAATGGTAATACCAATATCCTTACTAATGATACTTTTATTTTGTTAACAGAAAAGGCAAGTATAACAGACGTATATCTTTATGATAGATCTATAGATTTTCTTAAATCATCTATTAAGGAAATGAAGAATTTAAATGAAAAATTGGGAAAATTAATAAACCCAAGTAATCAAGATGTAAATAAAGAAGATAAGTCCGGAATAGGAACCGCTATAGCAGGGGTTACAACCGCAGTGACATTATTAAATTTAGCAAATGAGGTTGCTAGTTCTTTTAAGCCTGATATAAAAAGTGTAAATACAAATATTAAACTAGATAATAAAGTAATAAATAATCTTATTTGCCAAAATTTTAAAAAAAATAAGATAAAACTTAAGCAAATTGATGATGATTTATCAATAAGTAAAAATACTGATATTTATAAAAAATTAATAGAAATTGCGAGCTTAACAGATAATTTAGAATTTAAAATAGCTAAAATAAATTCTTTAATTGAAGAAGAAAAGCCAAAATTAAAAATCAAAAAAGAAGAGGCTGTGAAGGCGGTTAAAGAAGCTAGAGCTATAATGGAACTCTTAAAAGATCCTATTAGTAAAGTAACTAATAATATTGGTAAATTAGTTAGCTATGAACTTGCTGAAACTTTAGAAATACCTGTTGTTTATATAGATTTTGTTCATAATCTGGGAAATTTAAGAACAAAACAATATAACGGATTAGCAAGCATAATTAAACGTGATAAAATAGCAAGAAATATTCTTATTGGTATGAATTATGAAATAAAAACATCGGATTATACAAAAAAAGATATAATATGGGCTGTTGAGTCAAATAAAAATAGCATTAAAAACGATGATAAAATAAATCCTAATGATAAAAATAAATCTTATATATTTAATAATAAGCCTTTAGAAAGACTTCCTAAAAATTGTATTGACCTGATAGACAAAGATAAAATATAAAATTTTATTTTATTAAAATAAATAATAATAAAAAATTTAAACTTAAAGTTTTTTAAAAAAATGGCAATTATTTTTTTGTTTTTTTTTAATTAATATTGGAGTAATAGTCATCACTTTTTTTATGTCATCGCTGTAAGCTTTGATATAATTTAAGTTTGATTATACTAACGCAAAAATACGTTTCAGATACTTTAATCAGGTAAAATTTAATTAAGAACTAGTATAAAAATGACAGATTATTGCCAATATTGAATTAATAATCTAAAAAAGAGGTAGAATAAATGATTTCCAAATTATGTTCAAGTAAAAATAAAAGTATAACAATCACTTGGAATAATGAAAAATTAAAACAACAAGAAGTTTTGCAATCCAAAACAGGCAAAAATAATTTTTCAAATTTACCAACAGCAATACATTATGCAGACAGGATAATTTCTTTTCGCGGAAGCTCCAGGCAAGATCAACAAAAATTAGAAGAATTGGAAAAAGCAACAAAATCGGAAGATGGAAAAACCAGAATAACAGCAGTTAAAAGGCTGGGAATACTGGGTGGCAATACAAATGATTCAAATATAGCAAATAAAAGTTTTAATTTATTAAAACCTTTAATAAATGATAAAAATAATAAAGTTAAAGCAGAAGCAATTAAAAATATAGGAGTATTAGGCGGTAATACTCAAAATATAAATATAACTAAAAATTGTTTTGAATTTTTAAAAAATTTGGCAGGTGTAGATAAAATTCACACAAAAGAAGAAGCAATTTCTGGCCTGGGTGCATTAGGCGGCGTTACTAATAATACAGATATGGCAAATAAATGTATTAACGTTTTAAATATATTGGTAGAAACGGATGAGAATAGATATATCCAGGCAAAAGCAATTAAAAATATAGGAATACTGGGCGGTAATACTCAAAATATAAATATAACTAAAAATTGTTTTAATATTTTAAAAAATTTTACAAATAAATTATACGCCAGAGAGGCAGCTATTCAAGGGCTGGGAATACTGGGCGGCAATACCAATAATACAAATGTAGCTCCAAAATGCTTTAATATTTTAAAAAAATTAGCAAAAAATAAGAATAATCATATTAAAGAAGAAGCAATTAAAAATGTAGGAGTATTAGGCGGTAATACTCAAAATCAGGATTTAGCAAATAAATGTATTACATTTTTAAAAGAACAGCTAAAAAATAAAAATGATAATGTTAGAAAAGCAGCAACTCAGGGACTGGGAATACTAATTAACAAAACCGATAATAAAAATATAGAAAACAAATGTTTTGATTTATTAACAAACCTGGCAAATGATAATGACAATAAGGTTAAAAATGTAGCTGTTAAAGCTTTAAAAAGTATTGAAATCAAAAATACTTTATATACTTTAGATAATGGAGGTTTTCCTCTGGATACTATTGGACTTATAATGGAATACTTTGATTTAACTAAAGAAGAGGCTAGCAGATATGTTGATAGTTTAAGAGAAAACAATTAAAAGTTTTATTCGATAGAATACCCCGACCCTTGGGTCGAGGAGGTTCATTTAAAAAACAAAGGGGATAAATTTTTAGCTTAAAAAGGCTACTACTTTTTTCTAATGGAAAATAAGAAAAACGTCTTATTATAAAAAAAACATACATATTAGGATAACACCCTAGTAAACAGGAGGTGTTGCCATGGTGAAGTATACTATTTGTATTATTATAATCTTATTTTTGTTTATTGGAAATATTGGCAGTTCTTTTTCAAAAGCATTAACCGGCTCTGTGACAGAAGAAAATTATATTGGAACTAAGAATAAAGTTGTTGACTATTTAACCGGTAGTCCTATATCTAATGCCAGAGTATCAATACCTTCTGAAGGTGTTAATATTAGAACTGACTCTAAAGGAGCTTTTAATATTGATACTTCTATTGATTCACCAACTATAATGTCTATTAAGGCGCAGGGGTATAAGCCTTTTTCTTTTACCATAACCAAAGAAAAAATATTAAAACCTATGATTATCGGGATGGTTCAAAAAGCTCATAATGAAATAATAATTGATCAAAATTTAAGGCATTTGGGAGATAACAGTTATTCTATAAGATCAGCAAATGCTAATGATTTTTCTTTGGAATCAAGCGGTTATAAGTTTTTTAAAAAGTTTTTTGTAGGTAAAGCTCCTAAAAATAGAATTTTTGTATTAAAAATAGGCTCTATAATCGGTTTGGATACAAGATTAGCGCAAAAATTAAGGCAGAATCATATTAATTCCGTAAGTACACCTACCGAGATTTTTATAAACTCCCGAAAGGTAGGAGAGATAAAAGTTAATGGCGATAACAAGGAAATTATTATTTCTTCAAATTATATTAGACAAAATGCTTATAATTATATAACAATAGAAACAGGACAAAATGAAGAATTAAAAGGTCAAATAGAAACAGATTATGATGATATTGAGTTTATGAATTTGATTTTAGAAATAAGATAGTTTTAAAAAAGATAAAAATCAGGAGAGTAGCAGTTTGAGAGTAATACTTGTCGGATACGGAGAGTTAGCGTCTTCTTTGTTATTAGGAATAATTGAATCAGGACATGATGTTATTGGTGTATTAAAATGGGATACTTCAAAAAATAAATTATTATATCCATTAAAAAAATTATTACTGCCTAATAATTTTGAATCTGTGATAAAAACACATAAAATATTTGAAATAAAAACAAATAGTATTAATAGCAAGGCTTTTTTTAATATAGCAAAAAGTTTAAATCCCGATATTATTCTTGTTGGTTCCTGGGGAGAAATTTTAGAAGAAGAAATTATAAATTTGCCAAGAGTGGCATGTGTTAATTGCCATCCGTCTTTATTACCAAAACATAGGGGAAGTAATCCCTATGCTTCTGTTTTAACTCAAGGAGAAGTACAAACAGGTGTTAGTTTTCACCTTGTGAGCGAACAAGTTGATGCTGGACCCATATTAATGCAAAAAATCGTATCAATTACGGAAGATGATAATGGTTATGACTTACGAACAAAATGTACTTTTAAAGCCAAAGAAATGGTGGGAGAACTATTAAATAAGCTTGAAAATGCTAATTGCCTGCCGCAAGAGCAAGATGAAAGACAGGCTACTTATTATCCAAGGTTAACTATTGATGATGCGGCTATAAATTGGAACAGGCCGGCAGAAGAAATTCATAATCAAATAAGGGGTATAACTTGTTGGATAAAATGCTATACAATTTATAATAATGATTTTTTAATGGTAAATGGCAGTAAAATAGTAAAACTGGATAATCCTGTAGATAATCCCGGTAAAATACTTGCCAGGCAAAAGAATAATCTTATTGTAGCTACTAAAAGTAAATATAAAGCTATACAAATTCAAAATTTAAAACTATATGGACTTGCGGGTTCTGTTCGCGCTAAGTTTTTACTTTGCAATAAAATAAAAATAGGTAATTATTTAAAAAGTGCACTTTAAATTTAATTGATGAGCAGCATATAAATATACAAAAAAAATGGTGCTTTCGCACCTAATTCTTTAGATTTACCTACTTTAATGTATTTCCTTTACCCAATATTATAAAGTATTTTTTTTGATAAAAATTGCCTGAAATTTTAAAAAAATTTTTTGAGATTTCTTTTTTTTGTTAGAAACAAATATTTAAAACTTCCTCCCCATTTTCTTCTTTAAGCTCTTTTGCTTTTAATGTTTTATTTTAAAATGTAATGCTTTTTGGGAAAGAACCAAGTATTAAAATCTTTGAATTAGTATAAATATATGATAAACTTAAAGAGAATTTTTTGGAGTCAAAATCATTTTGGATGATAAATATATAAAAACAAGAGCTGCTTTTATTTCAATATTATCAAATTCTTTTCTAATAATTTTAAAATTTATAGCAGGCTTTCTTACAGGAAGTATAAGTATATTATCAGAAGCACTACATTCCTTTTCCGATTTATTGGCATCTATTATTGCATTTATATCAGTAAAGATTTCTTCAGAACCTGCAGATACTGAACATCAATACGGACATGGCAAGTTTGAAGATCTTTCCGGTGTAATAGAAGGTATTTTAATTCTTTTAGCCGCGATTTATATTATATATGAATCTGTGAAGAAAATAAGCTCAGGTCATATAGAGATTATAGACAGCAATTTAGCAATATTTGTAATGGCATTTTCTTGTTTATTAAATTTAATTGTTAGTAATTATTTATTTAAAGTAGCCAATAAAACAGATTCTCTTGCGTTGTACGCCGATGCACAACATTTGCGTACTGATATATATACGTCTTTAGGTGTATTAGCAGGCTTGATTTTGATAAAAATAACAGGTATTTTTATAATAGATCCTATTGTAGCTATAATTGTAGGATTAATAATTATTAAAGCCGGGGCAGATCTTTGTATAGTTGGTGGAAAAAATCTTTTAGATACCTCTTTACCTGAATATGAAACATTTAAAATAAACAAAATTATTAATGAATCAATATCTGGCAAAATTGTTGCCGTTAAAAATATAAAAACAAGAAAATCCGGAAATCAGAGAGTTTTAGAATTTGTTCTTATAGTTGCAAAGGATTTATCCGTAAAAGAAGGTCATGACTACTGTGATTATATAGAAAAGTCTATAATGGAAGAAATAGGCAATATAATAATAACAATACACATAGAACCTTGTGATGGTGTGTGTGAAAATTGTGATTTAAAATTTGAAAACAAATGTTCCCAATGATTTTGCTTATTTTATATATTTTAAACCTTGAAAAGAATTTCTTTTCTCCAGCTCTTGATCTATAGCGTTTAAGAGTTTAAATTTTTCACATAGCCAGTTGGGGGCAACAAGTATTTGCTTAAGTCCATTGCCTGCTAATCTGTGTATAGTTATTTCTGGCGGTAATAATTCTAAAAAATCACAAACTGTTTCTATATATTCTTCTGGGGTAAGTAGTTGAAATTCATTATTTAAATACATTTTCTCCAATTTAGTGTTTTTTAAAACACATAATAAATGAATCTTTACGCCATTTATACCTAAATCAGCCAGTGCTTTTGCTGTTTCCAAAATATCTTCTCTTGTTTCCCCTGGCAGACCTATTATTACATGTGCACAGATATTAATACCTTTGTTTTTTGTTATATTTACGGCGTATAAAAAATCCTGGCAGTTATGCCCTCTGTTTATAAAATTAAGAGTTTTATTATGAATTGTTTGTAAGCCGTACTCTATCCAGACGTAATGACTACTTGCATAATTGCTTATGAGGTTTATTTTTTCTTTATTCACGCAGTCAGGGCGAGTACCTATAGACAAACCTATTATATCTTTGTGCAAAAGAGATTTATCATATATTTTTTCTAATTTATCTACAGGAGCATAAGTATTAGAGTAAGCTTGAAAATATGATATAAATTTCTGAGCTTTAAAACGGCTTTTTAACTTTTCTATACCGGTTTCAACCTGTTGTTGAACAGAAAGAGTATTACAATGAGCTCTGGAGAAAGAACCGCCTTCTTCACAAAAAATACAACCGCCTGATGATATTGTTCCGTCCCTATTAGGGCAGTTAAAACCAGCATTTAAAGTTATTTTATAAACCTTACAGCCAAACAACTCTTCCAAGTGTTGGCTGTATTGATTATATTGTTTCTGAACAAACCCGGTTCTTTCTCTCATTACTTATGTATTAGATTCACTTATGCTTAAATTACCCTGTTTGATAATTGCAGAGTAAACATAATGTTCACCGCATTTTGGGCAGATTACTTCTTGAGATTCGCTTTCTTTTAATTCTACAACTTCAAAGAGAGTTTTACAGGATGACTGTACACATCTGATTGCTAATGAAGCTCTTACTATTCTAGCCATAATAAAAACCTTTCTATAAATAAGTTTGCTTACTAAATTTATTATCTAATAATCTTTTAAAGAATAAAATAGTAATAATCTTGTATTTTGGGGATAAAAAAGAAAAAGTTTTTATTCCTTTCTTTAACTTATTTTATTCGATAGAATACCTCGACCCTTGGGTCGAGGAGGTTCATTAGTTTTTACACGATTAAAAGAGTATAATTTTATACCAGATCTTGTTTTTTGAGCTCGGCTCTTATCTTATCTAAACCTGACTGAATTATTCTGGAAACTCTTGATGATGATATATTCATTTCATTAGCAAGGTCTTTGATTTTTCTGTTTTTAAAAAATCTGTTTTCTAATACTATTCTTTCTCTTTGCGGAACTTTTTTAAATGCACGTTTAATTGCAGAGTTAAGTTCTTTAAATTCCAGATTTTCTTCAGGAGTAAAAGATGTATCTTTTACTTGAGTCGGATTTTCTGCTTCTGCCATTTCATCAATAGAGAGTATTGTTTCATAAATAGCCTCTCTTACTTGAGTTTTGCTTAGTTCTTCGATATCTTTAGCAGAATACTCATTATTGTTTTCACATTCACTTAATTCTTCTTTATGTTTGGAGTGTTTAAAAGAATACCATTTGTATCTTCGTCTCAGTTCATTTTTTATAGCCCATTTTATAGCTGTTGAAACATAGGAGATATTGAATTCAGTGTTATTTTTTTTGTTTGTTAACAGAACATGTACAGCCATTGCACCAATGTTAACAAGTTCGGAATAATCAATTAAGTGAGCAGAGACCGATAACTTTGAATATTCAACACGAGCTATTGTTTCGATTAATTCAATATAATCGTTAATCGTTTTGGACTTTTCTTTATTTAAAGGTTGCATAGGATCACAAAACATTTTAGTTTCTCTCGCACTAACTATTTTGACTTAAAATACTTAAAGTAAATTATTTATTTTTTACAATATTTATTTAAAAATTATAATGGTTCTAATGAGCGAAAAATTTTTTTAACAGTTTTTAAAACACAAAGGATTTTTACCAATTTAATTATATAATTGTAACTTAAAAAACGCTTTTTTTATACACATTTTTATTATTTTTATTAGTGTTTTTTTGTATTTTAGTTTAAAAAACTGATGAGGAGGTATTTATAGGTTATTAAGTTATGTTACATGTTTTTTTTAAATTTAACAAAATTTAAATTGTTTTTTTTAGGATATAAAACTAATCTGACAAAATATAATATAGTCAATATGTGAATTAATAAAAAGTACAGAACTATTAAAATTATTGGTGATGGTCATCTACCAAATTATTTTAGAATGCTGCTTAAATTTTTAAATAGGAGAATATATGAGAGTTTTATTTTGTGTTGATAATACTGATATATCTTATAAGATTATTGAAAAAGGACTTTCTTTTATAAATAAAAAATGTGAAATAGATTTATTAAATGTTTTTGATTTGAGTACTATAAAAGGTTTTTTATCTAATAAGGATCTTGATAAGTTAAATTTAAAAGAATCTTCTCTGGATTTTCTTAAAAAACTGGAAGAGCACTTAAAAGAAAAAGGCGGAAATGTTAAAAAATCTTTTGTTGAAGAAGGTAAGCCCGCCAATGTTATTTTGGAATTAATAGGTAAGGATGTTTATGATCTTGTTATTATGGGTTCTCACAGTAAAAAAATGATTGAAAAATGGATTGGAAGCGTTAGTCGGCGAGTTGTTTCCAAATCCTGGATACCTGTTTTGATAGTAAAAGTAAATGGAGATTATGAGATTGTTAATAATAAATACCTGCTTGCGATAGACGGGTCTTTGTATTCTTATAATGCTATTAAAAAATCTATTGAGATTTTGGATTATACAAATTCTTGTAATAAGATTTTAACAGTTAAACCCGGGTTAGAATCCTTGCCTTTAGAGATAGTTTCTGATAAGGAATGGCTGCAACGGGCATTGGGTAAACAGGATGAAATCGCCGAAGCTACATTAAAAGAAGCTGATGAGATTATTAAAGATAAGATAAAAATAGATGACAAGGTTACTTTAGACGGGGATAGCGCACTTAAAATACTTGAGTTTGCATGTAAAGACAATATTGATTTGATAATATTAGGCTCTCACGGGAGAGAGGGCGTTTCTGAATTGTTACTGGGCAGTATTAGTAAAAGGGTGCTTGATAATTCCAGTTGTTCGGTTTTGATTGTGCCTGATAAACAATTGTATATATCCGGTATAAAAAGGCATACCAAAAAATAGGTTAATTATCAATCGAGCACTGATATTTACAGGTAAACTCAAGTTATATCAAAAGCTTACAGCGATGAAAAATAGCAATGGTAAATACTCCTCTTTTTCTCTTAAAAGAGCTTACCATTGCTATTTTATTTTAATTTTATGTCGAGTCCCCCTAATAATGGGGCTTTTTCTTGTTTAATTCCTCTTTTTTACTGTAGTTTCTATCTATAGTTATGTCTATTATATTATCATTTGCAATATTATATTCATTTTTAATAATATTTTCCTTTTTATTATCTTCTACTAAAATAGTAGTATCGCCTGCTGACGCAGTATCAGCCACCTTCGCCTCATCCGCGGGTATTTCCCTTAATTCTGTTTCTTTGAAAAGATTTAAATTCGCCAGCTTGGGATTATTGCTGACTTTTACCAACTTGAATTCGCCCTGCCTGATTTTTTTGCGTTTGTAAATTGACATAGCCTCCAGGGTTAGCTGTTTAGCTTCTTCTTTTGCCTCTTTCCAGGCCTGTTCAATAAATTTGTTACGCTTAACAGCGTGGATCTTGCTCTCCTTACGACGTTTAGCCTTAATTGTTCTTCTTTCCA
>JANQHM010000008.1 GCA_028282645.1 Candidatus Gastranaerophilales bacterium
CTCAAAAATACTTTTCAGATTATTCAATCAGGTAAAAGCTAATAAAATAAGCTAAACTCTGAAAAGAGAAATCTGAAATTTAATTTGGAACCTGTATAAATATGTAATGAATACATATAAGCGTTTTCCTGTAACATATTAAAACAAGCTTTGTAGGAGATACAAAATGAAAGCATACATATTACTGAAAGATGGTACAATTATAGAAGGTACATCGTTTGGTGCGCAAAAGACAGTGATGGGTGAAGTTGTATTTAATACAGGAATGACCGGATATCAAGAAGTTCTTACTGATCCTTCTTATGCAGGCCAGGTTGTTGTAATGACTTATCCTTTGATTGGCAATTACGGCATAAATATCGATGATATACAGTCTAATTCAATAAAAGTAAACGGCTTTGTAGTAAAAGAATACTGCAAAATGCAAAGTAGCTGGAAAAGTACGATAAATATTTCTGATTATTTAAAAGATAATGATATTTTTGCCATTGCAGATGTTGATACAAGGATGCTAACAAAGAAAATACGTAAGCAAGGCACTATGAATTGTATTGTTACAACTGAAAAAATAACTTATGAATTAGTAAATAATCTTGAAAAATATAAATTTCCTCCTGATATCGTTGCCGATGTTTCCCGAAAGCAAAAAGAAATTATCCCTGCATCCGGCAAAAAGGTTGGTATTTTAGACTTTGGCGTAAAATCATATATTATTAAATATTTAAAGCAATTAGGCTGCGAAATCCATATATATCCTTGGAATACCCCGGCTCAAACAATACTAAACGATAAGCTTGACGCTATTTTATTTTCAAACGGCCCCGGTGATCCAAAGAATGTGCTTGAAGCAATTAGCACTGCCAGGAATTTAATCGGTAAATTACCAATTTTTTGTATATGTTTAGGCCATCAGATAGTTTCTTTAGCACTTGGTGCAGATACCTATAAGCTTAAGTTTGGGCATAGGGGCAGTAACCATCCGGTTATTGACAAAATAAACAACAGAGTAACAATAACATCTCAAAATCACGGATATGCTGTATCTGATAAAGGCTTACCTGATAATATTCAAGTTACTCACATAAACGTAAATGATAATACTATAGAGGGTTATAGTTGTCCTGATTTAAATATTCATTCCGTGCAATTCCATCCCGAGGCTGGTCCCGGACCGGAAGATGCAAGTTATTTGTTTAATGAGTGGGTAGAGTCTATTGGAAAGGGGAAGTAAAATGTCAATAAAAGCGGAAATTAAAAAGGTTTTGGTTATTGGTTCGGGGCCGATTGTAATTGGGCAGGCTGCGGAATTTGATTATGCCGGTACTCAGGCATGTAAATCATTAAAAGAAGAAAATATCGAGGTTGTACTAATAAATAGCAATCCTGCAACTATAATGACAGATGATAATATGGCAGATAGAGTATATATACAGCCATTAAACATTGAAGCCCTATCGTATATAATAGATAAAGAAAGACCTGATGGCTTGCTACCAACACTGGGAGGACAAACCGGACTTAACCTTGCTGTAGAGCTTCAAGAAGCAGGAATTTTAGACAAATATAACGTAAAACTGCTTGGAACTTCTCTTGAAACCATAAAAAAAGCTGAGGACAGAGAGAGTTTTAAAGACTTAATGAAGGAAATAAAAGAACCCGTACCCAAAGGCCAAATCGTTTGTACCCTGGAAGAGGGCGAGGCTTTTGTTAAAGAAATAGGATTTCCGGTGATTATAAGACCGGCTTATACCCTTGGAGGTACTGGCGGTGGTATTGCCCATAATTATGAGGAATTAAAAGATATATTACATAAAGGTTTATTACACAGCAGAATCAACCAAGTATTGCTTGAACAAAGCGTTGCAGGCTGGAAAGAAATTGAATACGAAGTTATGAGAGATTCTAATGATACCTGCATAGTTGTTTGTAATATGGAAAATATTGATCCGGTCGGTGTGCATACAGGTGACAGCATAGTTGTTGCTCCTTCTCAGACTTTAAGAGATGAAGAGTACCATATGCTTCGAACTTCAGCTATTAAAATAATAAGAGCGCTGGAGATCGAAGGCGGTTGCAATGTTCAATACGCGCTTAATCCTCACAGTATGGAATACGTGGTAATTGAAGTTAACCCGCGTGTTAGCAGATCTTCTGCGTTGGCATCCAAGGCTGCAGGCTATCCTATCGCTAAAATAGCCGCTAAAATCTCTATTGGTATGAATTTGCACGAAATACCAAACTATGTAACCAGGAAAACAATGGCCTCATTCGAGCCTGCACTTGACTATGTGGTAACTAAAATTCCTAAATGGCCTTTTGACAAGTTTTCTTACGCTAACAGAAAGTTGGGAACCCAGATGAAAGCAACCGGTGAGGTAATGGCGATTGACAGAACCTTTGAAAGTTCATTCTTAAAAGCTGTAATATCTCTGGAAGGTAAAGGTACCGGATTAAGAAGTCCTGAGTTGGAAATGCTTTCGCAGGATGAAGTACTTGATAAGCTTCATATTTGCGATGATAAAAGAATTTTTGTAGTGGCTGAAGCTTTAAGAAAAGGTATTACAACGGAAGAGATCTATGAAATTACTAAGATAGACCCTTGGTTTATCAATAAAATCAGGAATATCATAAATATAGAAAATCGTTTAGAAGCTGAAGAATTGTCAGTAGAACTGCTTCATAAGGCAGAATCGAGCGGTTTTACCGATCCTGAGATTGTTGATCTGTCGGGCGAATCAATGGAAACACTTGATACTTTAAGAAGAGCGCATAATTTATACCCTGTTTATAAAATGGTAGATACCTGCGCCGCCGAGTTTGAGTCTGCAACTCCTTATTACTACTCTACTTTTGAGACGGAAGATGAGAATGAAATAACTAAAAATAAAAAAATAATAGTAATAGGTTCAGGGCCAATAAGAATCGGTCAGGGTATTGAGTTTGATTATTGCTCTGTTCATGCAGCCTGGGGTATTCAAAATGCCGGCTACGAATCAATTATTATAAATAATAACCCGGAAACTGTAAGTACAGACTTCGACACAGCAGATAAATTATACTTTGAGCCGCTGTATATTGAAGATGTCTATAACGTAATAAGAAAAGAAATGCCGCAAGGCGTAATCGTTCAATTTGGCGGACAAACCGCAATTAACCTAGCGCCAAAGCTTTTAAAAAGAGGTGTTCAAATACTCGGTACATCCGTTGAATCTATTGATGTTGCAGAAGACAGAAAAAGATTTGAAAGGTTATTAAGAGAATTAAACATTAAACAACCAAAAGGTGCGGCTGTAACTAATTTAAGAGACGCAATATCCACAGCAAGAAGCATTGGATTCCCTGTGCTGGTTAGACCTTCTTATGTTATAGGAGGTAGAGCAATGCAGGTTGTTTATGATGAAAATGGACTAAAATCTTATGTTAAGGAGGCAGCTTCGCTTTCATCCGAACATCCTATTCTTATTGACCAGTATATTGAAGGTAAAGAGGTTGAGGTTGATGCAATTTCCGACAGAAACGATATTTTGATACCCGGTATTATGGAACACATTGAAAGAACCGGTGTTCACTCAGGTGACAGCTTCTGTACATATCCTACCCAGACTATATCTCAAAAGGTTTTGGATATTCTGGTTGATTATACTGCCAAACTGGCAAAGGCTTTACAGGTTATTGGCCTGATGAATATCCAGTTTGTCGTAAAGGATGAGGAGGTTTATGTTATTGAGGTTAATCCAAGAGCATCCCGTACTGTGCCTGTCCTTAGTAAGGTTACCAAAGTACCTATGGTTGATCTTGCTATTAAGGTTATTTTATGTGAAAACCTTAAAGATTTAAATTATGGAACCGGATTAAAGCCTTCAAGTAATTTAGTGACAGTTAAAGCACCTGTATTTTCTTTTCAGAAACTTGATGATGTTGATGTTGCGCTAACCCCTGAGATGAAATCAACCGGCGAGGTACTTGGAGTTGACACTACTTATGATAAGGCATTGATTAAAGCGTTTAAAGGTGCAGGATTTACATTTCCTGAAAATGGTTGCTTGCTGGTATCATTAAAGCCTGAAGCTAGAGAAGAATCTTTAAGTACAATAAAAGAGTTTATCAGTCTTGGATTTAAAATAACAGCAACCAAGCATACCGGTGAATTTTACCTGAAAAAAGGCCTTGATGTGGAGCTTATAGATCGTCATAACTCGCAGCAGATTGAGAATAAAATTAAATCAGGTGAAATAACCATGAGTCTTAATATACCTACTTTGGGTAAAAATCCAAAGCGCAGCGGATTTAAAATCAGGGCGATTGCTGAGCAATACAAGATACCAGGCTTTACATCGCTGGATACTATTAATGCTTATCTTGTTGCTCTTAAATCTTTAAAGGGTAACTCTGAGCTAACGTACGAAACTATAGATTTTTATATAAATAATTGTTTAGAAAAATCTAAAATTTAATTTTGAATTTGTCGTCTTCCATTTTGTAAGAATTTTTTCTATTTTTAATTTATCAACTTCCGGTGGTTCTGATGGAAAAAGTTTTTCTAGCTTAATATACAATTCCAGTTCCTGGACAGCTTTGTCATATTGTTTTAACTTTTCATGAGAATACGCCAAATACAAGCGAGCCTTTTTATTAACATAATGCAGTTTAATAGCATTTTTAAACTTTAAAATAGCCTTGTCATATTTTTTTACTTTATATAAATAAATACCTTGTTCTACTTGTGAGGCTACTCTGTTTTTTTTAGCTGAAATTTTTCTTAAAATGGTTTCTGTTATTGATGAATAATTTGTCTTTAAAAGAGATTTTAAAATGGATTCAGCCTGGTCATAATTTCTGTCGTAATAAATATTTTTTGCCAGGTTAAATTTTTGATAATTAGAAAGTTTATAGCTGAGCAATACATTCAGTTCACTTTTAAAACTTTCAATATCCCTTAATAAATAAAAAATTCTTATGCTGTTTATATAATCTTGATAGTCTTTACCCGGCTTATATATAAATGTTTTAAGGTTATTTTTAACTTCTTCGTCTATTTCTTTTTCTAATATAAAGTTAAGCTTTAAAAAAGGTACAATCAAACGCTTGGAAGGATTATCCGGAGTAAAATATTGTTTCTCCAGTACAAAATTTTTCATCATAAGCTGATCTTCATACCATTGAGCGTAGTACATTTCTATCAAACCTGATATTGCACCAATATGATTCGGTTGCATTTCCAAAATACTTAAATATAAGCGTCGTGCTTCCGTAAATCTATCCATTATTAAATAATAATCGGCCTTAACCAGTTGACTTATATAACGATCCTCAGGCTCAAGCATATTTATTTGAGCAGTGATATTGTTTTTCTTTTTACTTGCTGCTTTATATTTTTTCTTTTCTTTTGCTTGAAGGTCTTTTAAGCGTTTTTTAGAAAAAGTATCTTCCGCATTAATGCCTAATGCCATTGAATAATTCATTGTTGCTTGATTAAAGTCTCCCAGTTTTTCATAGATTATACCCAAAGAAGAATAAGCTTCAGCTGTTTTTACAGGATTTACGGCTATTGATTTATCAATAAACTTAAGTGCTTTTTGATATCTGCCTATTCTCTCATAAAATTTTCCAATAGCAAAAAGAGCCTCCGGCGTATCGGATTTTAACTCTCCGGCTCTTAAAAATTCATTATGAGCAGCGGACAGATCGCCCATCCTGATATAAACTTTAGCCATACCTACGTGTGCATCAGACAGGTTAAAATCTTCCTTGGCTGCTTGGTTAAAAAATTTAAAGCTTTTTTGCAATAAATCTTCTTTTTGTACTTCATCTGTAGGGTCGGCGGCTTCAGCCTTTTTTAAGTAAACTTTTCCAAATAAGACCATGGCTTCTGCATCATAAGGATTTGCGCTAATGTATTTATTTAATAAATCTTCAGCTTCATCAAGCTGATTATTTTTATAAAATAATGTTGCGGTAATTATGTAAGTCAAGGGATTATCAGGCTCTATAGCAAAAGCTTTATTGATAATATTTATTGCGTCATTAAATCTCTGCATTGCAATATAAAGCTTTGCAAGCTCCAGCATTGCGGCAATATTTTCAGGTTTTTTTTCAATTTCCCTTAATAATATTTTTTCAGCTGCCTTGGCATTACCTTTAAGGCTAAGGTCAACTGCTGCTTGAATATTGCTTTTGAACTCAATTTCAGGCTCGGCGTGCGCAATTTGCTTATTACAAAAGACAAACAGCATAAATATTGCTATTAATAAAATTTTTTTATTATATTCCAGCATATTAAAGTACTTTATTGAGTAAGTATATCATATATTATATATTATTTTCGGCAATAGATAAAGAGGCTTATTATTTTTTTGTGGAGAGGTAGCATTTTTTTTTATTATCTGTTTTTTATTTAACAAGTATTTTTTTCAACAAGAATAAACTCACTAAGTTTATTTCACTGATTTCTACAGTATTTGACAGCTTTTCCAAAAGGTGTTTTTAAGTATAAGTTAATTATTGTTAAATATCTTTTAAAAAAGCCTGATTTAAAGCAATAAATTTTGTTATTTGTTTTTTTATATTTAGGAGTGAATTTGGGGGATAACAAATTGGTAGGAAGTATAGGTGAAAGAACACCACAAGGTTTTAATCAAGTACGAAATGCTGTGAATCAGACACCGCAGTGTTGGGATAAATTTACTGGTGGCATCGATAAATTTACCAAAAACGCGGCAATCGGAAATTCTGCAATTAATGCAGGTAGCAATTGGTTTGAAAAAATTATATCAGCTCCTGTAATAGGTCTGTCAAAAGTATGGAACGGCCTAAGAACCGGCCAGAGTTTTATAAACCCGTTAAACGGAAGTAGTAACTTTATCGCACAAAGCGGTAAAGGTATAGCTAAAGGAGTTAAAGCTTCTCTTGAATATATTGGAGTAACAAGCGCAAGTAGAATTACACCACAAGCCGGTAAATTACCTTTTTTAGCAACGGCTTTTACCTTAGGGGTGTGTGTTATACCCGGTGTATTTAAAACTATAGGAAAATTAATTCATGGTGATGTAAAAGGTGCTGCCGGTGAAGCCGGCAGAACTACAACTACCGGCCTTGGTGCGGCTTTAACAGGTGCAGCCTTATCAGCAGCAGGGGTTGGGGCTTTAGGCATTATTCCCGGAACAGTACTTGGCGGCTTAATAGCTAGCGGCGCAGGAAAAGCGATATTCCAGAGAACTACTTCAGAAGATGTTTTTAAGAATCCTGATTCTTATTATAGATTTAAAAACGGTTATGATATGCCGTATATGCCTATAGAGAATTACGGGTATGGGGGAGGGTTGCCTCCGATTCCTATATTTGGCAGACAGGGACCTTCGCCAATTCGTCAGTATATGATACAGCAGCAAGCTATGGAAGCTAATCAGCCTTACGGTAACGGAATTAAAGATCAAGGCTATATGAAAGATTTAAATAGCTATATAAACTCAATCACTTGATGATGCATCACTTTTTCATAAGGATGATAACATAGCTACTCCGTTAAAATGAACCTCCTCGACCCAAGGGGCTGGGTATTCTATCGATAAATAAATTTATAGCATAACAGCTTTTATATAACTATTTCTATTTAAAATAATTATATATTTAATTTGACATATTTTTTTTTATTTGTCAAAATAAGTTATAAGAAATTTATCTATAAATAAAATTTTTGAGTGATTAACAAAATTTGGTAGTGGTCAGGTGACCATCACCCAAAATTTTTATTTTATAGCTGTTAGTATACTGGTTTTAGACTAGTTAAGTAAGTATGAAAATTACAGGAGATAGTTAAAATGTTAAAAAAATCAAAATTATTGGCGACAGGTTTTGTATTAGCGTTGCTTTTAAGTACACAGGCACAAGCTGCTACAATCTTTGGAGACAGTGTTAATTGGAATTTTCAGGAATTCAACAATTCAAAAATTAACCCTAATAAAGTTAGAAATGCACCATTTGATTATGAGCCTGAAACGTTTGACTGGGCAAATGCTCATAACTGGTCAACACAATCTTCCGGCAGATTTACAAACAATCGTGACGTAGCACTGCAAACAAAAATTAATGTAGACGGTATAGTTGATAATTTAATGCTAAAAGTTGCGGTTGATGACAGTTTTATGCTGCGTGTAAACGGTCAAACCCTAAAAGCAACTTACGGAGATCATGGTCATGGATATTGGAATTATATTTGGAACTCTTCAGCTCTGGATGAAAGTTTGTTTATGCCCGGAGAAAATACTATCCAGGTCTTGGTAAACGATAATCAACATGTAACGTACTTTGATATGGAAATGACCGGTGATATAACTCCTGCCCCAGTTCCCGAGCCTTCATCAATGCTTTTAGGTATTATGAGCATTGCCGGGGCATTACGCTTAAGAAGAAAAAAGTAAACAAATAAAAACAATAAATAAAATAATAAAAAAATGGGATTTCATATAATTAATAAGGAATCCCATTTTTAAATTTTACAAGGTTAGAGTATAAGTATCCTGTGTGAGCATTCTAGCACCTAATGTTTCTTTAAAGTTCAACAGGTCCATATTTTGCTTCCCTGATTCTCTAATGATAGAAGTACCAAAGTCTACATAAACAGTTTTATTTTTAAGCCTGTTAAAAAGTTCGTTATAAATAAAATCCAATGCATAGTGATCTTTGCCGTTTTCCGAGATGGCTTGATATTGTAACCGTGAGGTTTTTGAATTTCCTTTGTAAACTAATACACCTGCAAGAATTTCATTATTTTTGTGAGCTGTCAATAAATTGATATTTTTAGGAAAAGAATTCTGTAAGCTCATTATCTCTTCTATTGTATGAACCGGTAAAACACCGTATTTTTTCTTTAGCCTATCCTCCAAAAGCTCCCAATATTCTTGAATATTACAGTTTTCTTTTATTTGCAGATTGTTTTTTAGGGCATGATTGGCATTACCCTTTTTTTCAAAAAGGTTTTGATCCAGCTTAATGCTGGAGGTAAATTCTCTGTCGGTTAGCCGGGCGTTATTAACATGCAAACAATAAATATCTTCTTGAGCAGGTATAGTATGGTATATATGAGGAATTGCCTTATAATTTAATATTGTAATATTTTCTTGCTCCAGGTGAGCTTTTAAAGCGTCAAAAATAGCCAACATTTTGTAAGTTTTCATTTTTTTGTCGGAGATAATCCCACCAAAAGTTAGTCCGTTATGAGAGCTTAACGTTTTGTCCCTGATACTTCCGGGTAATATGGCTACGACTTTACCATTATTTGTAAATAATAAAGAATTATCTTTAAATCGATCAGAATGATATTCCATATAATTTCTTTTAAATATAAAATTTCCGTTTTTAGATTTGTCTACAAAGTTATCCCATACTTGTTTATGTTCAGGACTGTATTTTTCTATATCTACTTTGAACGTTTTCATAACTATATAAACCTCGTTAAAATTTATTTTAATGCTTTATATATATATCATTGTTTTGTGCAACTATGTGCAAAAATTGCTCATAATCTCTTATATAGTCATCCGAATTATAAAGTTCGCTCGCTAAAACCATTAATATACAATTATCGCTAAAGTTATACATTTCTCTCCAGATATTGTTTCCCAAGTATAATCCTTTATCCGGCTGATCAAGCAGATACTCGTCTTTTGTAAATCCGTCATTTACAAGTATTCTGCAACTGCCATTCAGGCAGACTAAAACTTGTGCAAGGTTTTGGTGGGCATGTTTTCCTCTAATTACATTTTTTTTAGTATTGAATATATAATAAACCCTTTTTATATCAAAAGGTATTTGGATATTTTGTTCTATTGCTATTAAAGCTCCTCTTTTATCCCCCATAGTGTCGAATTTAATTATCTTAGTATCCATTTAATACTCCATATACTTTATATTTATCTGAATAAAGAAGTAACAAAGAGTTTATATTTACTCAAAAATACTTTTCAGATTATTTAATCTTCTAAAACTTAATAAAATCATTTTCCTTATCTGCTAATATATAAGTACAAGTTAATTTATCTTCATATTGCTAAAATGTTGATATTTGAGGACTACTTGGATAGGCAGCAAGATAATACTCTATTAGATGTTTTTATAAAAATTAAACTGGTTGCATAAAAAAAGCGGAGTTTAACTCCGCTAATAGCATATCCATCCAGAAAATTTAAAATTTTGGTGATGGTCATCGCTGTAAGCTTTTGATATAACTTAAGTTTACTTGTAAGCATCAGTACTCAACTGACCACTATCAAAATTTTTACAAGGACCACCCGTAGTTTTTGTTTGTTTGATTTATATTTTCTCCTCGAATGTTGGAGTTGCTCAGTGTCATATCCAAGCCGCCGATATTGTTGTTGGTTGCATTTATGAATAACCCGGCATCGTTTTCATTAGCTTCATTTATGTTAGAGCCGCCTATGTTGTTATTAGTAAGGCTTGTAATGTTTGCAAAATTTGCGGCAAAGTTATTAAAATCAAGGTTGGGGGCATTTATTCCCATATCTCTCATCTCCGTTTTTTTATTCTATTACCTTTATATTATTATTTATAATATTTTTTATTCGATAGAATACCCCAACCCTTGGGTCGCTAACTTATGTAAAGCTTTGCTTTGCGTTTAAAGTTATGGGGCTGATACCTCGACCCTTGCGAGGAGGTTCATTTTCAAATTATAAAAAAGTCAGTAAAATAATTTTGGATAATTTTTGTAGCTTGTAATATTATAAAAAAAAGATCGTATTTAAAATTGCTATATTTTAATATATATTTTAATTATTTTTTATCGTTTTTTTATATTCTCCTTTAATAATAAGGTTTTTAAGGTATTACCAGGAACTTAGGCAGTCAAATTTTTAAAAAAACAAACTCTTAGAAGCTGTCTTGTTAAAGCTTGCATCGCCTTGCCAGGCAAGCCGCTTCAGCTTTAACATCGCAGTCCATAAATGAGCCTTTATTATTGATATAACCAGCTTTTATCTTTTTAACCAGATAGGCTCTTAGATTATATTAATAATTATTTATTGCATCCACAACTACTTTTGCCTCATCAATATTCATTACAGGACTAATAGGCAAACTAAGAACCTGGCTGTGTATTTGCTCGGTTATTGATAAGCATCTGTGATTCCACTCTTTATAAGCATTTTGCTTGTGCGGAGCAATAGGATAATGAATCATAGTCTGGATATCCTTCTCTTGCAGGTACTTTTGCAACTGTTCTCTATTTTCTGTTCTAATAACAAAAAGGTGCCAAACATGAGATTCGCGCGCAGTTACCATCGGGAGAACAATTTTATTGTTTTTAATGTTATTCAGATAATACTCAGCGATCTTTCTGCGGTTGTTTGTTTCATTATCAAGGTTCTTTAACTTAACGCTTAATATAGCGGCCTGTAGTTCGTCCAGACGGCTGTTAATTCCTTTATATTGATTTTTGTATTTTATCTCAGAACCGTAATTTCTTAGTACCCGTATTTTTTCAGCCAGCTTGTCGTCATTAGTGGTAACTGCTCCACCATCACCTAATGCACCAAGGTTTTTGCCGGGATAAAAACTGAATCCGCTCGCATCCGACAAGTTACCGGCCCTTTTGCCTTGATAAACAGCACCATGTGACTGGGCAGAATCTTCAATAACCTTTAAATTATGCTTTTGGGCAATTTTATTTATAGCTTGCATATTTGTCGCCTGTCCGTAAAGATGCACAACCATAATAGCCTTGGTTTTATCGGTTATTTTCTCTTCAATCCTGGCTGGATCAATGTTATAAGTATTAATATCAGGCTCTACCAGTATAGGCTTAAGGTTGCTGTGAGAAATTGACAGAATTGTAGCTATATAAGTATTTGCAGGTACTATTACCTCGGAGCCGGGTTCAAAATCATACGCTTTAAGAATTAATATCAAAGCATCCAGGCCGTTAGCAACACCAATACAATGCCTGGTCCCGCAGTATTGAGCAAATTCCTGCTCAAAAACTTTTAAGCTGTTACCAAGCATATACCAACCTGACTTAAAAAACGTTTGAAAAGCTTGGTTTATTTCTGTTTCATACTGTTCATTGATTTTTTTTAAATCTAAAAATTTTATCATTTATTTATCCTTTATTTTCAATTAGCGAATGTTCTTTTTGTCGTGTTCTGTAAGCGTGTTTAGTAGCTTCAAAGAATCCCATAAGAGCAAAAAACAGTATTGACATAGGTATTCTTAAACAATCCGTCATATGGTACCCCAGGAATAAGAATAACAAGACAAAACTTATTATACTAAACAGCTTAAGGTTACTATCAGCATTTGAATTAAACATAACCTTTAAGTTATCAAATATAATATAAGCAATTGCTCCAAAATATAAGAGAGCTACTAAACCATAGTCATGTGTCACATCTAAAAACCAGTTATGTATATGGTTATGATGAAAATCATTGCCCGCAAGTATAAAAGTTAAAAAGAAAGCCAGCTCACGTGAAGAATCAATCCCAAAGCCAAATATAAAATTAAACACATTAAGCTCCTGAATCCAGTCTTCTATAAAGTACTTCCACATTGTTGCGCGCAAATCCAACGTCCCGGTACTGGAAAATCTTTCGGTTATGTTATACACAAGTTTATCAACAAAGTCCATATTGAACATAATTAAGCCAAATCCGGCCAGTACAGGGCCTATTAGATATTTAAAATTTTTAATTATTTTTTCATTAATAAATTCAAAATTTAATTTTTCACCTGATAAAAACATTGTAGATAAAGATATAAAAAGAAAAGATACACTGAGTAGGATTATTGTGGTCTTGTTAACGTGTAAAATCACTAAAGACCAGCATACCAGTATAAAAAAGCTCAAAAGAATATTATAAACTTTCTTCTCTTTATCAGTTACAAGGTTATTGCGGTTCAAAAAGATTTTGTATCCAAAAAGGATTATCGCAAAGATCGACATATACAAGTGAAATCCAAGGCCCACATCTCCGATAAAATCACCTACAAGCCGCCCTCCAAGGAATCCTATTTGGCTAAACCCTATTGATATACAAAAAACTACGGCTGCAAAGTGAAATAAAAATCCATAAAGAGTAAATTTAATTATCTTTAATATTCTATAGTTTATTTCATTAATTGTTTGCAGCTTGCTATACAGCATCAAAGGCACAGTAAAGCATACTATTGCTGATAAACTGGCCAGATAAATAGCCAATTTAGTCTCTGCACCGCTAAAAGACCGCCCTACGGGAGTAAATCCCATTGCCAATATCTGTTTTAAGTTTTTCATCAATTCAGCATAGTCATAGGCTTCTGTTAGGCCGGATGAACGAAAATCAGTATGATGAAAAAGATAATAAGGTATATTTAATATAAAAAATATAAATAATAATCTAAAAGGAATATGGTTTTTCCATAAATATTTAAAATTAGTAATAATATAATAGCCCGCAATAACTACACTCTGCCCGAATATTAAAATATAAGGCTTGAATAAACCCGGTAAGGGCAGCTTATTACCAATAAATATAAATATAAAGATTAATTGTAATAAAATAAACGGTATAAATTCGTTTTTTAAAGCCTTTGTAAATAGCAACAGTGAGGTTGGAAATGCAACCAGCATCACCAAATAAAAAAGCATCGGGTCGATTTTTTCGTCTAACTCTATAAACAGCAGACAAATCAGGGGTATTATATAAGATGCAATAATTACTAATACTCTTAATTTTCCGGCATTATCAGGATTCATTAATTATAGCCTCAAATTTCTATATTTGATTTTTTATTTTATACTTAACTTGTTGTAACTTCAGTTTTTAAGCCTTTTTGCTCAAAATATTTCTGCAACTCAGAGTTATTTTCTCTTGGAAGTATGCCCATTATTTTAGCTGAAGACTCTTCTATATTGTTTATAACTTGTATAAGCTCATTACGGTTGGTCTCCATTGCAGAAATAATAACCACACCGTCTGACATGCTGCTTAGAGCCTGAACCTCAGGATAAAAAGCAGGTCTTGTCGGAGAATCTATAAGAACGAATTCATATGTTCTTTTAAGATAGTTAATAACTTCATCAAATCCTTTTGTTGCAAGATAGTCATATAAATTTGTTATGTCTTTTTTTGAATATAAATAATCAAATTTAATAACATCTGCGCTTTCAAGCTTTAAAGCTATCGGAACTATAGCTTTTTTGATAATATCACTTAATAATTTTAAATCTATACTTTTAGAAAATCTTGTTGCTTTATTTATTTCATCAATGATATCAATCAGGTCAAAATTACTCTTTTCACTTGCATCTAAGATTTCAGGCATTTTATTTGCCAAAGACAAATCAGTGTCAACAAGAACTACGGACCTGTTTAGCTTAGCCATATTCGCAGCTATATTAGGTATTATAGTAGAATTATTTCTTCTGTCTACGGTTGATACAAAAGACACAGACTGAATTTGATCTTTATAAGATAAAGAAATCAGTTTTCTGGTGATATTTGTATAAGATAAGCCTAATAAGCTGTCATTATCTAAGGCAATTTCCTGGTTTGCATAATCACCTTTTACCCACGGTATTATGCCTATAACTTTTTTACCGGTTGAATCTTCGATTTCCTGAGAGTTCATCCATTTATTTTGAAGCTCTTGCTTGATATAAGCAATGCTTGCACCTAGGATAATACCAAAGAACAGGAAGATAAATGCCTTTAAAAGTAATGCCTTAAACGCAAACCTGGGAGCTGAGCCTTCACTTAACATAACAATATTGTCAACTATTTCATTCTCATTCATTATTGCGTTAAGCTGTCTTTGCTTTACTCTGTTGTAGGCATCAGCTAAAACAGACTCTTTTTTTCTTAAGTTTTCTAGCCCTACTTGTTTTGTAGGTAATTCAGCTTCTTTGCTTAATAAATTATCAATACCTTTTTCAAGTATTTTTAACTCAGCAATATGCGCAAACCTGTCGGATTGAACTCTTGCCATATCTGTTACTAAATCTTGAGAGGGTTTATCGTAGATTCCTCTTTTTACAATTACATTTTGAAGAGTTTCTTTTTGTCTTTTTTCTATATTCTCTTTAATAACTTCTATTTGATTTTTTACTGATTTAACTTCAGGATAATTAACAGAGAATTTTGCTCTTAAACTTGCATATTCCTGCTCTGCTTTTGTTAAATCGTTATTTAAATTTTTAAGATATTGATCTTCACCTATAGCTGTTGCCTTTAATGCGGATTGGGCATCTTTAAAGCCAAGTTGCCTTGATAGGTCTGCAAGTTTACTGTTTTCAAATGCTATTGTACTTCTTAGTACTTCTGCCTGTTTTTCCAGGTCTATTCTTGCTTTTGTTAATTCTGACAATTCGTTTTCGATATTAAAAGCATAATTTTTAAGTTTATAATTTTTTATTTTGTTTCTAACATCATTTAATTTGATTTCAATATCAGCTAATTGTTTATTAATATATTTTCTTTGTCTTTTTTCAACTTCTTTTCTTATTTCCAGGTTCATAGACTTAAACTCATCAATAATAATATTTAAAGCTTTATGAGTATTTTTTTTGTTAACCCAGGAAAAAGAAATTTTAATAATATCTGTTGAGGGTTCTATTTTTGCTTTTAATAATTTTTTGTTTAGAATTTTTGGCCATTTTTCATTTGATTTAAGCTTAAATTTATTCATATCTGTTGGATAGTTTTCGCTTAATTTATCATAAACTCTAAATGCCAGCCTGTCAGAACCAAAAATTTGTAAAATATTAAATAACGGGTTACTAAAGCCGCTTTCTGAGCGCATCAAAGGATTTTCTCGCTGCGCGTCCATAATATTTTGCTTTGGAATATTTCTTACTAATATTTTTGTTTTTGTTTGATATAAAGGTATGTACAAAAATATACAATATGCTGCAAATAACAGCATGCCCAATACAGCACCTGCTATAAGAAGCTTTTTTTCTTTATTTATAAGTAATAATTCTCGACTTTGTTTTTTCATAATTCTGCATCCTAATCTCTAAATTAAAATTTTACTTGATATCTTTGAGGCTTAAACATTAAAGCCCAGTTATTATAAGTATCAGCAAATGTATTTGCCGGAGTTATAACTCTGGTCATATAATCCATTGCTTTACCTACAAGAGGCCTGGTTTTTTCCGGGACGTAAATAATATCATTCGGTCTTAACAGGATATCTTTACTCTTTGGGTTATAAGCCTTTGTTATTAATTTTCCGTTTTGATCAACCCTGCTTAAGAATACTTTTTTGGGCGCATATGATGCATTGGCCAGGTATCCCCCTGCTGATGAAATAGCAGAATTAAGATTTAATGTAACAGCCGGATCTAAAAAAATCACTCCGGGGCGGTTTACATATCCATAAACTTTTACGGGAACCGTTCTTGGAGAAAATGTTGCACTGGCATATTGTTTATAGCGTTCATCATCAATAGAAAATGAAGTAGGCAGTTTTGGAACATACACAGTATCCCCTGCTGATAAGTAAATATCCTGTTTAAAACCACTTCCTTGAAGCATATCAAGTAAATTCACCTCGAATTCAGTTTTTTCAATCGAATTAGTTATTTTTACATGCTCAAGATCCGCGTCAAATTTTATTCCTCCTGCTGCAACTAAAATATTTGACAGCAAGGGTGTTTTTCTTTCGATTTTAGTTTCGTGTCTTTCATTGGTTATGGTACTTTCTTTGGTTGTATTTGTATTTATCTCATAACTGCCAGGATTAAAAACAGCACCGTTAACATACACTACAAAAGGTCTTGTCTCTACAAGAGTAATTGAGGCAACCGGATTTTCCAAGAAATATTTATATTTTTTGTTTAAAAGGTTTTGCAATTCTGCAATAGTTAAGCCCGATACGTAAATTGGCTCACTAAAATGTAATGAAATATAGCCATCGGGCTGAACCCTTAAACCGGACTTATTAAATTCAGGCACTCCCAGGAAAGAAATATCAATCAGGTCATTTGGCCCAAGTATATACTTTCTTGCCGTGAAATGCTTACTCATAATATTTTTGTTTTTTATAATTTTTCCTTCTAAAGCGTCTATGTTATAAGCTTTGCCTTGGTCTTTCAGTGCATTTGCCATATTGCAGCTAAAAACAAGCATTAATAACATTAAAATCATTTTTTTCATTTAAATCACCTTATAAAATTTAGGTTAACCGAATAAATTTCATTTTTAATACTAACAAAAAATTTTAAAACAATTAATAAAAAATATTAAAACTTTAAATAGTATTAAGAACTTTAAATGTAATTATTTGTAGGCATAGCTCATACAGTCAATAATTTCATATTTGTTGCTATTATTAAATGTATGAACTGAAAGGTTTTTATCAATAAATTCAGGGGTTATTTTTTTTAGGAATGACTCTTTGTATTCTGTTTCTGTTAATAGTTCAACCTTATTAAAATTAAGGGCGTACCCGTACCTTACCGAACAATCTTGACTCGGCCTTATTAACATTCCATCCTGAATAAAAAATTTACCGGCAGGCCTTGCGGTTTTACTGTCTGTTATAACAGGGTTTCTGGCATGGGGTTTCCATTCTCCGAGTAAATAATCCGAATAATAAATATGCAGTTCATCAAATGTCATACAATCAGCATTGACCTTATTAAAAAACAACCAATATTTTTTATTCCAGTATAATAAAGTTGAATCTAAAGCCATTAAGTTACTGAATAAGTTCTTTTTTAGTCTCCATTCATAAGGAAAGTCTACAGCCTCATATAAATCTATCGAATTATTTTGTGCTGACTCGGGTATCATATAATATTGCTTGTTGTCTTTAAAGACAAAAGGATAAGAGAGGTGATAATCTTTGTCTAATATTAATTTAGGCTTTATCTTTTCTGCATTTTCATCAAGCTCAAAGCAGGATAAAAATCCTTTTTGGCCGGAAAAATTCATTTCTTCTATAAATACGATTTGTTTTCCGTTTTCCTCTATGATAAAAGGGTCAGCATACATTTTATCTTTTAGAGGCCTGATAAAATAAAAGTCATCTTTACTAAAATCATTCAATCTCTGCTCTTTGTACCTTATTCCCAGGAACCATTGCTCATTATAAAAAACTCTTTGAAAAATATCTTTTATCAAATTTTGGGATAGCTTATAAAACAATTTAAAAACGTTAATATCAGTAAGATTATCCAGTTCATTACCTTTATCCGAGCCTATTATGTTTGAAGTTAAAACATTTGTATCTCTTGTGGTATATAGCACCTCCAGTTTATATATTATTGAATGCATTAATTTTGTAAAAATTCTGTGGAAGTTTAAGTATAAAAAATAATTTTTTATACCGATATTAGTGCTAAATATGGTTTTGTTTGCTATTTGATCAGTTATTTCAATATCAATCGTATTTTCATCGTTGTGAATATTGTTTGCTATTTGAGCTATGGAGTTGTTAAATTCTTTAGAACACCACATTCCAAAACGCGAAATATTGTATATGCTATCTAAATCATCTAATTCTGCAAGGTTTAATACAAGATCGATGTTTTTATCTTTTAAATTTTCTTGAATTTCTTTAGCATTTTCACATTCTATAAAATTAACTTCAGTATAAAAATCTATTAAATCTATTTTTTGCCAATAGTTCTCTGCTTTCATTTTTTTTGATACAACAAGGCTTTCAAAGTTCATATAGGATTCTATAAGAGATTTTTTAATACTAAAGCTTGTTTTGGTTTTTGGACAAGTAATTATAAAGTTTAGTTCTATAAAGTCTAATTTTAGTAGTCTTTGTATAAGTAAGTGTTGCCACTTATAATTGTTATTTTCATTAATTAAAATAACTAATTTCATTTTCGGATTCATCTTTTTTATTACCCAGCACTAGAAAACGATTTTTATTTAATAGATTAAATTTAGAAATAATTAATTTATATCAACGTTATCTTTAATTATTATTACAAAAAAAATATAAAACAATATGAAGCTTCGTAAACTTTATCTAATTTTATGAAAACTCTTTCTGTGCCTAAAAAAATTTGTTTTTATATTTCTTGATATTTAATTTTTTATTAACAATTTAAACAAACTATTTGATTATTTTCTGTTTTTTTATAAATATTAGAATTAATAAACATTTTAAAGCTCACTTAAATTATACTAACTTCAAAATATACTATCACTAAAATACTTTTCAGATTATTCAATCATGGGTGATGGTCATTATCTTTCTTATGTAACTGCTGTAAGCTTTTGATATAACTTAAGTTTACTTGTAAGCACCGGTACTCAACCGACCACTACCCAATCGTGTTAAGTCTAATAAACTAACACTAATCTCTGAAAAGAGTAATCTGAAATTTAGTTGATAATCAGTATAAATACCTGCTTAAATTAAATAAAAAAGGAGATACTATATGTTAGTGCTGGAAAAAAGAAAAATTGACGCACAAATATTAGAATTCAACGTAATGGGAGATGAACGCGGTCAGCTTATCGCCCTGGAAGAGGATATGAACATCCCTTTTGAACTCAAAAGAGTTTTTTATATTTATAATACGGTCGGTGCTATCAGAAGAGGCAACCATGCAAATCGCTATTCCAGGCAAATATTGGTTAGTACCAGCGGATCATGCAAAATACACCTGGATAATGGTGTTGAAACAATGGAAGTTGAATTAGATAAACCAAATAAAGGCTTATTCATTGCTAACAATGTATGGCGAGAAATGTATGATTTTTCTGATGATTGCGTTTTAATGGTTCTTTCTAATAAACTGTACGATCCTGATGAATATATAAGAGATCACGATGTATTTCTGGAAATGGTTAAAAACAACCTTCTATGATGACCATCACCAAATTTTAAATAAAAACGGGCAAGTTATCCGGCTTTGTCCGTTTTTATTTATCTCTGGATATCATGGAAATTCGACATTTAAAAATATTAATATTAATATTCGTTACTTTATATTCGTTACTTTTTTAACTGCTTTTTAAAAGGAACTTCCGAGAATTCAAGTTTTATTTTTTTACTTATATTATTATATAGTAAATAATATAAGTAAAAAAAGGAATCAATATGATTATTAACAGGCTAAGATTTAACGATGATAAAAGTTTTTCGGGTATTCAACCTGCAAATAGGTATAACAAATTAGGCAATACACTTAATATTGCTTATATTAAACAACGACTTCAAAACTGTTTTTACAAAAGTATTAGAAGTATTAAAAGAGATAAAAGAAGACACTGAAGACCCTGACACATATACAGAAGCATTTATAGCCCAAAAAGAACTTGAAGTAAGTAAAGAATATAAGGATAATGTCGCCAAGTTAGCAAGGAATTTACCTTCAAATATTACAAATCAGTTAGGCAGACAGCTTTCATTAACTACATTGCCGATTTGCCATCTAAAAAGAAAGCCCAGGTCATAAACAAAACATTTTAAAGAGAAACAGCCAACTCAATAACCAATGAAGTTCTTTGTAAAAATTAAAAAAGATACTTGAACAAAAAAATATTTTTATGTTAAACTTATATCAACTTATGGAGAAGTGGCCGAGTGGCTGAAGGCGGCTCCCTGCTAAGGAGTTATGTGGAGTGATCTGCATCGAGGGTTCGAATCCCTCCTTCTCCGTTTTTTTATGCGCTGGTAGCTCAGCTGGATAGAGTGTCTGGCTACGAACCAGAAGGTCGGGGGTTCGAATCCCTCCCAGCGTGTTTCTTTACTTAAAAGACTTTTAGGCAATTAAATAACTTTCATTTTTTTCCGTATGTTCTCAAAATGTTCTCATTTAAAATTAGCGAGTAAGTTTAAAAATCTTCCTAAAATTTTTAAGCACTCTATTATTCCACCACAATAATATTAACTCTTATTTGCAAGTATTAACTTACCTAAATGCTCCGGCGAGTGAATTGAACCGCCAAAAAGATACAATAAAGACTGATTTAGATAAACTTATTGGTAGTAGTAAGTTTAGTACTGATGCTTACGAGTAAACTTAAGTTATATCAAAAGCTTACAGCAATGACATAAGAAAGGTGATGACCATCACCAACTTATTGGTAAGCGTCAAATAGTGCACACCTGTTAAAAAATAAAAAAAAAGTGAAATAATTAATTTTACTTAAAGTGGAGTAAATAAATTAAAAACAAAAATTATTCAGTACTTCCAGATTGCTAAGATAAACATTAAGAGGCAGAGAAAAAGTGATTATTAATATACATCCTGCAGTAAGTAAGGAAAATATTGGTGTGAAAACCCTTTCTGCAAAAAATGATAATACTCAAGCCAAAACAAGCCAATATAAAGAATTAAAACAATTAAGCAAACATTACTATCCTCTCGTATATTTTACTAGTAAAAAGCCAAAAAGTTCAGCGGAAAAGGCTAAGCGCAGAAATGAATTTAAGCAAAAACAGGAAAAAGCTGTAAATGAGAGAAAGAACATGCCAACGTTACTACAAATGCTTTATCCGCTTAAGAATCCGGACCAAATAACCATAAAAGAAATGGAAAGAATAGAAAATGATATAAATAACTCGTCTGAACATAAAAAATTAAATGGTATAAGCAAAGAAGAAGAAGAAAAAATCTTAGAAAATATTGATTCTATGTTTAAGTTTAATAATAAGGATCTTGAAAATAAATCCGAATCAGATTATTTTAAAACTTTATCTTTAGCTATAAATAATACTTCTGAGGATGAAAATATTCAACCTGATTTATTATTTCAAATGTTTAAGATGATTGTTCTTACCGGACAAGATGGTAGCATGCTTAATAAATATCTTGATGATTTTAATAAATTTAAACAATTTGCAAAAGAAACCTGGGAAGACTTTCCAAACCATCATGATGAATTTTATAATGCTCGTCTAGCCCCTGTGTATTGCAGTTTTTATTTAGAAGACAGTAATCCCAAAACTATATCAACTATTGTTATAAGCGGCAAAGACACTTTGGTTGAAAAATTTAAACAAAAAGAATTTAAATTTAATGAATACCTTAATGCAATAAAAAATATCTCTCAGGATAAGCAACTTACAAGAGTTATATCCAACTTATGCTTTAACTCCAAAGCAAATGGGCACAAGCCCTTAACACAAGATAAAATAGCACTAGTGGAATTATCAAATATATATATAAATGAAGGAAAAAGTGAAAATTTATTGACTCAGCTTGAAGAAATGGAGAAAAATAAAACTCTAAATCTGGATGAGTTAAAAAAGAATTATATAAAGATCTTTATCCGGGGTGAAAGCATGGGAGTGACAAATGCTGAATTAGAAAAATGTCAGGAGGAAGGTTTTATAAATTGGAATTTAAGTTATATACATACACTTCCTAAAGCTTTAAAATCATTAAAAAGTCTAAATAATGAAGAAGTTAATTTAGTTAACCTTATAAAGGCAACTTTTGAAAATAATTATGAAAATTTTTTATTTGATGAAAAAAGTGAGCCGGGTAAAAGTAACAAAGGTACAAGAGAGAAATTTTCTGAAGCAGGTTTAGACTTTGACAAGTGGATGAACAACCAAACTGTTCAACCGGTTAAATTTAAGCATAATAATGAAGATTATGAAATAGCTATATGGGAACGCAAGCCTAAGCACGATATATTTATGGGAAGCTATGCATCAGCGTGTATAGCTCCTGACGGTACAAGACCCCAAGGAATAGTTGAAGCACTCAGTTATACAATGACGCAATTTGCAGAAATAAAAGATAAAGATAAAACTGTAGGTTATGCTCGTTGCTATTGGGCAACTTCTAGTAATAATGACAATAACGAAAAAGAACCTGTACTTATTATTGATAATATACATTACAAAAATAAAGAAGATAGCAATAAAGAAAACTTAATTAAGCCAGTAAGTGATTTTATGCATATATACGCTAAACAAGTAGCTGGTAAGCCTGTTAAAACATACTTAGGTAAAAATGCTGATTTATTAATTAGTTCTCATAACGCTAAAATAAATAATAATAAGGAATCTCATCTAAGTATTAATGTAATAGGCAAAACAGCTGATAATAAATACTATTTAAACTCTATAAGTGATTTAAACTGGTCTGATATAACAAAGCCACATAATATAAAAGTTTATGATTTATCTGAGAGCCTATCTGGTTAAAAAAATAAAAGCTAGTTATATCAATAATAAAGGCTCATTTAAGGACTGCGATGTTAAAGCTGAAGCGACTTGCTTGGCAAGG
>JANQHM010000020.1 GCA_028282645.1 Candidatus Gastranaerophilales bacterium
AGTCAATCATTTATAGTTTAAAATTTTCTGTTACGCCAACGGTTTAACCATCTGAATCTTTCGCTTTGACTATCTGTACAATATGCTTTTGCTTTATCAAAAAACTCATCTGATGATATTTTATAAACTATCTTGGCAATATTAGCACTTGAGGAGTTTAAATACATTTTTCCATATACCCTAGAAAGTTTTGCATTTGCATAGCAGCTATGCGGATTAATCTTTAAAGCTTTTTTAAACTCGGCTTCTGCGAGATCAAACTTTTTTGTCCTGAAATATAAATAGCCTAGAAAACTGTGCCCAAAGTCATCATCAGGTAAAAGCTCAACATATTTCTTCATTTCATTTATTGCTTTTTTATATTGATAAGTAGAATCAACATAAGCAATGGCTAGGTATTTATAAATATAAGGATTATCCGGATTATATTGCTTTGCTTTATTCAAGTAAGAGATAGATTTTAGTCCCATTGCAAGAGTTGAATATAATTTTCCCAGTTCAAAGTATATTTCATAACTGCTATGGTTTGCACTAAGCTTTTTTTCAAGCTCAACTATTTTGCGAGCAAGCTTTTTATCATTCTGAATTTTATAAATATCATCATTGTGGCGAGGGGTGTCTATTCCAAGATAACCCGGATATTTTCTCAATATTTTTGTATAAGGTGAAATTGTTCTCTCCACTCCCCAGGAAGGCGATGGTCCCATTCTAATAAGTTTGCGTTGATAAACCATATCAAACTTCCAGCCTTCTTGAGTTTTACACATCAAAAACGGAGAATTATCCCAGCCTTTTTTATTACCAAAATCAATAACAGCATAATTACCATCAAGTTGAACCTTATAAGGCTTTGATTTGTATGTGTTTACATTTTTCTTATAATAAGAATCAGGCAAATTTTGATAATCATGATACATTAGTTTTGCTATTTCCGTATATATACCTAAATATGGAGACCTTTCCTTATTTTCCCACCTTTTTATAATTTTTTTCCAGGTTTCCTCAGGAGTAGAGCCTGCTTGATATTTATTTTGAGGTAAATTTTTATCTGATGATTTTGTCGATAATTCATTAATTAATTTTCTTTTTGCCCCGGCACCTTGGCTTAAAATTTCCTGATCAAGCTCTTTTACCAAAAGTGAGTAATCATGTTCTAGGATCTTGAGCTGTGCTCTTTTTTCTATCTCTTCAAATACAGCAACTATACCTTTATCAATGTTTCCACCAAGATAATTAGGTTTTAACTGTAAATCCTGTATATATCCCACGAATATATCAGTAAAAACATCTTCCAGGTACGTAGCTATCTCCACCTTAACTACTTTAGGATTTTTTACAAACAAAAGCAATATGCCTTTACCATTATAGTTTTTGCCTATTTTCCAATTATTAAATATTTTAAACGCTGCATTCTCAACCGATGCATGCCCTTGAAGATTTGGCAGGGTTACAATAACTACTTCAATTCCATATTTTTTTACTATGTTTTCACTAATATAATTTTCGCAATACTCGTCAATATTTGTAAGCACATTGCCCCAGTCATAAACATATTTTTCATTTATAAGACTAACCGGCCTTTTTTCAATATCAAAAGGCCCTATTATATTAGAAGAATTCGGGATAAAACTTATCAAGGTTATTGCTGCTAGAATGAAACCCAGAACAAATGAATATTTTATATATTGTTTATTCATGTTTATAAATTAAAATTTAACTTTTACTGACTTTGAAGCACCTTTTGCAGATTTGAAAAAAGGTTGTTCTTCCATACCAAATAAAGGCGCTACCAAATTACCCGGAAATCTTTTAATTTTAGAATTATATTTTCTTACTGTTGAATTGTAAAACTGCCTTGTCATATTAATTCTGTTTTCTGTACCTTCAAGCTGGTCTTGAAGGGCAAGAAAGTTTTCTGAAGCTTTTAAATCGGGATAATTTTCCGAAACGGCAAATAATTGCTTGATAGCACCACCTAATAGTTTCTGAGCTTTCATATATTTATTGATATCTTTGGATGAAAAATTTTTTGAACCTTTTAACTGCGGCATAAGATTATTAGCATTTGCTCTAAGTTTAGTTATATTTTCAAAAACAGATTTTTCATGTTTTACATAACCCTTTACAGAGCTTGCCAAATTAGGTATTAAGTCTGCTCTGCGCTGATAAGCGGCTTCAATTTGCGCTCTTGACTCATCAACTCTATTATGAGAATCAACAAGATCATTATAGGTAAATAAAAATGCAACTCCTAAGGCTGCAAAAAATATCAAGTCAGCTACTATTACAAAAAATATAACTTTTCTTTTCATTATTTAAAACCTCAATTTTCTCGGTATATCACTACTCAATTTTTTCCGAATCATACTCAAAGTAACTTTTTTGCTTTGTTTCCAGTATATATGCAATGCAAACTTGCGGGAATGACTGAATGTATGAATTGAATATTCTTACCTCATCATTATAAATGGATCTTGCTTGTGCAATTTGATTTTCCGAGATTTCCAGCTGTTCCTGGAGCATAATAAAATTGGAATTTGCCTTTAACTCGGGATAATTAATAACTATACTTAATAAATTGCCTAAATTAGCGGATAGCTTTTTATCAGATTCTGATAATTCTGAAGAAGTATTCTGCTCAATAGAAGAGCTTAGCTTATTAAGTTTTTCTATTGCTGCTGTTCTTGCTCCAACTATCTGTTCCAATGTTTCCCTTTCATAGCCTGTATATTTTTGAAGTTCTTCTATAATATCGTTTATCAAGTCAAGTTTTCTTTTGTAGTAATTTTTTATTTCAGCAAAGGCATTATTTACAGATTCTTCTTTTTGGATAATTTGATTATAAAGAACAATCATTAATACGCTAATTACACCGCTAACTATGATAAACAGTATTATTAAAAAAAATATATAATTTCCCATATAAACTACTCTTCTTTATAATTAGGGTTATCAAAATAAGCATGAGGGTATGTATAATCTTCTTCAAATCCGAGTCTTCTGTACATTTTTAAAGCCGGATAGTTATCGGTTTCTACCGCAGCATTTAATTCTGCCGGAAAGATTTGTCCCTTATTTATAAGAGAAATAATTTCTTCTAGTGTATTTCTCAATATATACTTTGCTAGCCCTTTCTTTTTATGTCCGCTTTTTATTCCGATTAAAGGTACATTAGCTAAAATAGGTGTAGCTAAGTTGCAAAAAGATATACCTACAGGGGTTCCCTCATATAATAAAATTGTCGTCGCGTTTGCTAAAAAATTACCAAATAAGCCCGATACTATATTGTTTACAAGTTGTTTTGATCCGTCGAAGCTTTTAAATCTGGGATCAAATAATGAATCTTTTGAAGTTTTAAAGGTTTCAAAAATAATATCAGAAGCTGCATCAAAATATTTATCGTCCCATTCCAAGGTGGTATACCCTTCAGGCAGGGCATTAATTTTAGCTTTTTTTAATATTTGATAAGAAAATGCTTCATCAAACTTAAAAGTAACAACAGCTTGACCTACAAGCTTGAATTTAAAGTCTGAAGCAATATTTTGAACAAATTTCTCTTGAGCACCCAACATCGGATAACTAATTAATTTCCAGTCTGTTCTATCTTTTAATAAGTTCATTAGTTCAGCTAATATTTTAGATTTTCTTTCCTTTACTCTTTCATTATCAATAACATGAATAATATTTAATTCTATAGACTTATAATATTCAAAAACATACATTAACAAAGCTTTAGGCACTGAATTTTCATATAAGACCAAAGCCTTTAAAACATTTTGTCTTATTGCTTCGCAAAAATCTTCGTATTCAAGGGCGGGCAAATCCATCTTATAATCTTTTTGGGCTTTTACTTTAAAGCTTTCATAAAGTTCCTTTATATTTCCTACATTTGTTGAATTTAACTCTTCTATAGACACGGTAATCGCTTCTGACATAATTAAAGATCTCCTCTATTGAGTACTATAAGATATTTTATTATATTTATGCGTTTTTAACAATCTTAAGTTATATTTAATATTATCGGACCTTAGGGAAATAATTTTAGGTGATTGTCATCACCTTTCTTGTGTCATCGGTGTTAGAGCCTATCTGGTTAAAAAAATAAAAGCTGGTTATATCAATAATAAAGGCTCATTTAAGGACTGCGCTGTTAAAGCTGAAGCGGCTTGCCTGGCA
>JANQHM010000199.1 GCA_028282645.1 Candidatus Gastranaerophilales bacterium
TGATTCACGCCTTTTTTCTTCAGATAACATAATAGTGTCAATAAAAGCTTCTTTTATCATATCTATTAGTTCATTACTTTGTTCTGCCAAACATTTTGGTGCTAAAAAATCTAATATTTCCCAAGTCCACTCAATTTTCCCGGTTGATGTATCTCTTACACTATCAAAAAGACTAAATAAAATTACGTTATTATTCCATACAAATGCATAGCATGAGGGTATTTCGACCCCCCCCTATTGCTACTAAAAAAGCATTACGTTCACGATCAATTCTCCAATAACCTAGCTTAACAGGTTCATTGTCTAAAGGATCTATAAAGTGATATGAATTAAACAAAGCCTTATCTTCTTCTGTTGTGATTTTTTCTCTTACAAATGCCATTGCTTTTCTCCTTTGTTTTCTTGTTTTACGTTTACTAAGCTGTTATTGCTTAATTTTATTTAATTATATTCAGTGTTTTTTTTATTATAGTTAAGTAAAATTAAACAATATTAATGGCCCCTTTCAATTCTAATTATTTTAATCTTTTAAACTAATTTTTTTTAATTTTCTAAATACCCGCCAAACAATATGTCTCTGGTTTTATAATCATCTCCTTCCAGTACAAATTTTGGCTCACTTTCAAAGTTAAAAATGAAAATTGATTCTCGCCTTTTTTCTTCAGATAACATCATAGTGTCACTAAAAGCTTCTTTTATCATATCTATTAGTTCATTACCTTGTTCTGCCAAACATTTTGGAGCCCAAAAGTCTAATATGTTCCAAATTCTCTCCATTTGTCCAGCGTTATTTCTTCTTTTTTCTTGATGAAAACTAAATAAAGTTACATTATTATTCCATACAAACGCGTAACATTCTGGGATTTCATTCTGCGCCCCCCCACCAAGGCCAATCATAAAGGCATTGCGGCCACGATCTATCCTCCAATACCCTGGATTAATAAGCTCATTGTAAAGAGGATTTTTAAACTCAAATGAGTTAAATATTTTTTTATCTTCTTCTGTCGTAATTTTTTCCCTTACGAATGCCATTGTTTTTCTCCTTTATTTTATTGTTTTACGTTTATTAAGCTGTTATTGCTTAATTTTATTTAATTATACTCAGTGTTTTCCTTTTTAATCATCTTTTTACACAATGTTTTTATATTATTAAATCAAAAACATTTTCACCAAGCAGGAGGTTCAGTTTAGGTATTTTTTTCATTTTTTATGCGCCTTGTAGTAAACTATTTACAAAAAATTGAATAAATGATATAAAAACTATCTGTATTTTATATTCCCAAATAAACAATTTTTTAAACATAATTTTGCTGAATTTTTTAAAATCTTAACATTATTAAATCAAATAAAAGGTTTGAAATATTGATGCTAATTGCAATATCGGCAATAAAAATCAATTGAGTTATTGTAAAGATTTTATACTATATTTCAATAACTGTTATAAATGTAATGTTAATTATTATAACTAAAATTGTAGGAGAGACGAGCTTGTTTAGAGGGTTTGTAAAAGATATTTTGTAAATTTACTTTAAAAATTTTTCATAAATTTGTTTATTGAACTCACCCATATTTAAAATGTATCATAATACCAAACTCACTTAAAGAGTGCAGTTCATCTTCGCTCGACAGACCATTTACGTTAGAGTCTTGCCAGACTTTTAGGTTTTCAAACTCATCATCAGCTTCATTAATAACTCCATCTTGATTAGAGTCTAAATCAGCTAAGGCCTCAAAGCCTCCGTGTGCAAGACTGTTGTTTTGCAATAATGTTTGATCGCCAAACAGTTCTCTACCGTCATCGATTTTTCCATTTTCATTTCTATCAAGAGCTAAGAAGCCGTCATTGGTGTCAATCCAGCCACAACTTTCAGCGAAACCATTTGCATCCAGATCAAAGTATACACCTGCGGTAAATCCTAAAGTATTTATACCATCACCGTTTAGGTCTATAACAAGAGGGCTAACAGTTGTTTTTGCAGGTTCCCACTGGTCTTTTATATTATTATTTATCTGATCTGTATTTATTTCCCTATTTGTAGGATCAGGAGTGCTTGGAACAGTTGGATCTGGCCCTACACCTGAGTCAATTGTAATTGTATCTGAACCTGATCCTCCACTAATTGTATCAGAGCCAATATCACCATATAAAGTACTTCCATAAGTCGGACTTTTAAATTTGGAAACTTTTTGTTTATCTTGAATAGCTTTTACTCCAGCATCACCGATATCTTCAAAATAAACTTTTTCGATATTAAGATTAATGTCTAAATCCCCATTATTAAATTTGGGTATCCATATTTTGTCCTTATTTTTAGTTGTTATCTCTAATGATTGACCATCTATACCGTGCCATTTATATGTGTTTCCATCACTAGCTACATAGTCATACATTTTTCTTGAGTCATTTTTTTTATGACTTAAGCGTTTTATTGTACCACCAGTTATCTTATTATCATCATAGATGATTTCTCCCCAGCCATCAGAGTCAACAATTGCTTCACCACCAAGTAAGTAATCATTTAAATAAGCCTCAGTATCGCCGATAGATAACTTATAGGTATCATCGCCATCTCCACCTTTTAATACATCCCTGCCCTCGCCCCCAATTATTATATCATTACCTGTCCCACCCAAAATTGAGTCTGCGCCAATATCACCGTCAAGAGTATTATTATTACCTGCATGTGCAATAATTGTATCATTATCAGAGCCACCTAGTACAATATTATTATCACCGTGCAAAACTATTAAGTCGGAACCTTGCCCACCACTCAATGTATTTAAATTACCTTTTTGGACTATTTTATCATTACCTTCATTTCCATTTAAGTTATTACCACTGCTATTTTTATATTCTTCCAGCTCAAGGTCCATATACGGTAATAAATCATCTTTATAGTCGCCTAAGTAGAAATAATAAAGATTTAAACCATCTACATCAATAATTAAATCATTATCAGACCCACCAGATATTGTATCGCTGCCAGCACCACAAAATATAGTATCATCTCCGCTGCCACCCTGTATACTATCATTTCCTATAGTATCATTATCTTTATCTCCAAATACAACATCGTTCAATGCTCCTGCGTCAATAGTGTCATTTCCACTTTCTCCAAAAATAAGATCACGTGTTTCTAGTTCTTTATTATTCTCTGGGTCAATATAGTAAGATATATTATTTTGATCTCTTCGCTCAGTCACCACACCAGCACTATTTCTTTTTATATAATTTTCTGGGACATCAACAATTACTCTTAAATCTTCTATAATCTCATCAAAATTTTCTTCACTTTCTATCCAAGGCGCATATAAGGATACAAGTTTTTCTTTCCCCTCCTTAAAGCTCTCTTGACGAGTTTGTACAGTAAAAGGATCGTAGGTTGTATTTGCTTCAGCAACCATATGCAAGAATCTGTTATCATATATTCTAATTGTATTTTCATGTTTATAAAACATTTCAAAGGTTGATCTTGCTTCTTCTTCTGATACATTGTTTTCATCATTATATAGCCCAAGCATTTCGCTTTCAAAATAACGACGTTTTGCTATACCAGGTGCAAGAGCAGGGTTAGATATTTGTTCTAAGTTAGATTTGTATCTTACCTCGTACCATGCTTCAGCTCTGTTATTTTCTTTCAATGCAGCATTTAAATTATCTCCAAGGAGTATAGAGTTATTATATGCTAAAGACAACAAGCCTAAATACTCTTTTGTATTTTTTTTATTGTCATTATCAAAATTAAGGCTTATATGGTTACTAACAGCATTTATATAACTAGGAAGTATATGGTAGAATAATTTAAATGCATCTGTTCTCGTTATTTGAATATTATTATAGTTAAGAGTTTCTGCTCCATTCAAGATAAGCGTGTTAATAGTATTTAAATCACTTGTAATTGTACTGGCAGTTCGTGAAGTTAAATCATAACCAAAACCAAGAGCTAAGCGACCTGCACCATCATTATGCACTCTATTTCGATCTTGTTCACTTGGATCATCAACCCATAGTGCTCGATTCTCGGCTTTTCCAATAATATCAGCAATCAGGGCAAATTAATTCTAGCTAAAAATTAAAAATAGTCAGTGTTTGAAAAAATAGTTGTTTTGAAAAAAACACTTAAATGAGCCAAAATACTATTA
>JANQHM010000206.1 GCA_028282645.1 Candidatus Gastranaerophilales bacterium
ATAGCTTTAAAAATATTACTATGGCTATATTTTCTAACTCCCTTAATTTCAATAAACTCTTGGGGTTAAAGGGTATTACTTAATTTTCCTTAACCCTGGGTTATTGTAAAAATAATTGTAACTTTTGCACTAAATGTGCTAGTATTCAAATAAAATCCATGTTAAAATAATATTTATTTATTAGGTGGTGTCATAAAACTATCTATTCGGGCTATTAAAAATAATATGGTTTTATGTAAATTAGATAATTAGATAAATTTTTATTTTATAATTTAGTATGCAAATAATTACAAAAGGAGACGTAGTTATGAAAACTTTAACAAAAGAAAAAATACAAGTATCCAAGGCCGATAAAACAGAAGAAATGCCAAAATTTCAAGATGAGTTTCAGAGTTATTTAACCGAACAAATGGTTAAAACTACATTTAATGGATTAGAGGTGTCTACGTTCTCCTGGTACAAAAATGTTCTAGGTATCTAATAATAAATAAAACTTTTCTTTACTTTAATAATAAAAAATTTCTGATAATTCCTTTTTGGATTTCATCAGAAATTTTTTTATTGAATAATACACAATAGGCGGTAGCCTCTCAGTATCTTTTCTTTCAAAATAATTTTACAAAAGCAAAGGGGTGGCTACTATGAACAAACTTACCTGCAAAATTTTGTTATTATCTATTCTTCTTGCTATATCAAACCTTTTCAGTACAACAACTGCACAAAACCTTTCAGGCACATATAACGCCGATAACTATAATTATAATAATGAAAATAAAACGGAAAATATCTTAGTAATACTTGATAGCTCATATAGCATGAAAGATAAAATAGACGGCAGACAAAAAATTGAAATAGCTAAAGACGTTATAATAAGAGTGTTAGAGCAAATCCCGCCAAATGTAAGAATAGGATTAAGAATATACGGGCATAAATCAGGACTCTTGGGATTAAGAAGCTGTCGCGCATCAGAATTAAAAGTACCTATAGGTCATAATAATAAACAAAATATAGCGGAACAGCTTTTTGATTTAAAGCCTGAAGGCTGGACACCAATAACTTATTCTATTAAACAAGCTTTAGAAAATGATTTTGTAGGAGTGTCTGGTAAAAAAAGAATGATACTTGTAACAGACGGGATGGAAACATGCGACGGCAGTCCTTGTGAGTATGTGTTAAGTATCGTCAGGCAAAATATAGATATTCAGATTGATGTAATAGGTTTTGATTTAGATGAACCTGAAGCTATAGCTCAGTTAAAATGTACATCTATGGCTACAAAAGGAAAATTTTACAGTGCAAGTACTGCCGCAGAATTATTTAAAACTCTCACAAATAGTATAAACGCAAAAAAAGAAGTACAAGGCAAAGTAATAATGCATTAAATATATAATATAAAAAGTTTATTGGAAATTTTATAGCTAAAAATGTTAATATAAGAATAACTAATTTTGGTGATGGTCATTACCTTTCTTATGTCATCGCTGTAAGCTTTTGATATAACTTAAGTTTACTTATAAGCATCAGTACTCAACTGACCACTACCCTAATTTTTATACCGTCTCAAAAATGTTTTTCAGATTATTCAAGCGTATTAAAATTAATAAAATAAACTATTCTATGAATTGTGAAGCGGGAGCGTAAAACAAATGAAATGTCAATTTACTTTTTATAAGCCCATTCTTACAGAGTAATATTAATTTATATTGAGAACCAGTATATATTAGCTCTAAAAAATTGGCGATAGGTAAAAATATAAAAATAACTGACGAGTAGAATAAAAAATCAAGGAGAAGAATAAACAAAATGAATGCGAAAAAGAAACTTTTTACACTTTTATTGTCAGCCGTAGTGGGGCTAAACCTTTTTGTCCCCGGCATTGCTAAAACAACAGAAGCAGAAATACCTGCAGCAGCTTGTTCTCAAGTTGCACCATTACAATTGGTACAACAGCCGCAAGCATATATGCACCAGGATATTAAGATTATCGGAACATTTGATAAATTTTCTACCCTAGGGTTAGATTATAAACCTGCTTTTAGAGATTCTAAAAAATATATTTCTTTTCTTTTAAGAAGATCAGATCTCCCAACTGATTATGTAATACCTTTATCAGAATTAAAACTACTTATTGAAAGGGAAAAAGTAGAAAAAATGAAAGATCTGGAGAGCGGAGACAAGGTAGAATTAACAGGAAATGTTTTTTCAACAGCCTTAAATGATCCCTGGGTAGATGTAAAAACTTTTAAAATTCTTTCATCAAAGAAAAAATCTAAAAAAGTAACTAAAAAAGGTAATAAGATATAGTTATACTAACTCAAAAATACTTTTCAGATTATTCAAGCGTATTAAAGCTAATAAAATAAGCTATTCTATGAAAAAGAGAAATCTGAAATTTAATTGAGAATCAGTATAAAAAATGATGACTATCATCAAAAGTTAAAAAAAATACAAAGGAAATTATACTTTGTATTTTTTTTATTTTTTGTTCAAATTTAGGCATCAAATAACATCCCAAGGTGATTTTTCTTCTGCAATATGGACAGATACACCAAAAGCCTGTACTAAATTTTTTAATGTAAGCAATATTAACCTTTCAGTCTCCAAATGACCTGCATCAACAAGCACAATATCATCAATATCGATAGCTGTATGATATTTTACATCTCCTGTTATAAAAATATCAATATTTTTCAACTTGCCAATTAATTCACTACCGCTACCGGGACATAATGCAACGTTTTTTATTTTTTGTTTGTTAGACGGATTAGTTATTCTAAGGCTTTTAGTCTTTAAAATTTTCTTTAATTGGTCTAAAAACACATCAAGCGCAATTTCTTCCTGCAATTGGCCAATACGCCCAATACCCACGTTTTCATTAATTTGCTCAATTGGTGTTGAACTTTTTAATTTCAGCATTTCTGCCATTACATCGGCAACACCGCCTTTAGTAGAATCCAAATTGGTATGAGAAGAATATATCTGAAGATTATTCTGTATAGCAGTGGTAATTATTAGACCCACTTGACTGCCTACAGATATTTTATTCAATTTACCAAATATTAAAGGATGATGAGTAATAAGAAGATTACTCTTATTATCCACCGCCTGTTTTGCAACATCATAAGTAGGTGACAAAGCAAGAGTAACTTTTTCTATATTATCATCCTGCAATTTTACTTGCCATCCTGAGTTATCCCAATCACAAGCATACTCAAGCGGAGCAAACTCTTCCATTTTTTTTATTATAGTACTGATTTTAGTCATTACCACAATCCTTAATGTCAAATATATCCTGTAATATTAAATATCCTAATTCCTGTTTGGTTTTTCTGGCAAGCCTATGCTGCTGTTTGGTTTTATTTATTATTATTATTTCGTTAAAATCACTGTTAAACCCGCTATCAGTCAATGATATATCATTTGCAACAATAAAATCAAGATTTTTCTCGTCCAGTTTTTTTAATGCATAACCTGTCACATTTTTACTTTCAGCGCAAAAGCCCACTATTATCTGCCGCGATTTTTTTATTGCAGCCATTTCCTTTAGGATATCAGGATTTTTAACTAGTTCCACGACTAACATATCTTTATTTTCTTTTTTTATTTTATTTTTATAAAAATCTACCGGCCTAAAATCCGCAACCGCGGCAGCCATAATTAAAACATCCGTATTACAAAAGTGTTTCTTAACAGATTCATACATCTCAATAGCAGTATTTACTTTAAAAACAAAATAAGGCTTATTAGCATCCACTGTAGAAATTAAGCTGACATCAGCTCCATACTCATAAGCCGCATCAGCAATAGCAATACCCATCTTGCCGGAGCTACGGTTACCGATATATCTGACGGGATCAATAGGCTCCTTGGTTCCACCGGCAGTTATTAATATTTTTTTTCCTGATAATATTTTTTTCTTTTCAAAATTTTTAATAATAAAATCAAAAATAACTTGAACATCGGCAAGTCTGCCAACACCTTCATATCCACATGCCAGGTTACCGGACTCCGGCATAATAATTTGATATCCATGCTGCTCCAATTTTTTAATATTCTGCTGAACAAACGGATTATCCCACATATTGCAATTCATTGCCGGTGCAAGAATAACTTGCTTGCTAAACGCTGTTGCCACGGAAGTTAATAAATTATCACAAATCCCGTTGGCAATTTTTCCTATAGTATTGGCAGATGCAGGGGCAATCAACAATAAATCCGCATCGTCAGCCAAAGATATATGCTCAGGCTTCCACTCAGCAGGGTAAAATTGCTCACAAAAAACCTGATTTTTGGTCAAAGTACTCAAAGTAGTTTCCGTAACAAATTCTCGTGCATTAGGAGTCAATATAACTCTAACATCGGCCCCGGTTTTTATAAGTAACCTGATAAGTTCACAAACTTTATAAGAAGCAATTCCGCCTGTTATACCAATAATTATTTTCTTATTATTCAGATTCTTCACTAAGTTGTTCGACATTTTTCCGCAGTAATTATAGACTCTAACCTTGCAAGTGTATCATTAATATCATCATTAACAAGCTGATAATCAAAAATATCAACTGCTTTCATTTCTTCTTTTACAATATTCAGGCGTTTCTGAATTTCTTCTTGAGACTCGGTACTTCTTTTAAACAGCCTGGACTGAAGATCTTCGATAGATGGAGGTAAAATAAATATCAATATAGCCTGAGGCATCTTTTCTTTAATTTGTAATGCACCCTTAGCATCAATTTCCAGGATAACATCTTTGCCTTCTGTAAGAGCTTGTTTTACTGCACTGGCATAAGTTCCGTAATAATTTCCCGCAAACTCTGACCATTCCAAAAATTCATCCTTTTCAATTAAATTTTGAAAATTTTCTTTGGAAGTAAAAAAATAATCAATACCATGAAGCTCGCCAGCCCTGGGTATTCTTGTAGTAACAGAAACTGAAAGGTACATATCTGAAAATTTTTTCATTAATAATGATAATAATGTACCTTTTCCCACTCCGGACGAACCGGAAATAACTATCAAACGATTGTTTCCATTAATAACGTTTTCCATACTTACCTCATAATTTCTAATATATTTATTCTGGTTTAAAATTAAATTTCAGATCATTTGCTTTCAGATTTAATTATTATACAATATTTTTCCATTTTTTTTATTTATTCTGGTTCAAAGTTAAAATTAAGGTTATAAAACCATAAAGCCACCAACTTTAGTGTTTAGTGGCTTTATGGTGGTGATTGCAGTCCTGACAGCATTCTTCTCCTTTTTGAACTAAAAAAACAGGGAATTTACAGAGAAAATATAAAAAATGAAATATTATTTATATGATTTTATTCAGTAATTATAAGAATTTATTATAAAATTCCCTAAAAAATAACAGGCAAAATAATTTGTAATGACAAAACTTAAACGTGTCAGTTTCTTGCTTCAGCTGCTCTCTTTTAAGCAATATTACCTCTCTAAAAATTAGGCGTAAAAGCCTTGATTTAATAACTTACAAGCATAAATAATTTCTCTCGCAACTTTTTCTCTTAGTCTTAACTTCAATAAACTCTTTTACCCTGATTTTTTACTATCTATCTTTATTTTTCTTTTTAGGATAAACAGGTTTTAAATGAAGCTCCCTAAACTGCTCATCATCGGCAGAACCTGGAGCATCTGTCATTAAGCATTTTGCCTGACTGTTTTTAGGGAATGCTATCACATCTCTGATGGAGGGTGCATTTGCAATAAGAGCAACAAGCCTATCCAAGCCTAAAGCAATACCGCCATGTGGAGGTGTCCCGTATTTAAAAGATTCTATCATAAACCCGAATTTTTCTTGAATTTCTTCTTTTGTTAATCCCAGTGTATCAAATACTTTTTGCTGCAACTCCGGTGTATGAATTCTTATACTGCCGCCGCCTATTTCAGTACCATTATAAACAATGTCATAAGCCAATGCATTACAGTTTTGAGGTTCAGTATCGAGCTTATCAATACTTTTCGGACATGGTGAAGTAAATGGATGATGAACAGCTACATATCTTTCTGCCTCTGCATCCCAGTCAAACATTGGAAAATTAACAACCCAGAGAAGATTATGTTTTGACTCATCAATTAAATTAAGTTTTTCACCAAAATGTAATCTTAATCTTCCTAATACATCAAACACAATAGGATCTTGATCTGCTACAAAGAATACAACATCTCTTGGATTTGCATTTGTTCTTTTTTGAATTTGAGCTTGTTCTTCCTCGTTTAAAAATTTAAGTATAGGAGATTTGATAGAGCCGTCTTCAGCATAGGTTATCCATGCCAAACCTTTTGCACCGTAAGAGACAGCAAGATTTCTTATGTCATCCATATCTTTACGACTGTAGTTTGCTATTCCAGGTACGCATAAAGCCCTTACACTTCCGCCTTTTTTTACAATATCAGCAAACGCGGTAAAAGCACTTGTTTTCATTATATCGCTTATATCAGAGAGCTTAAGGTCAAATCTTGTATCAGGTCTGTCTATACCATAGGTTTCCATAGCTTCTTTATAAGTCATTTTTGGGAAAGGCGCCTTAAGTTTTATGTCTGCGCACTTGAAGGAATTGATAAGAAGACCTTCAATCAAGTTCATTACATCATCAGGCTCAACAAAGGACATTTCTATGTCAACCTGAGTAAACTCGGGCTGCCTGTCAGACCTTGTATCTTCGTCTCTGAAACAACGCGCAATTTGATAATATCTTTCGATACCACCAACCATTAACAATTGTTTAAATATTTGCGGAGATTGCGGCAGTGCATAAAATTTATTTTGATGAATACGGCTTGGTACAAGAAAATCTCTCGCACCTTCCGGTGTTGTTTTTATTAATACTGGAGTTTCAACTTCTAAAAACTCTTTATTATTAAGGAAGTTTCTGATTTCTGTAACTATATTATGCCTTAAAATTAAATTATTTAATAATTTTTGCTTTCTCAAATCAAGATATCTGTACTTGAGCCTTAAATCCTCGCCTACTTCTTGATCATCATTGATCAGAAACGGAGGGGTTTTAGACTGTGTAATGATTTCAACTTTATCAGGATAAACTTCAACTTCTCCTGTAGGGAGACTTTCATTATGAGTTTCTTCAGGCCTTTTAGAGACAACGCCTGAAGCGTGGATAACATATTCGTCTTTTAATTGCTCAAAGATTTTATGAACTTCCGGGTTTTGTTGAGGGTCTGATACTATTTGAAACAATCCTGTTCTATCTCTAACTTCAACAAAAATAATACCGCCAAGATCTCTTACTGTAGATACCCATCCTGCAATATCAACTCTTTCACCGATATTTTTAGCGGTTATTTCGCTACACCAATGAGTTTTAATCTTGCTTAATTTTCTCTCTTGCATGTTTTCTGCCATTACCATTTTTTCTTTCCACTTCCGTACGTAACTAAAAAGAATATATTTCATTTCTACCATAATATTGAGTGCTTGGTCAATTTTATTTTTAGGTGATAATCATTACCTTTAATCTCTTAACTACTTTTTATTGACTAAAGACGCAGACTAAAAGTTTCTATACTAACTCTAAAATACTTTTCAGATTCTTTAATCAAGTAAAAACTAATAAAATAAGCTATTCTCTGAAAAGAGAAATCTGAAATTTAATCTGGAACCTGTATAAATATATTATAAATTTAGAAATAACTGCTAAGGATTTATCTTATTTAAGTATAAATAATTAGTAAGAGTTATTACTCTAAATAAATTCACAATAATTTTGCCTACCTACTTATCAAAAGAATTCTCTAAATTATGGACTCTCTCTCTCTCAACTTATTCAATGAAGTTTTAAGCCGACTTTAATAGTCAGCTTTTTTTTTGTAAAATTTATGATAATGAAAATATAAGTTAGTATACTAACTCAAAAATACTTTTTAGATTCTTTAATCATGTTAAATTTAATAAAGTAGAAGTATAATAATATGAATAATAATATATTTAGCCAACATCAATTAAATACCTGGAAAGATTGTCCAAAGAGATATTATTTTAAGTATATTAAAAATATCAATTGGGCAGAACCATTGTCAGAGTCTAATATTATAGGAAATAATCTTCATAGTTTAATTTATTATTACCTTAACGGTCAAAAAATTGATCATCTGCTAAAAGATGCTGACTCTAAAATAACAGAACGTTGGCAAGCTTACCAAAATCTAGATATATTAAATAATCAAGTAATAGCTACAGAGTACAATTTTTTAACTCGCTTATCAGATTCAAATTACTGGCTGCAAGGTCGTGTTGATGCTATTTTTTACGATAAAAAAAAGAATAAATATATAATTGCAGACTGGAAAACAGGTAAAACTTTGCCTGCTAATCTTGACAATAATTTTCAATGTCTATTTTATTTGTATTCCATACACAAAAGTAAAAAATTATTAAAACTATCTTTCCAAGAAGAAGACTTAGAGTTTCAATTTATCAAAATTACCGAAAATCCAGAGTTTAAATCTGTAAGGTATTCTAAAGATCAATCAATAAAACACGAACAGATATTACTTAATATTATTAATAATATTGTTAGTACAGAAAATTTTATTAAAAATCCCGGCCAAAAATGTAAAACTTGTAAATTTGAAATAATTTGTGAATGATAGTCACCAATTTTCCTATACTCATAGCAATGCCATAAGTAGTAGGAAGGGTCATGACTATTACCTCTTTTAAATTATTAAGCTTTATATTAAAATTAAAGGTATAAAAAATCTTAATTACACTACCTCAAAAATACTTTTCAGATTATTCAATCGTGTTAAACTTACTCAAAATGAGGTGTACTCTGAATCGCGAAGCGGGAGCGTTAAAAAGTGAAATAATCTGTTTTACTTTTTAACTAAAGCTCATTCTGAAAGAGTAATCCGAAGTTTAATTTTGAACCGGAATAAAGTAAAAGTAACGGACAAGAATATCGGTATATCCGATGAAGGGTAGTGGTCAGTTGAGTACTTATGCTTACAAGTAAACTTAAGTTATATCAAAAGCTTACAGCGATGACATAAGAAAGGTGATGACCATCACCCGATGAAGTTGGTGGAGAATTATGGGTAAAAAAATATTAGTTACAGGTGGTGCGGGTTTTATCGGATCACATTTATGCAGGGAGCTTTTAGCACAAAATAATGAAGTTATCTGCCTGGATAACTTTTTTACGGGTTCTAAAGATAATATTTTAAATTTAATTGATAATAAAAAATTTGAAGTGATTAGGCACGATATTATTGAACCGATTTTGCTGGAGGTTGATCAGGTGTATAACCTGGCATGTCCGGCTTCTCCTGTACATTATCAGTTTAACGCAATTAAAACCGTTAAGACTAATGTCCTTGGTACTATAAACATGCTTGGACTCGCTAAAAGAGTGAAAGCTCATATATTACAGGCTTCTACTTCTGAAGTGTACGGCGATCCTTTGGAACACCCGCAACAAGAACATCAATGGGGACATGTAAATCCTATAGGTATAAGGAGCTGCTATGACGAAGGCAAAAGAGTAGCTGAGACACTTATGATGGATTATCATAGGCAACATAACGTAGATATCAGGATAGTTAGGATATTTAACACCTATGGGCCAAATATGGCACAAAATGACGGTAGAGTAGTAAGCAACTTTATCATACAGGCATTGAAAAACGAAGATATAACAATTTACGGCGATGGCAGCCAAACAAGGTCTTTCTGCTATGTGAGCGACCTGGTTGACGGTATAATAAAGATGATGGATGTTCAAGGATTTAATGGGCCGGTTAACCTGGGTAATCCCGTGGAATCGCCTATTATAGATTTTGCTAAAATAATAATTGAATTAACCGGCAGTAAATCCCAAATAGTTTATAAACCCCTGCCACAAGATGATCCAAAACAGAGAAGACCTGATATATCTTTAGCTAAAGAAAAATTAAATTGGAAACCAAAAGTAGAATTAAGACAAGGTTTACAAAAAACAATAAAATACTTTGATAGAGCTTTAAGAGGAATTTAAAAATGAAAATTTGCGTAATAGGAACAGGATATGTAGGATTAGTTACCGGTGCTTGCCTTGCTGAAATGGGTAACGATGTAATTTGTGTTGATAATAACAAGGAAAAGCTTGAGCAGCTTAAAAAAGGTATTATTCCTATTTATGAGCCGGGGCTGGATGAGGTTGTAAAAGTTAATGTATCGGAAGATAGGCTCTCTTTTACTGATGACTTAAATTATGCTGTTAAAAACTCTATAGTATGCTTTATTGCTGTGGGCACGCCTCAAAGTGATGACGGGTCTGCTGATTTATCAGCTGTTTATGCCGTGGCTGAAAGCATCGCCAAAAGCATGAATGAATACAAGGTTATTGTAAATAAAAGTACCGTACCCGTGGAAACTGCTAATAAGGTTAAGAAAATAATCAGAAAACATACTAATTATGAGTTTGATGTTGTTTCTAACCCTGAGTTTTTAAAGCAGGGGGCGGCTGTTGATGATTTCTTAAAACCTGACAGGGTTGTTATCGGGTCTGACTCGCAGCGGGCAAGCGAAATTATGCAGGAGATATACAGTCCATTCTTGAGGACCGGTAACCCCGTTATAGTTATGGATGTTAAGTCTGCGGAAATGACAAAATATGCAGCTAACTCTTTTCTGGCTACAAAAATTTCTTTTATCAACGAAATGGCCAATATTTGTGAAAAAGTCGGTGCGGATATTGAACAGGTTAGGATTGGCGTGTATACAGATTCCAGGATCGGCAGACAGTTTTTATATCCTGGTTTAGGTTATGGCGGATCATGTTTTCCTAAAGACGTAAAAGCTTTGATAAAAGTTGCCAAGGATAATAAAGTTCCTTCCAGCATACTTGAGTCGGTTGATGACTTGAACAAGCAGCAAAGAGAACTATTTATAGATAAGATATTAAGCTATTATAATAACGAAGTTGAGGGTAAAAAATTCGCAGTGTGGGGATTATCGTTTAAGCCCAGAACTAACGATATGAGAGAAGCTCCTTCTATTACTATAATAAATAAATTATTGGAAAAAGGCGCTAATATAGTAGCTTATGATCCGAAGGCTATAAATGAGGCTAAAAAAATATTTGGTGACAGGGTTGTTTATTCTGATAACAGTTATGATGCGCTTGACGGGGCAGATGCCCTTTTGCTTGTGACAGAGTGGAACGAGTTTAAGCGACCTAACTTTGATAAGATTAAAAACCTTTTAAAGCATCTGGTTATATTTGATGGTAGGAATCAGTATGACCCGATTAGGACTAAAAAAAGAGGGTTTGACTATATTTGTATAGGTAAAAAACCAGAAATAAAAGGGTAGTTCACTATAAAGATTAATAATAAAAACTAATTTTTTGAACTTTTTAAATAGTAAATCTGGTAAGTTTAATTTTTTTATTAATATATTAGTGATAGAATATTTTTATTCTAGTTTAACATTTAAAAAGGCATTATAAAATGTTTGAAACTCAAGTAAATAAAATATTTGAAATAGATACTATGCAAAGAGAAGAATGCAAGTTTAAAAAGCATTTTATTTCTGCTGTTTATTCAAGAGTTGAACTTAACAACTTAACAAAAGATAAAATTTTAAGCAAAAGAGAGCAACTTGATAGTAAGTTAAACGAAATGGAATTTAATAAAGGCAATGAAGTTTACAAAAAAGGTGTTGAATTTTCTTTTGATAAAAATAACGAATACATTACAAAGTCTTCTATTATTGCTGGGTTAGAGTACACAAATTCAGATAAAACAAAAATTATTCAGTTTGTTGATAATTCTATCTTAATAGTGGATAAAAAATATAATTGATTTGAAGATTTTAGTAAAATTTTAATATCTATATTAAATAATATTAATGACATCTTAGAAGTAGATAAAGTAAACTTTATAGGTCTTAAAAAGGAAAATATTATTTCAATTGAGAATCTGGAAAATTATGATGAAATTTTTAATTACTTCAATATTTTAAAAGCTAGTATTATAAGCAATGAATTTATAAAAGATAAAAAATATTTATCAAGTTTTGAACAATCATTTATAGTCGAAAAAGATAAAGTAAAAATAATAGTAAAAAATCATTTATTGAATAGTAATGATTCTGTTAAAATATTGATTGATATTGATACTATAGATTCAAGCAATATTAATATTTCTGAAGTGGACAAATATATTGGCAAATTAAATAACTTTCATTACAATTTCTTTAACTGGACTATTAATGATAAAATGATAGAAATTCTAGAAAGAGAGGATTCTAATGAGTGTTGAAAATAGAAAAAGAATCCATACAATAGACGCTAGCCAGTCTTGCCTAAGTAGCGTTATTAACAATTCTGAAACTCTTTTTACTGAAAAAAAAGAAAATCAAGAAACTTGTATTTATGATGTAACAAGTGAATTACCTGAGTTTATCCCTAATGGAATGATTGAGTCAATGACTACGAACTTAAGAAATTTAACAGGCTATAAAAAAGGTAAAATACCCATAGATGTAATCGATATAGCAAAGCAGCTTGGCTATAAAGTATTTGAGTTTGACTTTTCAAATAACAATATATCTGGAGTAATAGATAAAGAAGAAAAATCTATAACTATAAACAAAAGTCAAAGTTATAAGCGTAAGCTTTTTACAATTGCTCACGAAATCGGCCATTTGTGTTTAGGACATAAAGCTGTTGTTGATTACAGGTTATTTACTTCAAATTATGACAGGGAAGAATATCAAGCCAATTTATTTGCTTCTATGTTAATAATGCCCAAAGAGGAAGTTGCAAAAGCCTGGAGAAAACATAAAAATCTTGAAAAACTTTCAGATAAGTTTGAAGTATCAAAATCTGCGGTTGCAATCAGACTCTTAAACTTAGGACTGTTAGAAGATGACTATTAATGAGGAATCTTTTCATCAAAATATACTTCAGAAAGTTAGAGAGTCCAGAACGATTGTAGAGAAACAAAGTGACTTAGAAGAATCTAAAGATAAGGCTAATTAAGACATATATGTCTTGCAGCTTATCATGTAGCATCTACAGTCATTAAAATACTATTACCTCTATTTTTTTATACATTTATAGCCTTTGAAATAAAATGGATTATAGACTTTATTTCATCAAATCCTGATAAGTTTGATTCTCAAAGTTTAGCCATAATTATTGGAAGTATAATAATACAGCCTTTTTTAATAGCCAGAATAATTACAAATGCGCTATACTTTAGCGATAATAGCTCAGAATCCAAAAAAGTTAATGATGAAAAAAATAATAATCTTAAAAAGCTAAAAGATTTTATCAGTCAACTTGAGGGTAGTAGTTAGATATTATAAAATATCTTCTTTAATGTTTATATCATTCTTCAGATGTACAAACTTCCCAAGCCATACATAGAAACTCAAGCGAATACTTATCAGCCAGTACCCAGGAATTTATTTCATCCTGCGATATTTCAAGCACCTCGGACAACCTTTCTATGACATTACATGAGATTTTGTGCTTTCCTATTATCATTTGATTAAAGATGCCCTGCCCATAGTTTATCAATTTGCTCAACTTTGTTCTTGATAGTCCTTTTTTTAAGATTAGTTCATCTATTTGTGCTGTTAGAATAGGAGATTCGGTCTCTTTTGTTTTTTGTTGAGGTATTTCAACAGGTGCCGGTGGATTTTGTTTAACTGATATGGCTTTTTTTATTATTTCTTTAGGGTATTTATCAGCAATAATCCAGCTTTCAAATTCCTCTCTTGAAACTTCCAGCAAAGGTATAATTTTATTAATATATTTTTTAGAAAAATTTGAACGTCCTCTAACCATCCTGTAAAGGGCACCATCATCTACATTTATTAGCCGGCTTGCCTTATAAATAGTAATTTTTTTCTTTTTTAATATTTTTTCTATATTTTTCTGTACACAAGACATAGCTTAAAATAAAACTCCAGACTTTTTTCCATTTGACATTTTTTTAAAATTGAAGTAATATAAAACCATTGAAGAAAGATAAAAATTTAGAGTTAAATTTTTCAAAAAACTTAAACCCTAATGTAAAACTAGGG
>JANQHM010000243.1 GCA_028282645.1 Candidatus Gastranaerophilales bacterium
ATATGGTTGTAAATGTTCAAACTGTTTTTCTTTTAACACTTTGCTACTCCTTTGTTATTTTATTCTAACAAAGTGTTGCAATTTTATTTAGAACTCAGGGTCTGAGTCTCTTAAAGTAAATCGCTCTTCCCATTCTTCTAAAGTTTTTTGAACAATTTCTTTAGATGACCCTAATTCATATGAAAGAATAAACTTTCTTGTTATATTATCACAAAAGTCCTGAATTTCAGCAAAACTAGCTCCATATAATTTTGAAGCTATCATTTTAACTGGAAATTTTAATTTTTTTTGTAATTTTTTTTCGGTATCCCTTATTAGTTTTTCAATTTCTTTTTCAGATGGTTTAGGTAAAAATAATTTAACTTGAAATCTTCTCCATACCGCTTTATCAAGTAATTCTGGATGGTTGCTTGCTGTAATTATGATAACATAACTTGGTAACTTATCTATTTGCATAAGCAAAGAGCTTACTACTCTTTTAATTTCACCTGTTTCATGTTTATCTCCTCGCTCTTTACCTATTGTATCAAATTCATCAAAGAACAGAACACACCTTCTAGAACTAGAATATTCAAAAATATGTTTTAACCTTGAAGATGTTTCTCCAAGATAACTTCCAATTAAAGATTCATAGCGAACAACAAATAAAGGTATAGATAATGATTCAGCTAAAGCTTCAGCTAAGCTAGTTTTTCCATTACCTGGAGGACCAGCTAATAATATTCTATGCCTTGGTTCCATTCCGTATGAGCGAAGAAGGTCAGATCTATAATGTTCTTCAAGCAAATCATTACAAACAATTTTAATTTTTTCATTCAAAATTAAATCTGACATTTTTTTTTCAGGTATTAATTCCCAAAATAATTCTTTGATATTATTAGTAATATTATTTCCATTGGAGTATGAAAAAGATTTGAATTTTTGGTTTTCTACTAGCGTACTCATTAGTTTATCTGCTAATAAATTATGCTGCTTAGCCCTTTCTTCAGCAGCAATCGCCTCAACAGTTTTCCTAAATAATGTTGAATCTCCAATAATTCCAGCTTTTACCAATTTTAAAAGTAGATCACTTCTAGCCATTATATATCATAATTAATTTAAATACTTATAACTAACTTGACACTTAGATTATAACTTAAAAAATTTAATTTGTTTTAATAAAAATTTTAATATTACATATCCTCTACAGAATAACCGCACCCGTAGTATCAATATCAACAGTTTTTACGCTTGATCGAATACCAATAGCTTCCCAAGTTGACTTAACGGTATTCTTAACATCCTCAACTCTGGAATTCTCTGAAATAACCAAGATACTGGGTCCCGCGCCACTAAGCACAGTACCTAAAACCTCTACATCTTTTAAACTGGTGGCTATCTCATCAAAACCCGGCACTAATCGAGTTCTATAAGGTTGATGCAGTTTATCATCCAATGCTACTTTTAAAAGGGCAGAGTCTTTTGTATGCAATGCCTGTATAAACAAAGCGCATCTTTTAGCATTATAAAGCGCATCCTGTAAATCAACTTTTTCAGGAAGTACAGACCTGGAAATTTGTGTAGCAAGCTCATAATCAGGAATGCAAATAGTTAACTTCCAGTCGTCAGGCCACTCTATTTTGCGATGAATAATACTTCCGTCCTCTTCCGCGGAAGATAATACAAAACCTCCAAGCATAGCAGGTGTAGTATTATCAGGATGACCCTCAACCTCATTTGCAATTGATAATATAGCTGCTTCGTCAGCAGGATTTCCGAGTAATTTGTTTGCCGCAATAATCCCACCCACAATAACAGACGCACTACTCCCCAATCCTTTTGCAATAGGGATATTGGATTTTATATTAATCTTCAGGGCAGGTACCACCTGCCCTGTGTAATTATAAAGTAGCTCAACGGCTTTATATACGATATTAGACTTGTCAGTAGGTATAGTAATAGCTGACAAGTCATCTTTACTATTGCTTATTATGTTTATTTCCAGACCGTTAGTAGGATACACGGTTTCTTCCAGCGTAACAACATTGTACATAGATAATGCCATACCGAAACAATCAAATCCTGGACCAATGTTTGCGGTAGTAGCTGGAACCTTTACACTTACTTTCACAATTATAATCCTTCTTTGAACTGTCTATCTATAAGATTATTTTTTGACACGACTGATATAATATACGGATTGTTAAAATATTTATTTGCCGTTTTAATTATATCATCAGCAGAAACTGATTCCAGGAGTTTTTTGTATTTTTCTTCATATTTATACCCCTTGCTTGTTAGCTCATATAAGCCAAGAGTATGAGCCTGCTGCTGATTCGTCTCTTTAGAAAGAGCCATTTGACCGATAATCTTTTGTTTCTCTTTTTTTAGCTCGTCTTCGCTAACAGGAATGGTTTTAAGTTTTTCAATTTCATTCAAAAATCCCTTAATCGCCTTATTGGTATTTTTTTCCTCCGTGCCTATGTACATGGCAAAAAAGCCGTTGTCAAGCCTTAAAGGATAAACAGAACTCACAGAATACGCCAAACCCTGTTTTTCTCTTAAGTTAACAAATAACCTGGAGCTCATGCCACTGCCCAGTATTGAATCAATAACCTGCAATGTTACGTAGTCTTTTTCATTTTGAATACCATTAGCTTTCCAGCCCATAACAATCTTGGCAGCCTTAGTGTCTTTCTGAGTAAAAATAATTTTATTTTCCTTTAAAGGCTTAAACTCAGACTGATAATCGCTCACTAAAACTTTTTGGCCTTGCTTTTCTGGGAAATAAGCCACAAGTTTTTGAGCTATATCATTAGAATCAACATCACCATACACAGAAACTACAATGTTTTGGGGTATAAAGTACTTGTTATAAAATTCTACAACATCGTTCCTTCTTATTTTATCTATGTTTTTTTCCACGTCTTCACCGTTGTAACCGTAAGGATGCCTTGGAAACACAGCTTTTTTAAACTTTTCAAATGCTACGGACAAGGGTCTGTCCCTGCTGGCAAGTATGCCCTGCTTTATATTTTTTTGTGCTTTTTTAATATCACTTTCTTTAAATAAAGGATTATTTAAAATATCGCATAATATGTCAAAAGCCTGATCAAAATCTTGTTTGGTAGACTTTAAATTGATTTCAAAATAATCAGAGGCTAAAGAAGGGCTTATTCTGATCCCTTTATCTTCCAGTTCTTGTATTATCTCTTCAAAACTACGGTTCTTGGTTCCTTTTAAAAGGGCAGATTGTATAATATTTTGAATACCAGGTACGCTCTGAACAAATTTACCACCTCTGACTAATACGGATAAGGAAATAATATCATTATTTGCACTCTTACCTGTGATTAAAGTCATACCGTTTGGCAGTATACTTTTGGAAAGATTTTTATAAGTTTCTGTCTTTATGCCATTACCCGCACTTTCGGGCAACAACACAGATATAGCCATCTTATCTTCTTTAAGGTATTTTCTTACAGCACGCTGGATATCCTGCTTTGTAATCTTGTTGATACCCTCAATATACCTGGTATAACAATCCAAATTACCGTCCAAAGTCATACAATAACCTATAGAAGTAGCTATATTTTGAACAGATTCATTATTATATAAAAAGCCTCTCTGGAATTGAGTCTTGGCACGTGCCAGCTCTTCGTCTGTAACCAGGTTCTCTCCCAGGTTTTTCAGCTCGTTGCTTATTTGTTTTTTAATTAATTCAAGCTTGTTAGGCTCAAAAGTAGATTTAATATAAAATATACTATCATCTTTTAATGAGTAATGACCGCTAGAGATAGTAGTGACAAGATTTCTCTTTTCTTTTATATTTTGATACAGCCTTGAGCTTCTGTTACCGCCTAGAATCTCAGCAGCTAAATCAAGAGCCATATTGTCTTTATCATTTTTTATATCAACACCCTTAAATCCAATATCAAGGTAAGCTATATTATATTTACCCTTTTGGATTTTTTGCTGTTTTTTTGTAAGCATTGGCTCTCTTTGGTATGTTTTATAATGCCTGTGAGACTTAGCCGGCTTAAAATTATCCTTAATAAGACTCAAAACCTTTTTAGAATCCACATCACCAATGACAATAGTTACCATATTAGACGGCACATACCATTTACGATAATATTTCATAATTTCTTCTTTGGGGATATTAGCTATAATATCAGCAGTCCCAAGGGTTTGATATTTATAAGGATGTTTTTTAAATAAAATACTGTTTAAGTTTTTAAATAAAATCCTGCGAGGCCTGTCTTTAGCTCTTCTTATTTCTTCAATTACGACTTTTCTTTCTTTTTTCAGCTCATCTTCGGGTATAACGGAATTCAATAGCATATCCGCCTGAAGATTAACAGCAGTTTCGATATATGGAGAAGCTATTGTAATATAGTAATGAGTAAAGTCCTTGCTGGTCGCGGCATTAAATACAGCCCCCTTGGATTCTAAAATTTTATCAAAATCACCCGCTTTATGCTTTTTAGTGCCTTTAAACAAAAGGTGCTCCAAAAAGTGCGAAACCCCGTTATTTTGATCGTTTTCATTAATAGAACCCGTTTTAACCCAGGTGTCGATACACACAATAGGGTTATTATGTTGTTCTTTAATAATTACCGTATGCCCATTGGGCAGCTTGTGCACTTGAATATCATTATTATTTTTATTTGCAAAAGCCAAAGGGCTAAAAGCAAGAAAAGACAATAATAATATTGATCCTGCAAATTTTTTTCCAAGCATATTTTGTTTACCTCATAAGTTATTAATTTGTAAGGAAAAATTCTTTTTATATCTACCCCTAAATAAGAATTTTTCCTTTCTTTTTTAGATTCAAAGCTAGATTAAATCCGGCTTGTTCAATCCTAAGTTTTTTTATATTTTTTATTTATTAATTTATTAAAATTAAAAAAACAAAAAAATATTAAATAAATCAGACTTATTAAACTCCGAATTTTTGATAAATTGTATTTATGTTTCTCAAGTAATATTTTGGCTCAAAACAATTTTCAATTTCAACTTCATCTAAATATTGCCTTACTTCACTATCATTTAGCAGGTTTTGTTTAAAATTGCCATTATCTTTATTCCAGGCTGCGTGGGCATTTTTTTGGACTAATCTGTAAGCAACCTCTCTGGATAAGCCTTTATCGGTAAGAGCAAGCAATACTCTCTGAGAATAAATAACCCCACCGAATAACCTTGTATTTTTTTCCATATTTTCAGGATAAACCTGAAGGTTAGTTATAACGTTTTTAAATCTGTTTAACATATAATCCATAAGAATTGTACTATCCGGGAATATAACTCTTTCCACGGAGCTGTGACTTATGTCTCTCTCGTGCCATAGCGCAACATTTTCTAATGCAGCAAAAGAATTTGATCTGATTAAACGTGCCAGACCTGTTAAGTTTTCAGAACTGATAGGATTTTTCTTATGCGGCATAGCAGAAGATCCTTTTTGCCCTTTAGAAAATCCTTCTTCCACCTCCAAAACCTCTGTCCTTTGCAAGTGTCTGATCTCAGTAACAAATTGTTCAATAGTAGAGGCTATTAAAGCGAGGCATTGCATATATTCAGCGTGTAAATCTCTTTGTATCACCTGAGTAGAAACCTTAGAATATTTTAAACCCATAAACTCACATGCCATCTCTTCAATCTTTGGGTCAATATTGCTATAAGTACCCACTGGTCCGCTTATCATACCATATCTAATATTTTCTGACGCAATTTTAAATCTTTCAAGATTTCTTTCAAAAATATCAAGCCACACGCATAGCTTAGCCCCAAAGGTTGTCGGTTCTGCGTGTATACCGTGGGAACGCCCGATAGTGATTGTGTCTTTATGTTCTGCGGCTTTATCTTTTATGGCTTTAATAACGTTTATTATATCTTCTTCAATAATCTTGTTCGCGTCTTTTATTTGTAGAGCAAGCGCTGTATCAAGCACGTCTGAGCTTGTCATACCCATATGGATATATCTTGATGAATCGCCCACGTTTTCGTTCACGTTTGTCAAAAACGCAATAATATCGTGTTTTACTTCGTTTTCTATTTCGTCAATGCGCTCAACGCTAAAAGCTGATTTTTCTATTATATTTTTTAAATCTTCATCAGGGATAAGACCCATTTTATTGTAGGCTTTGCAAACAGCTATTTCTACATCCAACCAATACGCGTATTTTTTATCCAGCTCCCAGATTGACTTCATTTCTTCTCTGGAGTATCTGTCGATCATTGTGTAATCCTTCCTCTCTCAAGTTATGACTTATTTTATGCTTTTTTAAAGCCATTTTAACACAAGGGAAAAAACTATAAAAAAGCTATGTTGATGCTTGTATGTTAATAATTTTTAGATATTTGTAACAGGGCAAATTAATTCTAGCTAAAAATTAAAAATAGTCAGTGTTTGAAAAAATAGTTGTTTTGAAAAAAACACTTAAATGAGCCAAAATACTATTAGT
>JANQHM010000269.1 GCA_028282645.1 Candidatus Gastranaerophilales bacterium
AATAGAAGTTACCCGTGGTTGAAATCATCATTTAAGACAAGGTGGTTATTAAGTCAGGTAGGTGATATGTCTCTCAACTAGTAGTGTATGTAGAAAAAAACTTATATATAATAATGCTTTCGCATCTAATTATACTACTCAACAATTAAATTTAAGATTACTCTTTTCAGTTCTTTAGTTTAATCCAACTCTCATATTTATTCCGGCACAAAATTAAGTTTGTCATAAACCTTTCCAGAGTATTGATTGAATAAATTGAATAAAATAAATTGAATAATCTGAAAAGTATTTTAGAGATAATATAGCAACTCTCATAATGTATTGACACGAACTTTATATTTTGGTTCAATATCGGCATTTAGACTATTGCCATTTTAAAATTCAATTGTTAATTCAAATCTCGTTCTCTTATCTATGTTAAGTTAGTTAAGTTAAATCTGTCCTCTCATTAATTTATCTGTTCATCTCTCTTATCTGTCTAGTATATATTGCTTGTGTGTTTTTTATTAATCTGTAATATATTAAAAACAAAAAAAATAAAAAAATTGCTCTTTTATTTTTATTTATTACTTAAAATTTAATATCTCTTTACAAAAAAAAACAAAAGAAAAAACTTCTATTTTTATAGAAGTCCCCGTGGTTAAAATCATCATTTTAAGAAAATATGTTTATTAAGTCAGGTAGGCGATATGATCTCTCAACTAGTAGTGTGTGAAAAATCTTTGTAAATAATTAAAATATTTCTTAATTATACTGGTACTCAATTTAATTTCAGATTACTCTTTAGAATGAGCTTATAAAAAATAAAATTGACCATTTCATTTTTTAGGGAGTATGCTTGCCATATATAATTTTAAAATATTTATAATTTAAAACTGATATTATGTACTTATACTTATCTACTATTTATGTAATTTAATTGCTTGCTACCTAATGTTGTTTATTTTTAAATTATTATATTATATTATTTTAAAAACAAAAAAAATAAAAAAATTGCTTTTTATTCATATTAATTATTTAAAGTTTAATATCTCGTTACAAAAATAAAATAAATATTTTAACGGCAAAATAAAATAAGATTAATTTTTAAGTCATAATTAGAGATTTAGGATTAATTTTTTAGTATAATCTTTATAGTTAATTATTAAGGGAGAAATAGATTTGTCTTCTAATGTAGTTTTAATAGGAGCCCAATGGGGTGACGAAGGAAAAGCAAAGGTAACAGACTTATTATCAGATAAAACTGATATTATAATAAGATATCAAGGAGGTTGTAATGCCGGCCATACAGTTGTCACTAACGGACAGACTTTTAAATTTCATTTAATACCATCAGGTATACTTTATCCTGATAAAATTTGTATAATAGGATCAGGAACAGTAATCAATCCGGAAGTTTTATATAAAGAAATCAAGGATCTCCAGAAAAAAAATATCAATACAAAAAATTTATATATTAGCCCCTCAGCACATATAACGCTCCCTTATCATATCTTGCTGGATGGTGTAAATGAAAAAAAACTCGGCAGAAATAGGATAGGAACTACCAATAGAGGTATTGGGCCCACTTATGCCGATAAAATTAATAGAATAGGCATAAGGGTAGAAGATTTACTCAACGAAGAGGCACTAAACAAAAAATTAGATATAATACTACCTCAAAAAAATCTTTTACTAGAAAAGGTTTATAATGAAAAAACCTTCACCAAGCAAGAAATAACGGCTTTTTGCAAAGATTATGCGCAAAAGTTAAAGCCATATATAAAAGACGTAAATTTAATTGTTTATGATGCAATAAAAAATAAAAAGTCTATTCTTTTTGAAGGAGCTCAAGGCACAATGCTAGATATAGATCACGGCACTTATCCTTATGTTACGAGTTCTAATCCGATATCAGGCGGTGCATGTGTCGGTGGAGGAATAGGCCCTAAATACATAGACAGAGTTATTGGCATAAGCAAAGCTTATGTTACCAGAGTAGGCGAAGGACCTTTTGTTTCAGAATTAACTGATGAAACAGGAAAAAAAATTCAAGAGGTAGGCCAGGAATTTGGAACAACCACTGGCCGAGCAAGAAGATGCGGCTGGTTTGATGCTGTTATAGGCAGATATAGTGTTCTTGTAAATGGATTAACAGACATGGCTCTTACAAAGATGGATATATTTAATGATTTTGATAGTATTAAAATTTGTACATCATATAAAGATAAAAGAAATGGTGATATCTATAACAGTTACCCCACCAATACTTATATCCATAAATACCTGGAACCTGTTTATATAGAACTGGACGGGTGGAATAAAGACATTACGGGAGTAACTTCTTATAGTGAATTGCCTGAAAATGCACAAAAATATATTGAAAAAATAGAAGAATTAATAGAAGTCCCGATAAAAATTATTGGAGTAGGTCCCGGCAGAGATCAAACTATTATTAGATAGTTTATTATTTTATTATTATACTGGCATTTATAAAAAAAATAAAAAAAATGCTTGACTTAAAACTTTGCTATTGGTATCTTATTAATTGTTGAGAGGAATGAAACTCAAAAATGACAAAGAAAAAGAGAATTTTAAAAGAAATAAATATATAATTTGCGTCCATAGCTCAGCTGGTAGAGCACTCCCCTTTTAAGGGATAGGTCCTGCGTTCGAATCGCAGTGGACGCAAATTTTTTGTATATAAGCCTTTAGGGCTTTTTAATTGTTTTTAAATACTATAATTTATTGTTTTGGTCCATTATCAAGCCCACTGTAACCTGTTTTAAAAAACTAAAATCTCTCCATTGTCTTCTTTCTTATTTTTTTGTCAAACCTACGACAAGTACTAGTATCCAGGCTTGGTGATGCTCATCACCTTTCTTAAGTCATCGCTGTAAGCTTTTTATATAACTTAAGTTTACTTGACTTGTTACCACTACCTTAAGTTTAAATGCCTAATTGCTATAACACTAAATAGCGGAACAATGGCAATATACATCAATACGGTTGAAATACCGTAAATTGATGCCAATACTCCGATAGGATATAACATCAATCCTGCAAGACCCCAACTAAAACCGCCTATAATCCCTGAGACGGTCGCTGTATTTTGTGGTGCTGCTTTTTGCGCGATAATTATATTTAAAGGAAAAGCCAACATTATAATAAATCCTACCAATAAGTAAAAAACAAAGGATAAAACAGGTACGTTCTCAAGGAAATATAATGAGCCCAGCAAGCACGGAATGGAAGGAATAAATGACCAGTATAAAATCTTTTTGTTATCCACTCTATCAGCTAATTGACCACCCAAATAAGAAGATACTCCACCCAATAAAGAAAAAATACATATTAAAATACCGTTCATAATTACAGGATAATTATTTTCTTTCCATAAAAACGGCATGTAATTTCCAATAGACATTACAACTAATGCTCTACATACAGAGATCATCATTAATGGGAAAAGTTTATCCTTTATACCTGCCAAAATTTTAAATGTATCTTTTACGCTGGTGCGTTTTGCTTTAATTTTGATTTTTGGCAAGTATCTATATATTAAAACAGCTGCTATCAAACCTGGAATTACAGCCCATACAGTTGATCTTAAACCAAATTTTTCTACAAGAATTGATGATAAAAAAGGTCCTGATGCAAAACCGGCTGTACCACTGGCCATAAATAACCCCATACGTCTGTTTATATTTTTTTTACTGAAATAACCCGCAAATGCTGTTGCCTGAGGATGAAACATACCTACACCCATACAGCCGAAAAATATTACAGTTATTAATAAATAAACATTATCTACAATACCTGTTAAACTTATGAAAAACGATGCCATAACAGTACCCCAAAAAACAAAAAGTCTTCTGGAAATAAAATCTGCAAGGTAACCGTATATAGGCTGAAAAATAGAAGCTGATATATGGGCGATTGAAAGAATCAATCCTATAAAATCAAGTGAAATAGCTAGGCTCTGTGCAATAAACGGCAAAATAGGCGTGATGAAGCCGCCGTACAAGTCACTGGTGAAGTGACCGGCCGCCAATACCGATATTGCTTTATCATCTTTCTTATTTTTCAATTTTATTCAGTCCCTTAAAGGTTTGAGTATTTTTTTATTAATTTATACAAAACAACTGTTTAAAGCCTCTCTCATAATATCAACGGGTGGCTCTTGCTCAATCCAATATTCAAGAGCTTTTGCACCTTGTAATACTAGCATTTCAGTGCCGTCAATAGTAAATAAATTTTTATTTTGAGCATATTCAAGCAATTTTGTAGTTTTAGGTCTATAAATAATATCATAAACTATAGAATTATCAGGCAATGTTTTTACAGATTGTTCTGATATAGGAGATTTACCTTCACTTTTGCCATACATGCCAACAGGCGTAGTATTTACAAAAATTGCTGTATCCGATAAATCTATATTTTCCTCAAGTTGACTTATAGATATGCCGGCATCCGCAAAATCGGAAACTAAAATTTCTTTTAAACTTTCCGCCTTAAATGGTGTTCTGGCGTATAAGACAAGATTATTTACTCCTGCATTTAATAATGCGGAACAGACAGCCCTTGCTGCACCGCCGGTACCTAATACTGTAGCTTTTTTACCTGATAAATTATTAAGCTTATCTTTAGGGATTGCATTAATAAATCCGCTTATATCTGTATTATAACCTTTTAATTGACCCTTGGCTGATATAACTACAGCATTTACAGCCCCTGTTATTTTTGCCAGGTCATCAATTTCATCGAGGAATTTTATTATATCAACTTTGTAAGGAATAGTTACATTAAACCCTCTAAAATTCTGTTTTTTCATATATTCAATAGTGTCAGCAAGCTTATCTTCAGGGGTTTCAAGTACAACATAGTTTCCTTCGATATTTTTGAATTTTAATGCAGCTTTATGCATTGTCGGTGACAAAGAATGTGCCAGCGGATAACCAATAACACCCAGTTTAATCATTTTTGCCTAATCCTCTTTTTAATAGTAATACGGTGATTTTATTACCCTTCTGTTATTTTGCCTTCCGTTTGCTCGTCAACTTCTCTGGAGTATTTACATCCTTTGGCAGAGCAGGCTATTTTATCGCCGCGCTTAAGCCTTTTATGTACTAGCATCTCCCCGCACTCAGGACATTTTTCTCCTGTTGGTTCGTGCCATAGTGCAAAATTACAATCAGGATATTTATCACAACCGTAAAATACCTTACCGTAGCGAGACTTTTTCTCTATTAGCTCGCCTTCGCAGTCTTCTTTAGGACATGCCACACCTGTTTTCTTAACGAATTTCTTTTTAGTTTTGCATTCTTCATTAGTACATGCCAGATAATCACCATAAGGACCATACTTAATCACCATAGGCGAATTACAATTTTCACAAACTTCATCAGAAGGCCTGTCTTCAGGTGCAGGTTTTAAATCTTTAGTAAGCGGCATTGTTGTTTTACAATCAGGATACCCCGAACATCCAAGAAATTGACTTCCCCATCTGCTTGACTTTATAGCCATTGGTTTTCCGCAATTGGAACAAACATGCTCAGTTAATATTTCGATTTTTTCGATTTCTTTTTTAGCTTTCTTTAGTACTTCAGCAAAAGGTTCATAAAATTCACCCAGTATGCCTTGCCATATAGCTTTATTTTCAGCTATTTCGTCAAGCTTATTCTCCATACCTGCAGTAAAGTTAACATCAACAATATCTGTAAAGTGTTTAACCATAAGCTCATTTACGGTTTGCCCCAAAGGCGTAGGAGCCAAAGCTTTTTCTTGCTTAATAACATATCCTCTATCCTGGATAGTTGCAATAGTCGGTGCGTAAGTACTTGGACGACCGATACCCAATTCTTCCAAAGTTTTTACAAGCGTTGCCTCAGAATACCTTGGCGGTGGCTGTGTAAAATGTTGCTTTGGATTAATTTTTTTTAATTTTAGGACAGTATTTTTAGCTAAATCCGGTATATTTTTATTTTTGCTTTCATCGTCCCTATCATCATAAACAATTAAAAAACCGTCAAAAGTAACTTTACTGGTGCTTGCTCTAAAAGTATAGTTTTCTGCAGTAATTTCAGCAGAAGTTGTTTTTACTTTTGCACTTTCCATTTGGCTTGCTACAAATCTTTCCCAGATAAGTTTATAAAGCCTGTACTGTTCACTTGTTAAATACTGTTTAATGGAATCCGGGGATTTATCCACGTAAGAAGGCCTGACTGCTTCGTGAGCATCTTGCGTATTTTTACCCTTTTTTTTGCTGTAAACTCTTGGTGTCTCTGGATAGTAATTTTTACCATAGTGGTTTACAATGTAGTCTTTGGCTGCATCTCTTGCTTCATCAGAGATACGAGTACTATCGGTTCTCATATATGTTATTAAGCCCACATGCCCACTTTCTCCCAACTCTATACCTTCGTAGAGTTTTTGAGCTACCTGCATTGTCTTTTTAACACTATAACCAAGCCTTGTGCTTGCTTCTCGCTGAAGCGTACTTGTAATAAAAGGAGCCTGTGGCTTACGCTGGGTTTCACGGTTAGAAACTTTTGACACTAAAAATTCAACATCTTCTTTTATTAAAACATCAACGATTTTTTGAGCTTCTTCTTCATTGTTGATTTCTATTTTTTTGCCTTCATATTTAGTTAATTCAGCGGAAAATGTGGTTGAAGACTTTGGTTTGGAGAAGTCACCATCTATCGTCCAGTATTCTTTTGAAACAAATGCTTCAATTTCAGCTTCTCTTTCGCATATAATTCTGACGGCTACACTTTGAACCCTACCGGCAGATAGACCTTTACCTACTTTTTGCCATAAAATAGGGCTAATTTTGTATCCTACGAGCCTGTCAAGGATTCTTCGAGCTTGCTGGGCATTAACCCTATCCATATCTATATCCCTGGGATGGTTAATGGCTTCTTTAATAGCAGTTTTAGTAATTTCATTAAATTCTATTCTTAATATATCTTCTTTTGGTTTATCAAGAACAGATGCAATATGCCAGGCAATAGCTTCCCCTTCGCGATCAGGGTCAGGTGCCAGAAAAACTTTGTCTGAGTTCATAGCAGCTTCGTTAAGTTCTTCTACAACCTTTTCTTTTCCAGCCATAATAGTATATTCAGGTTCATAATTATTTTTTACATCCACCCCTATTTTCTTTTTAGGTAAGTCTCGAATATGCCCAACAGATGCTTTTATCTGATATCCGCTTCCTAAAATCTTTTTAATGGTTTTTGCCTTTGCAGGTGACTCAACTATTACTAAAAATTTTTTGCCTTTAGTCTCTTTAGCTTCAACTTCTTCTTTTTTTACTTTCTTTTTTGTACTTGCTTTTGCCATTATGCCTTTAACCTATTTATACTGGTACTCAATTAAATTTTAGATTTCTCATTTTGAATGAGCTTATTAGTTTTAACACGATTGAATAATCTGAAAAGTATTTTTGAGTTCGTATATTACAAACATTGTTTTATATATTTTTGTCCGGGAATTTCTTTTATTATCCCGTTAAGTTCTAACGTAGTTAATATTACCATAAGTTCATCAACATTCAACTTTGATTCAGCTAAAATTTCATCAAAACTTTTGGCCTCTAAATTTAAAATTTCGTATATTTTTTTTTCGTTGTCAAGAAGATTATTTTCTATTTCATTATTTTTTTTATTATTAGTAGTTATTGCACAACTTTTGTTCCAGTTCAAGTATCTAAATATATCTTGTGCACAATCAACTATTTTTGCGCCGTCTTTAATTAGTTTATTAACGCCTTGAGTGTTCGGATTTGCAACACTACCGGGAATACACATTAATTCTCTTTTCTGGTCCAGGCAGGTTTTAGCGGTTATTAATGCTCCACTTTTTAAGCCAGCTTCTGCGACTAAAGTACCTTGAGATAAACCGCTAATTATCCTGTTACGTTGTGGAAACTTCCAGGTATCAGCTCTTTCTTCCGGCCAATATTCGGATAAAATAACGCCTTTATCGCATATTTTATTATAAAGTTCTTTATTTTCTTTTGGATATATGTACTCTACACCTGCACCGACTACAGCAATTGTTTTTAAATTATTATCAAGTGCGGCTTGATGAGCGTAAGCGTCAATACCCAAAGCCAAACCGCTTATAATAGTTATATCACTGCCGGCAAGATCACATATTATTTTATTAAGAATATCTTTTATGCCAAAGCTTGCTTTTCTACTACCCACAATGGCTACGGACTTATTTAAATTACATTGAGCCAGATTGCCTTTATAGAAAAGTACGGGAGGGGTATCCTTTATAATTTTTAACGTTTCAGGGTAGCTTTCATCTTCTATTGTTAAAAACTTTATATTTTTATCATATAAATAATTTAATAAAATATCAGGATTAACCTTTTGCCTTTCATCCACAAATTTTTGTACATGCTCAAGATTAATGCCTTTAACTGATATTAAATCCGAATAAGAAGCAAACCAGGCTTCTTTTATAGATTTAAAATGATTCCATAGTTTTATTTGAAATCTGCCATTAGGAAAACCTATTTTAGAAAATGCTATCCAGTATTTTTGATTATTCATTTTTTATATTTTATCTCTTAAGTCTCAGACAAAAATAATTTTAACAAAAAACTATAAATAAGTAATGAATAAAAAATTTTTTATTCATTACTTATTATTATATTATTGGCTATTCATCAATAATATTAAAAACTGTTAACATTACTTATTTTTTTTGAAAATTTTAACAATATATACATAAGTATTACCTTCTTATATATAAGAATATAAAAATAATATTTAAAAATTAATAAAATAGGAGCATAGAATGGTTTACATAAATAATAGTAATAGCAGTATTCAAAATTGTCAAACAGAACATTTAAAAAGTATATTACAAAATGCTGATAAAAACAAAGATGGTAAAGTTAGTATTTTTGAACTACAAAACTTTAGAGATACTTTGAAATTGTTAATGGGAGTATCTGATAATAAAGATATTCAGGAGTTATTTAAAGCCGCCCAATTTGCGCAAAACAATTTTCAATCTCTTAATAAAGCTACAAATGGGGGATCAGTTAAAGAAGGTATAGATATATCCGGTGTTGATTTGGTATCTCAATATGATAAAAATCATGATAATGTCTCATTAGAAGATTTAAACGTTAAAACTAATAATGATAATGATAAGAATAATATTAAGACTATTCCGGATGACTTTATGAAGTTTATACATAATTTTATTCATAAAATTATGCAAGCTATTTTGGGGCAAACACGACTTATAAAATAAAAATAAGCTTATATAAAGAGATTCTACAGAGAGAAAGAGATATATATAAAGCTTTTGAGTAGAGATAAAATAATTCCGATATTGCAATAATTGCAACATTTTTTATGTAAAATTAAAATATTAAATGTTACAAAATATTAAAATTTTTAGTTTTTTTAAATCGTTTTTGAAATTTTGGCCTGTATATATACTTTATATATACAGAAGCGTACAAAAATATATGCAAGTTTAAAGAATAATAGGAGATTTTAGCATGATTCAAATTCAAATTAATCCGGGTGTTAGTAAAGGTAGCCAAAAATGTTCATCAGAAGATTTAAAAAATGTATTACAAAGTGCTGACAAGAACAAAGACGGTCAAGTTACCCAGTCAGAATTAAAATCTTACAATAAAAAATTAAACTTACTAGGTCTATTCTCTGACAGTAAAGAACTTAAAGAGTTAAGCGATACTGCAAAATTTGCTCAAGAAAATTTTGCACTGCTTAATTGTTTTACAAATATAGGATCAGAAGACAAAGGCATTGACTTAGATGTAATAGATCTAGTGGCAAAAATGGTTGATCTTTCCGAGCCTAAAGAATCTAAAGATGGATTTATCGAAGTTCTCAAATTCTTTATGCATGAAATGATTGACACAATATTAGACAAAAAAAAGGATGATTAACAAGTAAACTTTGGGCTACCAGTATAGCAAGCTTATCCAGCCAAAATACCATTTATAGTTAAGTAAATTCGTAAGTGTATGTAAATTTATAAGTGATAGAATCTTCAATATCAGATTCTATCACTTAATTTTTTTTATTTATTGAACATTAACCTTTAAAAATCTCAAAAATAACGTAACAAACATATATTAAATAAAAAAAACCGCCTGCTAAAAGAGCATGAGGCTTTATAACGCCCTTATTCCTTACAATACTTATATAAACTGTTATAACAGATAAATAAACAATAGCAACATTAACAAGTGCCTGAATACTCAAAACCCAGGGAGTTAATAAAATTCCAACCGCGGTAGGGATACAACTTTGAAAAACCATAGCACCTGTTACATTTCCCATAGCCAGTGTATCTTTTTTAGCTTTTATCCATATTACACTGTTAAACTTTTCCGGAAGTTCTGTTGCTATAGGAGTTATTATTAAACTTAATATTAACGGATTTATATGGAAAAACTCTGATATAACCTTAAGATCCTCAACAAAAATATGTGCTAAAAATATAATAGCAAGCAATGCCAATGATAATTGAGCGAAAATACTTGGCAAAACAAATTTTTGCGGTAGCTTTATATATTTGGTTAAATACAAAGCATCTAATTCTTCGTGACCGCCTTCCGGTTCTTTACTAGCCGTTCTAATTGTTAATACAACATAAACTGCATAAAGACCAAGCAATATTATTGCAATAAAAGGTTTTACCTGCTTATATGGTATAAAACTACTAAAAATCGATATTGTATAAGCTATCGCAAAATAATGTAAATCTCTAAACATAATTACAGAATTAACAGGCATTTCTGCCTTTCTGCATCCTGATTTGGTAAAAATTAAAACAGAAACACCCATAATACAAAATGCTAATGTTCCGAGCAAAAATGGAGCTCCTAAAATAGCTCCGATACCTATTTCTTTTGATTGCTCTATACCGGTTCCTGCAAGATAACCTCCAATAATGGCAACCAATGGAACTATAGTTTCGGGTAGAGCTGTTCCCACAGCCGCAAGTACACTACCAACTGCCCCTTCGGAAAGATTCAGCTCCTCGCCAAGATGCTCAACAGCATTAGTAAATACAATACAAGCAAATATTATGAAAAATAAAACAAATATTATTGAGACAAAACTTTCTGCTATACCCACACTTAACTCCTGCTATACTATTTTTAAAATACTTTTCAGATTATTCAATTTTCTGAAAAAGAGTAATCTGAACCAGAATATAAACTCCAGTTAACAACTAAAATTATAATACATTAATATAATTCTGCCATCATGAGCAATATTTACGATCAAACTTTTAATCCTCTCCGGTTAAATTAAAGGGAGGATTTTCTTACTATTTTTTGATTTTTATATTTTAAACTGTTGGTAATTCTTGATGTTCCTTTTTTTACCTTTTCAATTAAATTCTAAATTAACCATTTATAAAAACTCTAAACAAAAAATTAGTTGCTATAAAAAATTTTTTTTTATGAAGTTTTGTTAATATATATTGTTGTATTGAATTTTTATATATTTTTATGTTTTTATAAAATTAAGATTTAGCAAGTATGGGTAAAAAAGAAGGAGATTGAATGAGCGTTAATCTTGTCCAACAGAATTTAAATGTTAAGAAGGAAGAAAAAAAGCAAGTACAGACAAAAACTAATCAAGGACTACAACGCAAACCTGTAAATAAGTTTCAAGAAAACAGCGGTGGTCTATTTGGCGTAAAAAAAGGAGAAGATACTTCTAAATTAAACTTTGTGGCAAAACAGCAAAATGCAGAAAATGCCAAGCTTGAAATGCAAAAAATGCAAAAAGAAATTGCGTCTATTGAAAACGAATTAAAACCTCAGCCGGGACAAAAAGAAAAAGCAGCAATTAAAACTGCACCACTACCTCAAGCTGGTGAAGAAAAAGCTGTTAAGGCAGAACCGGAAGCTAAGCCTTTGGTTGCAGAACAAAATTCTGACAAAGGTGTTAAAGCAGAAGCACAACCTAAGTCGGAGCAAACTCCTGCTATAAAAGTATTAAATGCGCCTCCTAAGAAAAATGAAGTACAATCCAAGCCAACACAAATTAATATTAATTTAGCAAAAAGTCCTGTTAAAGAACAACCTAAACCGGAGCAAACTCCTGCTATAAAAGTATTAAATGCACCTCCTAAGAAAAATGAAGTACAATCCAAGCCAACACAAATTAATATTAATTTAGCAAAAAGTCCTGTTAAAGAACAACCTAAGCCGGAGCAAACTCCTGCTATAAAAGTATTAAATGCGCCTCTTAAGAAAAATGAAGTACAATCCAAGCCAACACAAATTAATATTAATGTAGCCAATCCTGCTAATATTAAGCCAGCATCTACTGCTGCTCCACAAATGACAGAGAAAACAGCTAATATTCTTGCAGCTTTAGTAAATGCAATTCAAAGTAAAGAAGGTATATTTGAATTATTTTTAAACTTCTTAACACTTTTAGAAAATGATAAACTGCCGAATTTAAATTTAAATAAAGCTAGCGAAGAACCCTCGATAAAAATATCAAGCAATAAATCTGATAAAGAACCTGCTATAAATATAGCAGATATATCAAACAACAAGTCCGATAAAGTATCTGATAAAATAACCATAGAAATAAAACAAGATGAAGGTAACGTGAAAAACGAAAAATTTGACCTGAATAAAGAGCTAAAAAAAGAAGAAGAAAGATTTAAAAAAGATGAAGAAAAGATAAAAAAAGAGCTAAAAAAAGCAGAAGATAAACATAAAGAAAATATAGAAAAACTCAGAAAAGGTATAAAACCATCTGATACATCTCGCAAAAATGGCGATGATGATGATGACGATGATGATGATGATGATCGTAAAGTAGGGGCAAAAGATAAAGCATATCAAAATTGGGGCGATGACGATGATCGCAAAGTACGCTCATCGAGAAGAAGACGCGATGATGATGATGACGACGATGACTAATAATAAAGTTTAAAGCAATCTAAAGTAGAAGACCTTCCTGTATATTAGGAAGGTCTTCTTTTTTTGATTATTCTTCGATGTCGTCATCGTCATCGTCAGTAGCTTTTTTACCTGGTTTTCTGCCTCGTCGAGATAATTTTTCTCTGTTTTCTTGTTGAATTTCTAAAGTAATATTTAGATTTTTAGCTACTTCGCTGATGTGTTCCTGGTATTTGTCCGGTGAAACTTTTTGTTGATCTAAAAGATAAAAAATAATTTTGACACCGGCTAAATTAATACCTAGTTCTCTTGTTAGATATTGAATGAATTTACCTCTTTCAATATCATTAAAAGAATACAATCTACGATTCTTTGGAGATCTTGAAGGAACTAGTAAGTTTTCGTCATCATAAATTCTTAGTGTTCTTTGATGAACTTTCAAAATACTAGAAACAATACTGATAGGAAACATTGGTTTATTGGGATCAATAACCGAATTTCCTTGTGTTGTTACAATATCCATAGGCATAACTCTTTTTCACCTTTTCTCGCATCTCTACCATCATTTTTTAAAGTTAACTTACTTTATCTACAGTTTAATAATGACACAATCTTTATAATAAAATCAAAAATTTACTTATTTTTTTTTAACATTTCATAATAATATATTAATTATAAACTTGTCTTGCATAAATATCTAAAATATAGATTTAAAATTGCTGTCTGTATATTTATAATTATATATTATAACTAACAAATATTATTTTCAAGTATCAATTTATACTAAAGTGTAAAAATTTTAAACAATAAAAAGATTATTTTTATTTAAATCCATTCTTTAGTTGTATAGAACCTTTTATAAATAGATTTTAAAATATATACATGAAAATTTTTAAATTTGTAAAAAACATAATATTTTTACTATTTACCTGTTTAGCTGTATTTGATAATGCTGTTGCAGCCAAAGACTGGTTTAAGTTAAACATAAATGATAAAGATAAACAGTGGTATATAAACATAAAAAGCATTATACAAAACGGAAAATATACAAACTACTGGTGTAAAATAATCTATCTGCACCCTAAAGGATTACCAAAGAAAAATATTTCTTATATAAAGATTCGTTTTTTATCAGATTGTTATAGAAATTTAATATCCGTCACAGAGCTGGTCGGATATAGCAAAAATAATAAAATTCTCTTTCGAGAATCTTCTAAAAACTTAAATACATTAAATCCTGTTATTCCAAACTCAATATATCAAAGCGTACAGGATTCGGTTTGCAAGTATGCCTTATTCCAGAGTAATATTAATTAATTATTAACGCTTTTTTTTTGCTGATAAAAATGTTTGCCAAGTATTTTTTATAATTACACCTATTTTGGTTATTGGCGTATCTTTTCTTATATAACCTCTGGATCCAAGCTTGATACAATTTTGAACACTCTCTAAATCAGAAACTGATGTTAACATAATAACAACAGTATTCGGAAAATGTTTAATAACTTCTTCGAGTACTTCTTCACCTGTTTTTATAGGCATATTTATATCAAGAAGTAAGATATCAGGCTTTAACAGTTTGAATATATTCAAAGCATCCTCACCATTGTTAGCTTCACCAACAACTTTATATCCGATAGAATTTATTACTACCTTCATCAGCTTTCTTATATGTTCTTCATCATCAACAATAAGAACATTTGGTCTTTTTTCATTCATTAAGAACTCTTCTCCTATTGTACATATAGTAAATTATATTTCTCTAATTGGAATATGTAAAGCCTAAACTCATTCGGAAAAAGATTTTTTTAAACTATTTAATAAGGTTTTATAAACCTCAAAGGAATTTTTATCCAAAGCTTCATTCTTCTTAACTAAAGGTTTTATAAACATTTCAAGCTCATAAGCTCTTTCGCTTAGTTCACTAAGTCCAAAAGAAGCACTTGAGCCGGCTAATTTGTGAGTTAATTGATATAACTCTTTTAAAGATTCAAAATTGCTTAAATCTTCATCTAAACTTTTTTCCAACTTTTTTAACTGCTCCATTTTTTCCGGCAAATGCGCAATATAACTTTGTTTAAGCTCCTCGATTTGCGCTAAAAATTCTTTATTAGACATTTGCATGATAGTTTTCCCATATATTTCTAATTGTATCAGACAATATAATTGGATCAAAAGGTTTGGTTATAACATCCAAAACCCCCGGCTGAGATTTATACTGTGCAATCTCATGCAATTGAGCCTTTGCCGTAATAAAAACAACAGGCGTTGATATTAAAGAATCTATTTTTCTTATTTCTTGAAGAGTTGTAGGCCCGTCCATATCAGGCATCATCACATCCAATAATATTAAATCAGGTGCAAATTCAGGGGCTTGCTTTAAAGCATCTGCACCACAATTACAAGTTTTTACACTAAAACCGCCGATATTTTCCAATGCAATACTTGCTATTGTTTGAATATCAGGTTCATCTTCAACATACATAATTTTCTGTAAAGTAGGCATATATTGTTTCCTTTCCTCTTAATATATACATTTACTTATCAAAAGTCAATGTATTAATTACATCTAAAAACTTCTGATTGCTTGTAACAGATTTCATTAATACAGCATCAACGTTTTGAGCTGTTTTTTGATCTATATCGTGGGCAGAAAAGATAACTATTGCAGTATTCTTATTTACACTATTTATTGTTTTAATCAAATCTGTCCCGCTTCCGTCTTTTAGTTCAACATCCAATATAACAAGGTCAAAATTCTTTTCTTTTATTTTTAGCTTAGCTTCGTCAATGCTTGTTGCAGATTGAACTTCGGCAATATCTTTTAAAACAAAAGAAATAACTTCCAAAATATCAGGATTATCATCAACATGTAATAATAAAGGTTTTTCTTTGCCTTTTTTGTCTTTGATAGCCCGTTTAATAGTGTTAACCAGTTTATTTTGATCAATTGGTTTGTTTAGCCAATCAACAACAGCATAATTACCATTAATAGTAGATTTGTTTTTATTTGCCATAATAGAAACTACTATTATAGGTATTTGTTTAGCTTTCTCTATTTTCTGTATTTCTTTTATCATAGTTATGCCGTCTTTATCAGGCAATACTAAGTCTAAAGTAATTGCATCATACTCATAATTGTTGTTTTCCAATTTTTGAATTAATTCATTTGCCGTATAAGCAATATCAGTTTTATAACCTTCTTTTTCTAAAAACAATTTAATTAAATTCGCCACATCTTTATCATCTTCGCAGATTAACACTTTTTTCTCTGATTTAAAGGGAAATACATTTTTATCATTTGATTTTTTAGAACGTCTGTCATTAAACAAAGGAAGGTCAAAATAAAATGTGCTGCCCTTTCCCAGTTCAGTTTCAAAAGAAATAGTCCCATGCATTTTTTCAATTATTGCTTTACAAATGTTTAATCCCAGACCACTTCCTCCTTTAGCTCTTGTATTAGAGGAATCTGCCTGAGCAAATTTTTGAAATATTTTTGACCTAAACTTTTCAGGCATTCCTTGCCCATAATCTTTTACAGCTACTCTTATTGTATTTTCGTATCTAAAAACAATAATATCAACATTATCACCCGGTACAGAAAACTTTGCTGCATTTGATAATAAATTGGTTATCACCTGCATCAGCCTATTTTTATCAACAAATAATTGAATATCACTTACATCCTCAATCAGCATATAATTATTATCTTTATCAATATAGTATTCTGTATCTTGGGTTTTATTAATATTTACAAAGTTATAAGTCACATTATATTGCGCTGCATACATATTATTGCTGGAAATACATTCTTTAATCAGGGGTAATAAGTCAACAACAACCATATCAAATGCCATTTTGCCGGACTCTATTTTTTCTATATCTAAAATATCATTAATTAAGAAAACCAACCTGGAGCTATTATTATAAGCAATATCAATTAAATTTTTCATTTGGTCAGGCACTTTACCAAGAGTATTGGCTGCCAATAATCCTAACGAACCTCTAATAGAAGTCAACGGAGTTCTTAATTCATGACTAACTATAGACACAAATTCATTTTTTAGTTGTGCAACTTCCTTATGCTGTGTTATATCTCTAATTACAACAATAAATATAGTCTTATTATCCCAATATATTTCACTTAATGCCATTTCTGCGGGAAAAGTCGAATTGTCTTTTCTTACTGCTGTTAACTCTACCTTTCCGTCAACCAATTTAGTCATTAACGATTCAATAACTTCCACCTCAGGAATTAAAATATTTATATTCTTATTTTTCAGCTCTTCTTGTGAATAGCCAAAAAGTATTTCTGTCATAGGATTATAAGATTTAATACCCCCAGAAATATCTATTGTAATAATACTATCAACCATACTGTTTAAAATAGCTTCTAATCTTTGCTCATTAAGCTTTTTCTGTTTAAATATACTAAAAATATTAGTTAATAAGCCTATTATAATAAATATAAAACTTACTATTTGAACAACTGTACTGATTTCATACTTAAAGTCAAACGCTTCGTTAGATGCAGATTGAAAAATAGAAATAGATACAAATTCACCAATTAATGCACACATAATAAAATAGTTTAAATAGTTCTTTTTCCAGTCTCCTTTAATAAAGTAGCCCAATAATGTTGAACATAATAAAATTGATAATAAAATATAACCTAAATTAATAAAATCTACAGTCAAAGGTAAAAGCATTAATAAAGCTAAGATTGCAACTGTCAACATAAAAATGAAAGTATAATAAAGCATTTCATTTATTTTAAAAATTATTTGTTTTTTTTCTTGATAGTAGTTAAGAATTAAACTTATTAAAAAAGTTAAAGTAAAGATGGTATTTATAGAAAAATTGCTCCAAAGCAAATAAGCAGTCTCAGAAGCAGAAATAAAATGCAATAAAAAAGGACTGAGCGTTAATGCAAGATTAAACTTTAAAAAAGAAGTTACTAACAGTCCGCTGCTAATAATCAAAACATTATTTGCTTTTCTGTAATAATACTTAATAAAACCTAATATAGAGGCATATAAGCAAATAAAAGCGGCAAATAATTCTATAATCGTATGAATAAAATCATTACTTACTATATAAATTTTGTTTATAAAATAATAAATGAATAAAAATATAGCTAATAAAAGAATAAAGCCGACAGTCTTTCTTTGCTCAGTAATATTCATCATAAACCTTTTAATGCTAATATAAAATAAGTATAATTATAGCATATTTTTTATATAAAAATAAGCCATTATATCAACTTTAAACTTACATTCCTCTATTCGGATTAAAAAAAAAAAATTATAGCCGTACCAGTTATACTTACGGCTATTAAAAATAACTATTATTGTATACTTGCTTAGATTCTACCTTCCCAATATCCGCCATCTCTATCTACAACTGCATCATAGCACGACCAGAATCGATAAGGAGGTATTAAGCCTAAAAACGCATGAGTTAATACTTTGTCTCCTTTTTGGCTATTGACAGCCTGCCCTATTCCAGGCCATACAAGTAAGGATAGAGCACCTGCTCCAATGCTTCTAAAGCTTATGCGTCTTGCAAGCTCCTCATCATTATTTTTAGCAAATGCCGGAACAAGTGTATTCTCGATTAAAATTGCTAATACAACTAAACAAGTTAAAACCTTGGATAATCTTTTCATTAAACATATCTCCTACTCAATAAAAACTAAATTTAAACAAAAAAGTTTATTCAGTAGGATTATGCAATATTTACAAAGATTCTTCCATTTTATTTGTTTTTTTATCAGGGCAAATTAATTCTAAGCAATACCTTTGGAGTTTAAAGCATAATCTATGTTACAACAGTTTATAAATCTTGCCTGAGAAATATTTTTTATTTT
>JANQHM010000291.1 GCA_028282645.1 Candidatus Gastranaerophilales bacterium
GGTGATATTACTATTTTAGTAGAAGATAATAAAAAAGAAAATATGATTAAAGACGAATATAATTGTGCAAATGATAATATAATAGACATAACTATTGATAGAAATTATAGCAAAAAAGAGGGGTTAAACAAGAAAAAACCCCATTATTAGCGGGCTTTGGATTCAAAAATAAAATAACTTATTACAACGGTAACTTTTTGCCAGGCAAAAGGAGTTTTACCGTTGTCTTTTTTATATATATACAATATTCTAAAAGAAATCTTTATAATTTTAATTGTTTGAACTTATAATATATTATACTACCTCTGGGATAGAAAAAATTTAAAACCTTAGTTAATCTTTATAGATGCATTTAATTAATATAAAAAAAGGGGAATGATTAAATATCATGAGAAAAATTATTATAAACGATAATAACCTGATAACAAGTACTGTTAACGGCGGACTGGGTGCAATTATCGAACAAAATCCATGCCCGACGAAAAATTGTAACGGGCAAGTAATATTTAGCTTGGAACACAGGATTTCGGGTGCGGTTGCTCTTTGTAACAAGTGCCACAAAGGCGTATTTATAAAACAGATAAATCTTTAAAAACTTATACTGTTCCCTATTTCTTTCTACCTGTTTTTTGTAACAAAAATTTTTTGTTATTTTTTTATCTTAAAAAAAAATACCCGCACAAGTCGGGCAATTGAGGATAGAATTTAAATTACGGAGTTTATAGAGGAGTTTTACACTTTTTTTAACGCTCCTGACAAACTTTAATTGCCTACATGTTACAAAAAATTAAGTTAAATTTTAAAGTATACTAACTCAAAAATACTTTTCAGATTATTCAATAAGAACCGGTATAAATAATTGGCAGGTGGTAAAAAGAAAAAACTTTTTATTCCTTACTTAAATCTCTGCCGAGTTTTGAAAATTTTAATCAAGCTTAAGTTATATCAAAGTTTGTAGCGATGACACGATGACATAAGAAAGGTGATGACCATCACCCTAAATTTTAATTTATACCAAATAGCCCTTTTCAAACGAGTTAAAATAGTTAAAAATATTGATTAAATAAAGTAGAATAATAATAGAAGGAAGATGTTCGTGTTAAAACTATGTTCTTTTAAATATAAATACTCAAGACTTATTTCAATATCTATTCTGGCATCATTTTTAGGTATACAAACATGTGCAATATCGCAAGTTCTACCGGAACACGAATATAAAATTTTACCTCCGGTAGTAGACCAACAGAGTCAACCACCGCAAATGTTTGATAGTCTTGAAGCCGCCCCACCGCCAGGCAATAATTACTCTATGAATAACCAGTTATATGGCAGGGTTGCAACAGTACCTCTTGGAACAACATTCCAGGTTGTAACAAGTAATTCGATAAACTCTTATACAAGCAAGGTAGGAGAAAAAATAATAGCTAAAATAGCAGAACCTATAACGGTTAACGGTCAAATAGTAATACCCCCGGGCAGTGAAATAATAGGTCAGATTACATATATAGAAAACTCTGGCAGGGTAGGAAAAAATGGGGTTATGGAAGTAAAGTTTACGAGTATTGAAATTCCTTATAGCCATAGAATACCTGTAATGGGTAAAATATTAACCGTTGACAATACAGGCATATTAAAAGGGGGTTCCCTTAAAAAACAGATTGTATCTACTGTTAGTACAGGAGCTATAACAACAGCCGGCGGTACTATTGCAGGCATTGGAGCAGGTAGCATTATAGGTGGTGCAGCGGGTGCAGGTGCAGCTGCAGGCACAGCCTTGGGCGGTATTCTTGGCATTGCCTTTATGTTTGTAAGAAAAGGTAAAGAAGTTATTATACCTAGAGGAACTAAACTCAATATTATTCTAGAGCAACCCGTTACTGTTGGGAAGTAATTAACTTATACCGATATAACAAAGAAAACCTTCTATTATTATATAGGAGGTTTTTTTTGTTATTATAACGGAAATTCGACATTTAAAAATAAATTAATACTTATTGGATAATAACCTGTATACCTATCTTTTTAAGTTTTTCTATGTACGATTCATCTATTTCAACAGCTTTTTGATAATAATGAAGCGATTTTTCCAAATCAATGTGAGTTCTGTACAGATTTCCTAAACAATAATAAGTATCAGCATTATATGGATTAACTTCAACAGCTCTTTCCAGATATGACAGTGACTTATTTATATCTTTTTTGTCTATATATATACTGGCTAAGTTTATATAAATCAAATCCACATCAGGCTTTATTTTTAAGGCTTCTTCCAAAAAGAAAATGGCCTGATCTTCTTCTTCAACGGCTTTTAATAAATTGCCTAAATTTATATAAATATCTACATCTTGAGGATTCAGCTTTAATGCTTCTTTATAGCAATCAATAGCATCATCTGTTTTATTTTGTGATCTGTAGATGTTGCCCATGTTAAAATAAGCATCCGGCAAATCACTATTTTTCTCAAGAGATTTTTCGTAATAGACTATTGCTTGTTCTTTTTCTCCCAAATTTTTATATGCCAATCCAAGGCTAAAATATAGATCATGGTCTTCCGGAGTAAGGATTAAGCCCTGTTTATAAGTATATATAGCTTCTTGAATTTCTTTTTTTTCCATATAAATATTACCTAATGTTTTGTAAAAATATCCACTAGGTTCATACTCTATTGCTTTTTTTACTTTTTCTATAGCTTCATCATATTGTTCCAGTTGCGATAATAAAACACCAAAAAGATTTAATACGTGAGAATTATCAGGCTGCTCCTGAAGAATACTTCTGTATATTATTTCAGCTTCAGGAAATCTGCCAATTTTATGATATTTTACGGCTCTATTTATTTTATTTTGTATTTCATCACTAGACATATATTATACTCCACTATATTATTTATTTTTGAGCATTATAAACAATAAAAACTTATGCTTTATAAAATACATTGTATCATACGGATTTGTTTTATTTACACTAACTTAAAAAATACTTTTCAGATTATTCAATCGTGTTAAATTTAAGAGCCTATCTGGTTAAAAAAATAAAAGCTAGTTATATCAATAATAAAGGCTCATTTAAGGACTGCGATGCAAGCTTTAACAAGACAGCTTCTAAAAGAAATGGTTTTATAAACTCATTTTAAAAAGTAGTCTAAAATTTAATAAATTTAGGATCAAAAAGTTGAATAATGTCTTTTTAGCCAGGCACAAAGACCATCAAGGCCGGGGAATAAGATTCTTTCGTTTATATTACTTTGATCAAGCTTATCTCTAATTTCTTTTTTTAAAGTTGCCGGAATAATTATTTTTTTATATAAGTCTTGTTTATCCTGCATCCATTCATCAATTTGAATTGTAGGCCTGGACATTAAAGAAAACAGCGCATACTGGTTAAGAATCCTACTGTCAATGCTTGGCGGCTCTAAAAATATTACAAAATCATTATAATTATTCTCATCTTGTAATAATTTAAAGCTTTCAAAGCTTGTTATAGTATCTTTTAACATTCTGGAGGTAAAAATATCACATCCTTCTTTATTTAACATATTAGATAAGGATCTTGGTAAGTATGTATGAGCTTTATGATAATCAATAATCCATATTACACCGTCTTTATTAAACTCATCGGTATTCACCGTTAAAAAATGTAAAGCAACATACGGAGAAAAGGTCCAGTCATTAAATCGGGTAGGAAGACCGTGGTGTTGCGCTATTGCAAGCCAGTCTAAAAAGATATCACTTTTTGCGGTATCAGTATAGGCATATTTTTGAAAATTTCTTAGCAGATGCCTTTCTAGTTTTTGATAGTTGTGTCCTAGACGCATTAAGCTGGTTTTTAGATCGTGAGACTTATCTGCCATTCCCCTGAATGCAAATTTTGTCCTGAACCTGTTAAGATTACCATCCCAAGAATCTTGAAACAATAATACATTTAAATCTGCCCAGCTTGTGGCTTTGATTATAGTCATTATATAAAACCTTTATATTACTTATTTATAATTATACAAGTTTTTAGAACAAAATAGAATTCTTTAGGCTCGAACTTTAAGATTCTTAAAAGGATATGTAAGGCTATAGGTACTAATATAACTTTTAAAATTATCAGATAACTGAGTACCCGGATCTAATTTTGAAAATCGGCAAAAAGCTCGATATAAATAATCTTTCTTCTCTTAAAATGTCAAACTTCCGATAAACCTACCAAACATTAAAAAATAACCGAAACCTTAAAATTATTTTTGAATTGGTCTACGGTTATTTTTTTAATGACTATCAAAGAATGATACTATACTGAATCAGTTAAACAAACTTGAATCTTACCGACATCTCTGCTTATAAGTTCAACCATTATTTTGTTCACGCCGTTATTTAAGCCGTTGGCACCTTGTAATAAGCAGGTGGCTTCATCATTAAACTTAAAAAGCATAGGATTTTCGGAATTAATGTGATTAGCAATTGTCGAAACTCCTGAAGCAATGATTTTGATAAGGTTAGAATCATAAATCTGGTCATTAATTTTGATAAAATTAATACCTGTAATAATGCCTGGCCCTATTAAATTTTTTAGGTCAAATGCAATACCCTCAGCAGTTTCTCTTAGACTACCTTTTCGATAAATTCTTTTGGCTAAAAAGCTCGGTATAACAGTCAAAACTAACACTCCTTTTCTTTTTCCAGACTGACCTCTAACAATTTGCGGTTGATGATCATCATCTTTCTGATGTCATCGCTATAAGCTTTATCTCTGGCTTAAGTTTGCTTGATAACATCAGGACTTGAGAGACCGCTACGAATTTGTGATATCTAAGTACTCATACTTTTTAATATTTCTTATTTTTATATTAACATACTTTTTAAAGTTTTTAAAGTCATGAGAATGTTGATTTTCAGGATTTTTATTCCATACAA
>JANQHM010000057.1 GCA_028282645.1 Candidatus Gastranaerophilales bacterium
GGGCTATTTTTTCAACAGGCTTAAGAACAACAGATGAACAAAAAGCTTATGTAACATTAAAATCCGCCCAGCAAATTTTTGAGCTGCGCAATGAAGTTACGGGTATCGGGATAAAAGTAAATGATATTTACCAAGCTGATATAATAGCAGAAGAAATAAGAAAAATAACCGCTTTAGACGTTAAAAGCTGGATGGATGATAATAAACAAATACTTGAGCAGATTACTAGATTTAAAATTATCATAGCTTTTATTAATTTTTTAATAATATTTTCAGCAGCATCAAGTATAACCAGTGTTTTTATATTACTAATTGCATCAAAATCAAAAGAAATAGGTATCTTAAAGTCAATGGGTGCCCAAAATTTATCTATAATGATGGTATTTTTAATTCAAGCTGCTGTTTACAGCTTATTGGGTTATTGTGCAGGATTAATAGGCGCAAAAGCTTTGATTTCGTGGTATAGTTATATACTAAGCGCCCAAGCCGAGACATTTTTAACTACAAGCATCCCAGAGTTAAAAGTTAATATTCAATATGCATTTTTGGCATTGATTTATTCATTTGTCACAAGTCTGATAGCGAGTATTATTCCTGCTTATCAGGCTGCCAGGCTCAATCCGGTCGAGGCGATAAATGAATAGTCCTAGCCATTAAAGTAATAAGCTAATTAAACAACTTTTTTAGCCAATCCGCAAAGTTATTAGCAAGCTCGTTATCAGCGGTAAATTTTTTTGCTGTTATAGCATCTTTCAATGAACGGCCGGGTTTATCTTGCCAGGCCAAATAAGTATGCACCACCGCTTTAGAGTGATGACCATCTTTAAATGAAGTAATCCCAGCTTCTTTTGCAGTAGCAATACTATTTTCTATAATATTTTTAGCATCATTATTTATCGTGGCAATTAAAAAATCTTCCATCATGCCTGATTCTGTGTTATTGGGCATAAGCCACACCCCGATTTTTATTTTTCCTCCAGGCAAAATGGTCCCCTTCTTGTCAGGTTTTTCGGGTACATTCTTGATATTCTTTTTTTTTAAAATATTTGCTACTTGATCCCATCGGTTCTGAAGAGGGTCACCTCCTGGCTTATTAGTATTTTTATCCGCATCAATAATTACTCCAATAACTTCATGCTTATCTGATGACGGTATTAATGCTTTTAATAAATTATCTAACTTATCACATAACTTAGAATCACCCTCACAATCTATAATAGAATCTTCTGGTATTGATAATTTAAACTGCTCACACAAAGCCTTTACAACATTTTCATCTGTTTTTCCTTCAACTAATAGAATCTTTTTACGCATTTATCTAAACTCAACTCCTGTTATTAGAGTAGCATTGAGGGTATCTCTGTCGTAATGTACAGCCTCAATATTCGGCGAATCCTCTTCTTTTTCCAGCCTGTAAAAACAACCATCTTCTTCATGTTCACCCCATATTTTATTAAATCCTCTTACGCAATCCAGGCTGTGAGATGTTGCAAATACTTGAATATTTAACTCTTTTGAAAGTTTAAATATTATTTCCCATAACTTAGGATGAACTGACCAGTGCAGACCGTTTTCCACTTCATCTATTAAGGCTATACCGTCTTTAGCATTGACCATTGAAAGTATTATGCCCAGCAGGCGTGTCATTCCATCCCCGTAGGTTTTTAATGAAAGTCTTTCTTTAGTTGCTTTACTTTTTACTACAGGAATCCTTGTGCTAATATTCCCCATAAAAGCTAGTCCTGCAATGCTTGGCTCAATTAGCCCTAAGCAATCTATCACAATATCTTCCAAATCTGTTAAGTTTATATTATCCCATAATTTTGATATTGTCTGGTTATTGCAATTAAAAGAAGAAGCATATTGTACCTCCGTTAAATTTAATTGTACTTCCGGTAAATTTGATGGAGGAAAAAGACTTGTTTTCAATTTAGTTCTTAGTTCAATACGATCTTTAAATGCTTTAAATTGATTTATATAGTTATCGTTATCAAGTTTAATAAATAACTCATTTTTTTCTGAAGTACCTATGTTTGTTATACTTATATGAAAACTGTTAGTATTTTTTCTTCTATTTGGAAATAACCTTTTAGTCTTTCCATCGGCAGAAATATCTTCATCATCTAGCCTTGGCTGAAACGCTCCAGCCACTTTTTCTTTATTTGAACTTATGATTATTTCATTTTCAAGTAATTCATATCCGTAAAAAATATATTTTAAAGGATGATCTATCGTTTTATAGATTAAATTCTCTGCAATTTCAAGTTCCCAATCCTGCTCCCTCTCTTTAATTAACTCTCCAATATTAGAAAACTTCATTGCATACGACTGCACAGCCTCTAATAAACAGCTTTTGCCAGTATTATTCTTACCCACAAACAAGTTTACATTACTGAGTTTCGGTACTTTTAATTCCTTAAATATTTTAAAATTTTGAACAAAAAGGGAATCCAGCATGCCACAATATCCTATTAGTCTTTTAAAATTTTTATATAAAAAATTATATTCCTAATATTAAAACTTATCAACCAACATATCTTTGTACAATAAACTCCTAAGCAATGCTTTATTAAAATTTTTTAATTATAATTAATTATTATCAAAAAAAAATAAAAAAAAGGAGCTCACCATGATTTGCGCAGAAGTTTCAATAATCCCAATAGGAACAAGTTCAACAAGTGTAAGCGACTACATAGCAGAGTCCGAAAAGGTTTTACAAAACTATACCAATATCAAATACAAACTAAACGCCATGTCCACAGAGATAGAAGCCGATAATATAGATATATTATTTGATGTATTAAAAGATATGCACCTGGCGCAAATAGATAATGGTGCTCAAAGGGTAAGTACATCCGTAAGAATTGATGACAGACGTGATAAAGACATAACCCTCTCAAGCAAAGTGGAAGCTGTTAAAGCAAAACTTTAATGGATGAAAACGGTTTAATAAAACTGGAAAACCTGAATAAGATTTATTCAGGTATTTATCCTGTTTACGCATTAAAAAATATTAACCTTACAATTAATAAAGGTGAATTCATAAGCATTGTAGGTCCAAGCGGCTCAGGTAAAAGTACGCTTATGAATATGTTAGGGCTTTTAGACCAGCCAACCTCAGGCAAATTATACTATGCGCACGAGGAAACCTCACAATGGGACAATAATCGCAAGGCAAACTTCAGAAACAAGGAAATCGGCTTTATATTTCAGGCTCATTTGCTTTTGCCTGAGTTTACCTCGCTTGAGAATGTCCTTATGCCGGTTTATATCAGCAGAAAAGTACAAGAAGAGAAAGTAGAATATGCTAAATATATTTTAAATACCGTAGGCTTGGGAGATAAAATGCAAAGTTTGCCGTCGCAATTGTCCGGCGGACAAAATCAACGTATTGCAATAGCCAGAGCTCTGATTAACAAGCCGTCTATAATATTTGGAGATGAGCCTACCGGTGCTTTAGACCAAAAAACAGGTCAAGACATCTATAATCTATTTAGAAAAATAAATAAAGAAGTCGGAATGACTTTTGTCATAGTTACACACGCCGTAAACCTTGCTCAAAAAGCAGATAGAATAATAGAGATAGTTGACGGCGCAATAGTCTCAGATGATTAAATTTTTTGGTGATGGTCATCACCTTTCTTATCTTATGTTATCGCTGCAAGCTTTTAATATAACTTGAGTTTACTTGTAAACATCAGTACTCAGCTGACAACTACCAATTTTTTAGAAATCTTTGAAAAGTAAATGTAACAATAATTTAACAAAATAGCCCTTTTTTCGCAAAATCCAAAATAAATCGTGAAATAAATTTTTTGAATTGCTATAATATATAATATATTAAATGAACCTCCTCGACCCTTGGGTCGAGGTATCAACCCCATAACTTTAAACGCAAGCTTTACATAAGTTAGCGACCCAAGGGTCGGGGTATTCTATCGAATAAATAATAATTATATTAAATTGAATTTTGTCATAAAAATTTAAGGTGTTTTGAGTTGGAAAACAAAGCAGTAAAAACCGAAGATAATTCCCAAAAGGATAATGACAAGTACGCAGCATTCCTGTATTACAGGCTGCGCAACGAAATTGTCATACTGCGTCGTTTTGCCAAAAATTATAAACTTGGCCACCTTAAAGGCCGCTTCCTTGAGATGATAAAAACCACAGAAAT
>JANQHM010000091.1 GCA_028282645.1 Candidatus Gastranaerophilales bacterium
TTTCTTTTTCCCGATAGTTAGATTTTGTGGGGCTATAATTGGGCATAGAAATACTATGATGTTCCACAAAATACAAAATATTATTTTAACGTATTGAATAATGTTCATTTTTTAGCCTTTGGATTCTATTCTTAATAAAATTAAAAACTGAGTATGTTTATATCTTTAGTATATATCATAACATGTTTTTGATTTTTTCGCAGGCTCTTTAAATGTAAAAATGCTAATTTTGTAACATTGCTTAATAAAGAGGCTTCTAAAAAGTAGTTTTTCTAGCAGCCTCTTTAATTTAAAAAATTAATTTTTAATAAAATTATATTTTTAATCCTTGTTTATCATCCAGAGCAGCTATGCCGGGTAAATTTTTACCTTCAATAAACTCCAAACTTGCACCACCACCTGTACTGATGTGAGAGTACGAATCAGCAGGAATCTTAAACTTTTCGATAGCAGCTACAGTATCACCACCGCCAAGAACGCTTATTGCACCGCCTTTTGTTGCATCAGCAACATTTTGAGCAATTGATCTTGTACCTTCCGCAAATTTATCAATCTCAAACACGCCTACAGGACCATTCCAAAGGATTGTTTGAGCTCCAAGAATTACCTCTCTGATTTTTTCTCTGGAATCAGGGCCAATATCAATGCCTTCCCAGTCAGCAGGCATCTGATTAACCGGTACAAATTTTACATTTGCGTTATTACTAAAATCATCGGCAACCAGGATATCTGTTGAAATAACAAGGCCGACATTTTTTTCTTTTGCCAGTGCGGTCAGATTTCTTGCCACATCCAGTTTATCATCTTCAACTATGGACTTACCTATTTCTAAACCTCTTGATTTCAAGAAAGTATAGGTCATTCCACCACCTAGAACAATTGTATCTACTTTATTCATCAAGCTTTCTATTACACCGATTTTACTGCTTACCTTGCTGCCGCCAACAATTGCAACAAATGGTCTTTTCGGATTTTCTAATAATTGTCCCAGCATCTTAAGTTCTTTTTCCATTAATAAACCTGATACTGATGGAGACAAGTACTTTGTAACACCTTCTGTTGAGGCATGAGCTCTATGAGCTGCACCAAACGCATCATTTACATAAAAATCAGCCAAGCCGGCTAGTTTTTTAGCAAACTCAAGATTATTTTTTTCTTCTTCCGCATAAAATCTAATGTTTTCTAATAATGCAACATCACCGTCATTAAGTGTATCAAGCTTAGATTTTACTTCATCGCCAATATAGTCGTCCAGTTTTAATACATCTGCTTTAATCAATTCTGAAAGCCTGCTAGCTACAGGGTTAAGCCTTAAATTATCTTTTATCTGACCTTTTGGTCTGCCCATGTGAGATACTAAAATTACTTTCGCGCCTTGATCTCTTAGATAATTAATCGTAGGTAAAGCTGCCCTGATACGGGTGTCATCCGTAACATTCTGGTTATCATCCAAAGGTACGTTAAAATCAACTCTTACGAGAGCCTTTTTACCTTTAATATTTTCGAGATCTTTTACAGTTTTTTTCATAATTTAAACCCTTATAACTTTTCTATATACTAGGTCAAATATATTAAAATATCATAACAAGTAGATTTTATTAAATAAAAGAATAAATTCAAGTAACAAAACACAGAATTTAAAAATTACTTTTAAAAGGAAAATTAAACAATACCTTTAATAACATGGAAAATAACTGTTTTCTGTCAGTATATTTTATTATCGGTGATTTTGTAATATGAAGAATTATTAATTTAATTTTAAATAAGCCAAATGATGTATTTACATTTAATTGCAGGTAATATTTTCTTTTTCAAATCCTAATTTAAATATAAAGTTATTCAAAAAATTCTCGAATATAAAATTAAGGTTAAATTAGGAAGAAGGAGTTAAATATGTGCGATAAATTTAGATTCAGATACGGATGTACTCCGAAAAGAAAACCTAAATGCAGACCAAGACCGGAGTGTAAGCCAAAATGCAAACCAAAGCCAAAATGTGAAAGAAAGCCGATTGCAGCAGAAGAATATGGCTATATGACAGGAGATCCTCATTTTAAAGGTGGAGACGGCGGATTTTTTGATGTTGATAAGCCCGGAACTTATAATATATTAAAAGATATGAAAAATAGAAAAGGTGTAAATTATAAAGCTAAAATTGACTACGTTGACGAATGGGGCAACACAGGAGTATGTAATTCACAAATTGTAGTCAAAGATAAATCTGCAAAAAGTAGTATTAATTATGATAAAGACGGCAATGCAAAATTAATAACCGTTTCAAGAGAACATGGAAAAACAGAAACTATAATTGAACGAGGCAAAACTTACCAGCTTCCTGACGGCGGAAGTGTCTGCTGGGGACAAGCCCTGGGTGGCGGTACTGATGGGCAGTCAATGGAAGAACGCCTAATAATTAAAACCAGAGAATATACAATTACTCAGGTATCCAGAGATGGCAAATATATTGACAGTAACGTTGAAACCGGAGAAAAAGGTGTTTATGCAGACCGCAAGATGCCATCAGGACTTATAGGTGACACCTTTGATAGAGATGATAAGAAAAGAACATCAGTAGATGATTTAAGTAAATATGAAACCGAATTCAAAGAAATTAAAGGACGAAAAAATATATTTTCAAACCAAGAGGTCAGAAATTTCTTTAACCGTACAAGCAGAAATCCTTTTGAAAATTTTTATAGAAGAAATAGAGATGATGACTAAAATTTAGATAAATCCATCCCGTAAAAGTTTATTTCAAGCGCAATACATTTTTTATAATAATAATAATGATATAAACCTCCTTTGTAGAATACTTACTAAAAGGAGGTTTTATACTATTTCTAATTTAGCTCTATATTTTCTCTCTCTAACTGTTCAATATATTTCACCTGACCTGTTACAATATAAAGATTAATAAAATTATTAAAAGTTCAGTATGACTTTTTAAAAAATTTTTTTACTCTGTTTTTTAATATTTTAGATAATCTTGGGGTATTTATCGGTCTTTTTACATACTTTTTGAGTAATTTTTTATTTATTTTTTTAAAGCTAGAATTATGTTTATTCAATTGTTCACTCGACTTATCAGATGGTTTAAATGTCACGAAATATTGATATGCAAAGGACTCATGATCTTTTTTAATAAAATTCAATATTGATGAAGGAATTTTATTAAACTTAACCGGCTGGTCAACGGTACTTGATTCAACATATACCCTCTCAAAAGATTCTATTAAAAAACCTCCAACTGTAATCATATAGAAAAGACTATCAAGAGTAAAAAAATGAATATGAGTAGAATCAAGAAGCCCATAAGATGTATACCTAAAATTGTTTAATAATAAATTTAGCTTTATACTTGCATGTGAAATATTAGGTACAGAAACAATGAACTTACCTGTTGGACTTAGCAATGACTTTAAATTTTTAATAACATCCGTTGGAGAATAAAGGTGTTCAAGCACATCTAGCATCAGAATATAATCAACCTTATTTTTGTACTTATCAAGCTCATCATTTAGTTTATTAAGATCAATTTGATAAAGATCCGAGTAAACTCCTTTTTTATTGGCTTCGTCAATATGTTTCTCGTTACAATCAATACCAATCAGTGTTGATTTTTTTATTTTTTTTAATAATGCCCCAACTTCACCTGTAGCACAACCTACATCAACAACAATCCTATCGTTCTCTATTTCTTTTAAAGCTTTTACATATGTTGAATTTTCATCTTCAATATTTATTTTTGGACTATAAAACACAAATCAGCTCCTATAACTATCTATTTATGTTAAACATTCATCTTTTAAAATAATTTTACCCTACAATCTTAATTGTAAAATATATTGTAATTCAATCGGACAGTAATTCGAATTAATTAATAGTATAAGAATAAATTAGATTACCGACGAAGTCTAAAAAATATTCTCATAAAAATTTTTTTTATTTTTTTAGCAAAAGATTTATTTTTTAATTTTTCATTTTCGGTTTTTATTTCTGAAATATATTGAGCTATAAAATGCTTTTTATAATAGTAGGATTTATTTCGATCAAATATTTCTTGTGCGTTTGTTAATTTGGATGAAGTTTGACAATGGTTGTGAAAAACAAAAACTTTAGGGGCTACTGCATTTTTATAACCTGCATACAAAGTTCTGATACAGTAGTCATTATCTTCAAACCAAGCAGGAGTGAATTCTTCGTCAAGAAAACCAACTTTTTCAAAGACTTCTCTTTTCATGCAGGCACAACAAAAAAAGCAAGTATATTTATATTCAATCTGTGCATTGTTTTTTTCTATAATTAATTTAGATTTTTCAAGGTAATTATTAATATTAATGTTAGAATTATCAAATTCATTAATAATAGGACTTATAAGACCTACTTCCAAATTGTTGTTAAGTAACTTTATTATATTATCAAGCCAATATGGAGTGAATAATATATCATTATTAATAAGGCAAATATAATCACCTGTTGCAATTTTTAATCCTTGATTGTTTCCTTTACTAAAGCCCTTGTTTTCGGAATTAAAAATAACTTTTATATTACTATATTTAGACTTGATTTTTTCTATATATTCAACAGTTCCATCAGTTGACCCATTTTCAACAATAATTAACTCAAATAAATTTTGATTAGTGTATCTATATAAGCTTTCAATATACAATTGGGTTGTTTTTTCTAAATTGTTATGCGTCAATGTAATTATACTAACTTTTTTCATTTTTTAATCCTAAATAAAAGTAAAGACAAATGACTCACTGTATTTAAAATACTAACATAAATATTTCAAGACCAGACTCCTGGCCTGTTACGTAAATTATATTTGTAAAGAAAAAATAAAAAAATGAAATTGTGCTTGAAAAAATTTTTTTATATATATACAAGGACATTTATATAAGTTTCTAACTTCCCCGTTTTATTTAAATAATCAAAGATCGTGAAGAAAATATGATAAATAAAATAGTTATACCTCAACAAGTGAATAATGGTTTTTTAGACCCTAAAAGCAAGAAAGTAACCACAAGAGAAAAGGCTTTTGAAGGCTTTAACAGGATGAAACAGCAACGATATAATGATGTAATGTCACATGAACAGGCTCATTTATCTGCTGCAAAACATCTTGCTGCCAGTGGTATACATTTGGATTATGACTCTAATGGGGTTGTAAGCGGTGGACATGTGATGATTAACGTTCCTAAGCCGGGGACAAAAAACATGTCAATGAAAGAGTTAGAGCAAAATAAAGCTGATGCGCGTATTGCAAGAGAAGCCGCTTATGCTCCTGCTTTTTTAGGTGGTGATGCTGGAGAGTTATCAGGGGCAGATAAGAGTATTATAGCTAAAGCATCAAGTGTAGAGAGTATTACAAATGGCATATTGCAGCAAAAGAAATGTGAATGCCAAGGCTGCAACTCTTGTAAAGGTATTGGAAACAAGTTAAATATATCCGGATAAAAAATTATAAATTTATATAAAAGATTACACTTAAAATAAATATGATCTGATACCCCAAAACAGGACAGATTAAAAAAAAGACCTAAGCAACAAGTAAAAGTTCAACAATCAGAAAGATTTTTTACAAAGTAAATTATGAAGATCTTGAAAATAAATTTAGAAAACATACTCAAGAAGTTGCAAAAGTTGATAAATTAAATGACATAGAGGTATTAGCGGCAGATGGAAAAACATTAAGAGGAAGTTTTGACCATATGAAAGACC
>JANQHM010000096.1 GCA_028282645.1 Candidatus Gastranaerophilales bacterium
CTGGAAAGAGGCAAAAGAAGAAGCTAAACAGCTAACCCTGGAGGCTATGTCAATTTACAAATGTAAAAAAATCAGGCAGGGAGAATTTAAGTTAATAAAGGTCAGTAATAACCCTAAGCTGGCGAGTTTAACTGTTTTTAAAGAGTTAAAGGAAATACCCGCAGAAGAGGCGAAGGTGGCTGATACTGCGTCAGCAGGTGATACTACTATTTTAGAAAATAATAAAAAAGAAAATATTATTAAAGACGAATATAATATTGCAAATGATAATATAATAGATATAACTATAGATAGAAATTATACTAAAAAAGAGGGTTTAAACAAAAAAAAGCCCCATTATTAGCAGGTTTTATGTTTAAAATTAAAAAGTTTAAAACAATGATAAGCTTTTGCTTCTGCAAAGGGTAGTTATTATTGTCTTTTTAATGGTTAATTTTATTTTTTATAAGCTCATTCCAAAGAGAAATCTGAAATTTAATTTGGAACCTGCATAAATATTTGTTGAATAAATACCCGTTAAAAATTATTAAAATTATTTTAAATAAATTGACAATTTAAGTTTTGTTTTTGCTAGTCTGAAAAATAACAGATAAAAACTTTGAAGTTCTTTGTAATATGGTTATTTAATTAATAGAGGAAAATTTATGATTATTGGTGTTCCAAAAGAAGTAAAACAAAGTGAACAAAGAGTAGCAATTACTCCTGCCGGGGTTGAATCCCTTTCCAAGCACAATCACACTGTATATTTAGAAAAAAATGCAGGAGAAGGAAGTGGCTTTAGTGATGAAGACTTTACTAATGCAGGTGCAAAAATTTTAAATACTGCAAAAGAAGTCTTTAAAAACTCGGAAATAATATTAAAAGTTAAAGAACCACTACCTCAAGAATTTGACCTTATTCAAGATAACCAGACCATATTTACCTACTTTCACCTTGCCCCGGAGCCAAAACTTACACAAGTGTTATTAGATAAAAAAGTTACTGGAATAGCTTATGAAACTGTACAGCTAAAAGACGGCTCACTGCCGTTGCTTACTCCTATGAGTGAAATAGCAGGGAGAATGTCCATTCAGATAGGTGCAAGATTGCTGGAAAAACCTTATGGGGGTAAAGGTGTATTAATTGGCGGAGTTCCGGGGACCTTACCCGGAAAGGTAGTTATAATTGGCGGTGGTATTGTTGGTACAAACGCCACCAAGATAGCACTTGGTATGGGCGCAGACGTTGTTGTACTAGATGTAAACCTAGAGCGTCTGAGATACTTAAATGATATCTATGAAGGCAGATTAAAAACATTAATGTCAAACCCTTATAACATTAGGGAAGAACTTAAAACAACGGATTTATTGATTGGTGCTGTCCTGATTCCGGGTACCAGAGCTCCCAAGCTTATTTCAGAAGATATGGTCAGGTTAATGCAGCCGGGATCAGTAATAGTTGATGTGGCTATTGATCAGGGCGGATCTATAGAAACAATAGACAGAGTGACTACTCATACTAATCCGACTTATGAAAAACACGGTGTTATACATTATTCTGTAGCAAACATGCCGGGTGTTGTTTCCCGTACATCTACTTTTGCCCTGACAAATGCAACTATGCCTTATATTATGGATATAGCAAACAAAGGCTACTTAAAAGCAATACAGGATGATGAGTCTTTAGCTAAAGGTGTTAATACATTTAATGGTTCTGTAACTCACAAAGGTGTTGCAGAGTCTTTGAATTTAGAGTTTAAACCATTAGAAGTACTCACTAGTTCATTGTTAAATATTGCATAATAATTGCATAATAAATGAATGCTGCATTTTGCGATATAAAAACTTGATTTTATTGTTTTTATACGAAAAAGCAATTCTATAACGGTCTAACTCTACAGCTATAGAGCAAGTTCAACCCCTAAATCCTGGAGTTTATCCTGATAAAATTCAAAAAATCGATCTTCTATAATAGCCTGACGGGCGCGCTTCATTAAATTAACAAGATAATGAATATTATGAATAGACATCAGAATTGATGCAGTAGCTTCCTTAACCCTGAATAAATGTCTAATATAAGCCCTGGTATGATTTTGGCAGGCATAACAATCACACCCTTGCATTAATGGACCAAAATCTTCTTCAAACTCTTTATTTTTAATAATACCACGCCCATTATCCGATAAAAAACCCCCGTGGCGAGCATTTCTTGTAGGCAGAACGCAGTCAAACATATCAATACCTCTTAAAACACCATCTAATAAATCTTCCGGTGTTCCTACTCCCATTAAATATCTGGGTTTATTATCAGGCAATAAAGGTGCGGTCAAATCAACTATCCTGTTTTTTTCCTGCCTGGATTCTCCTACACTTACACCACCGATTGCATACCCGCAAGATTCCTGTGATCCAATAATTTTTGCGCTTTCCGTGCGTAAATCATCATAAACACTGCCTTGAACTATTGGAAACAAAGCTTGATCATTTCGTTTATGGCTGTTTATGCATCTTTTTAACCAGCGATGAGTTCTGTCCATAGCTTCTTTTGCCAGTTTATAAGAGCAAGGGTAAGGTGCGCATTCGTCAAAAGCCATAATAATATCAGCACCTAAGGAGTTTTGAACTTCCATTGATAATTCAGGGGTCATAAAATGAATATCTCCACCTTTGGGATCTTTAAATTTTACACCATCTTCCGTGATATCATTTAAATGCGCAAGACTAAACACTTGAAACCCACCGGAATCCGTAAGGATAGGCTTGTCCCAGTTCATCCATTTATGTAAGCCACCGGCTTTTTCTACCAGCCTGTGCCCGGGTCTCAGATACAAATGATAAGCATTAGAGAGTATTACAGATGCCTTTGTTTCATACAGATGATGCCCTGTCATCATTTTTACCGAAGAATTTGTACCGACAGGCATAAAAACAGGTGTTTCTATGATACCGTGCGGAGTATGAAAGACACCTGCCCTGGCTTTTGTTTCTGGACATTCTTTTATTAGTTCATATCTAAATTGATTATTAAAACACACTTATTTATTGTTGCTCCTTCACTCGTACAGCCAACGCTCTACATCGTGATGCCAGTCGATTAATTCATCTTCTTTAAAGAATACGTCTATTTCTCTTTTGGCATTATTTACACTATCAGAACCATGTATAATATTCATTTCTTTAACCTGTGCAAAATCAAATCTTATAGTCCCTACCTCTGCTTCTTGAGGTTTAGTTGAACCCATCATTCTTCTGACAACTGATATTGCATTGTTTCCTTCTACAACCATAGCTACAAGAGGTCCGCTAATTATAAATGCAACTAACCTTTCAAAATATTCTCTTCCTATATGCTCCTCGTAATGTTTTTCGGCAAGTTCTCTAGTGGGTAGTAACATTTTTAAGCCTACAATTTTAAATCCTTTTCTTTCAAATCTTTCTATAATTTGTCCGATAAACCCTCTTTGTACTGCATCCGGTTTAATAGCTACAAATGTTCTCTCCATTTTTAAGCCCTTTCCTCCTATCTACTTTTATATACTGGTTTTCAATTAAAATTCAGATTACTCTTTGGAATGAGCTTGTAAAAAGTAAAATTGACCATTTCACTTTTTAAGGCTCCCGCTTTGCAATTCAGAGAATAGCGTATTTTAATTAGCTTTTACCTGATTAAAAAATCTGAAAAGTATTTTAGAGTTAGTATATTATCTACTTAATGAGGATACGTCACACATTCGTTTTAGTCAATTAAAATAAGTGTCAATATGTTCTTTAATTTCATAAAATTATAATGTTTTTAATGTTATTTTATACTTTTTTATGTTTAAATATTGATAATGAACCTCCTCGACCCAAGGGTCGAGGTATTCTATCGAATAAACATATTATATAAAAAAAAGAATCCTTGGTTTAACTGGTTTTTGTATGAGAGAGAAGGAAAAAATAATGACTTTTTTACCTGAAAAGCCTGGTTGTAAGGAAAAAGAAATAAGAAATGATTTAAACACTGAATGTATATCTACTTTAGAGGAAATATGCAAGAAGGTTAAATTATTAAGCAACAAACTTAATTAAAGGAGATTTAAATTGAGCAAAAATATTGTTATTCTATGTGACGGAACCTGGTGTGATCCTGAGGATAATACAAACGTAAATATATTTAGACAGCTCTGTGTGGATGATGAATCTCAGTCTCAAATAATATTTTATGATTCGGGTATTGGTACAAAATGGTATAACCGTATTAGAGGCGGCATTTTTGGCAATGGTCTTTCTAATAATGTAAAAGAGGCGTATAAATTTTTAGCCAAAAACTATGAAAAAGGAGATAAAGTATACCTTTTAGGCTATAGCAGGGGTGCGTATACAGTAAGATCATTGGCTGGTTTTATATATAAATGCGGTTTACTAAAAAAAACTTTTCTTAAAAAGAATAAAAAAAAATTTACTAAAAAAATAAATCAATTATATACGCTTTATAAAAAAGATAGACAGCAAAAAATGAAAAAACAAAAAAGTATCAATATAAAATGTCCGGTTGAATTTGTCGGTGTGTGGGACACTGTTGGGGCTTTAGGTATTCCTATTTATTTTCTTAAAAAACCGTCAGCCAGCTTATTTCAATTTCATGATACACAGATTAATCCGGAAATCGCCAATGCTTATCAAGCTGTATCAATAGATGACCAAAGGGAAGCATTCGAGCATACCCCATTAATGCAAAATAAATCCATTAAAAATAATAACCAAAGTATTACAGAAGTATGGTTTCCAGGAGTGCATGGAGATGTAGGTGGCGGAAAGAAAAAAGATGACAATACTCCTGATAGATCTCACTCTGACTTGGCGTTAAAGTGGATGATAGATAACGCGCAAAAGTGCGGGGTTAAATTTAAAGCTGATCTTGACGGATATGAGTTTAAATATGATATTACCCGGGAGCACACTGACAACTATAGCCCAATCTTTGGTTCTAAAATAGAAAGAAAAATTAAAGATGGTGCAAAGGTTCATAAAGAGGTATTAAAAAAGATTAAAGCTCTTAAATCTTATACACCTGTTGCTTTGCATAGAAAACTAAATTTATCAGACAGGGATAATTTAACCACTTTAGCACCCTATTCTGAGTATGATAATATTTAGTTTTCTTGAGTCTAAATTAATAAAATAGACTATTCTGGGGAAAGAATAGTCTATTTTATTAATTTAAAATTCGAATTAATTTTTAATTTTTATGTTTATTTTTTTTAGATTATCGGAAATATTTTGGAAATATTTTGGTTAAATTTAAGTAACAATAATGTATTAGTATTATATATAGGAAGAAATAAAAACATTTTAAATAAGGAGTTAAGAGTGAATAGCATAATGTTTACAAATTCAAATGTTGCTGAAAAAGACTATGAAAAGCCTTTATTTCCTATTAGTACATTGGCTGATATTTTAAATGTTCATCAAAGAACTTTAAGAATATATGATGAAGAAGAAATTTTAGTGCCAAAAAGGAATTCTAAAAACAGAAGACTATATACTTATAAAGATGTTGAAAAAGGTATGTTTATTCAATTTTTGGGTAGAGAGCTAGGAGTTAATATTTCCGGGATTAAAGTTATTAGCCAAATGTTAGAAAATATGAGGATTAATCCTAAGGAATTTAGAGATTATGTTGCTGAAATATCAGAAAATGTAGGCTTTACAGAAGAAATAAAAAAAGAAAATATAGAAAAAAAACTTAGAAGGGGTAGAAAACCATCTAAGGATGTTACTTAAGACAGCAAACTTGTTTCATACTTAATACTTATTAATTCTTTTGAAACAATTTGAGCCTGAATAATCAGGCTCTTTTTTTTATTTTTTTAATATCTTATCAAAAAAGTTAATATATGGTTTTTATTTCAAGCTTTATTTGTTATATTTATATTCTGGTTAAAAATTAAATTAAAGTATTTTAGAGATAGTATACCATTAACAATTGGAGAATCATTATGATTGGGGTTGGATCTGATACGGCAATCTTAAAAGTAGCTAAAGAAGTATTTGTAATAGAATCAAATGCAATAATGCAATTAGGATCCTTGTTAACAAGCGATTTTGAAGATGCTATTAATCAAATAATAAACTGTAAAGGCAAAGTTATAATATCAGGAATGGGTAAATCAGGTATTATAGGTAAAAAAATAGCTGCCACCTTTGCAAGCACAGGAACCTCAAGCTTTTTTATGCATCCGGGTGAGGCTTATCACGGAGATTTAGGCATGATTTCTCCTGCTGATATTTTTGTGGCAATTTCCCGCTCTGGGGAAACTGAAGAAATGCTTCAGTTAATACCTTTTTTAAGGGAAAATAATAATATAATAATATCTATAACAGGAGAACCAGGGTCAACATTGGCTAAAAATTCCCATTTTCATTTGAATGTACATGTTGATAAGGAAGCTTGTCCTCTTCAGCTTGCGCCTACGGCTTCAACTACTGCAACTCTTGCGATGGGTGACGCCTTGGCTGTTGTGTTAATGAAGCAACGTAATTTCAAGCAGGAAAACTTTGCAAGACTTCACCCTGGCGGGAGTTTGGGCAAAAAATTGCTTACTAAGGTTGAAGATGTTATGGTGGCTGATAACTTGCCTATTGTAAAAAAAGAAGATGATATTAAAAAAGTTATTCAGGTTATTACGTCTTCTTCTTTGGGGCAAGCGGTTGTTGTAGAAAATAATAAAATTTCCGGTATTATTTCCGATGGTGACTTGCGCCGGGCTATGACACGCTCGGAAGAGAGCTTTTTTAAGATTAAGGCGCAAGATATCATGACAATTAACCCTAAGATAATAAGTAAAGGCACTATGTTTAGTGAAGCTGAGGAATTAATGCTGCAAAACAAAATTAATTCCTTGCTGGTTACGGATAATGGCAAGTTGGCGGGTATTGTCCAGATTTATGGACTGAATGCCAAGCAAGTCAATTAATAAGCAATATTTTTATATTAAATATATTTTATTCTTTGATATTTGAGGTTAGTATAACTAAATATTCATAATAACCTTACCGTCAGAATACAAAGAATCCCTTCTTTTCTTAATTTTAGGATTAGTAATGTATTCATTATAGGTAGTTTTTTCATTTATCCAACCTTTAGGGGTAATTTCAATAATTCTACTGGCAATAGAATCAATAAACTGGTGATCTTGAGAAATAAAGAGAACCGTCCCCGGAAAATCGATCAAAGCATTGTTTAACGCAGAAATAGACTCCAAGTCAAGGTGGTTAGTAGGCTCGTTCATAATCAAAACATTAGCCCCGCTTACCATCATTTTGGAAAACATACAGCGAACTTTTTCTCCACCGGATAAAACATTAGTCTTTTTCAACGACTCTTCACCGGAAAACAACATTTTACCAAGGAATCCTCTAAGAAAATTATCATTTTTCTCTTTAGAGTACTGGCGCAACCAATCTACAAGATTAATATCATCCTGAAAATACTTGCTGTTATCCTTTGGAAAATAAGCTTGAGAAGTTGTTATACCCCATTTATAACTACCGCTGTCAGCTTTTTGTTCATTTGTAATGATTTCAAAAAGAGCAGATGCCGCAAAGCTTTCTCTTCCTACAAAAGCTATTTTTTCGCCCTTATCAACGTGCAAGCTAAAGTTTTTAATCAAAAGATTACCATCAACAGATTTATTCAGTTTGTTAATCTCCAAAATTTCCTTGCCGGCTTCTCTATCGGATTTAAATACAATATAAGGATATCTCCTGGTAGAGGGCTTTATCTCTTCCAGAGATAACTTACTCAGGAGATTTTTCCTTGAGGTTGCTTGCTTAGACTTGGAGGCATTTGCGCTAAACCTTCGAATAAACGCTTTTAGCTCTTCCATTTTTTCTTCGGTTTTCTTGTTCTGATCTTGCTTTTGCTTTAAGGCTAACTGGCTGGCTTCATACCAGAATGTATAATTACCGGTATAAAGCTGTATTTTATTAAAATCAATATCAGCAATATGCGTACAAACCTTGTCTAAAAACCGCCTGTCATGAGAAACAACTATAACGGTATTCTGAAAGTTTATCAAAAATTCTTCGAGCCACATAATAGTGTCTATATCCAGGTGGTTAGTAGGTTCGTCCAGTAAAAGTATATCAGGGTTGCCAAATAACGCCTGAGCAAGAAGAACCCTAATTTTTTCATTACCCGTGAGTTCTTTAAGCTTACAGTTGTGGAGTTCTGTTTTAATGCCCACACAGTTTAACATATTTCCCGCCTGAGATTCAGCTTCCCACCCGTCGAGCTCGGCAAACTTACATTCAAGCTCGGCAACTCTAATACCGTCATTGTCATCAAAATCAGATTTTGCATAAATTTCGTCTTTTTCCTTTGTGATATCATAAAGCAATTTATGCCCCATTATAACAGTTTCCAGCACTTCAACTTCGTCATATTCAAAGTGATTTTGTTTCAGTACAGATATTCTTTTATCCGGCGCAATAGACACACCACCTGCGCTAGGCTCAACATCACCCGATAAAATTTTCAAAAAAGTAGATTTTCCGGATCCGTTTGCACCGATTAAACCGTAGCAATTACCCGGGGTAAAAACTATATTAACCTCTTCAAATAAAGTACGGCTTCCAAAGTTTAGTGTTAAATTATTAGTACTTATCATATCTTTTCCATACTCCTAACTGTTCTATCTAAAAATTTTTTTAAAATGCCACAATACTAATAAATCAAAAAAATATTTAGATTGCCCATTTTATTTTAGCATAGAGGTTTTTAAACTTTTACAGAAGAGAATGAAAGACTACAAGAAATGAACTTTACTCAATATGATAAAATTATATTTTGTGGAAATTAGTTTAAATTTTGGTGATGGTCATCGCTGTAAGCTTTTGATATAACTTGAGTTTACTTGTTAAGCATCAGTACTTAACTGACCACTACCCTTAATTTTTATTATAAAGCTCTTTTATTTTATTAATAAGTTCTATAAGCCTTTTACTTACTTCGCCCTGGCTAATTGCAAGCTCTTTTGATATTTCAGACTGTTTTAAGCCTTTTATATATCGTAAAAAATAAATATCTCTATATTTTTTTGACTTTTCACACATATCTACTTGTACAATAATATCTCTTATTCTTTGTATATCTTCCTGTAAAATAATTCTCTCTTCAAAGTTAGCAGAATCATCAGGAATATCGTAAATTAATTCACCTTGCTCATCAAGTTTGTATGCGCCTGTAGGAGAAATAGGTGTTTCATTAATTTTTTGATATTTTTTATTTATTCGTTTTAAACGCCCTGATGAGCGTAAAACTTCTAATATAGCACTACTGGAAATTTTGTTGAGATAAACTTCCAGGTTATTTACGTCATTAATAGAAGATAAAACATTTAAAGACCGTTTCATTGTTTCACTGCAAAAATCTTCAAACAAATCCTCATTTCCAGCTAGTCTGGGATTTTTTCTGACTATTTCTTCTATTATTTGTCTGTGTTCTACTGATAGCTCCAATTTTATCTCACCCTAAGAATTAATTCCGTTATAAGTAAGAAACAAAAATTTCTTTATTTTTTTAAGAAAGAATTTGTTATTCTCTCTTTAAAATCTGCTGTTTTCTTCATAGCCTCGTGTTTTTACTACACTCAAAATTAAAGAAGCCTCAAAATGATTCATAATAGTGTATCTTATAATATATTAACATTTTGTTATGAAATTACAAGTTAATTACTATATTTGCATTAATATATTCTTTATTTGTATTAATTTTTGGTAATTTCGTATAATTGAATGTTTTATTAAGAGATTTTAATATAATTTCATCAATTTGCTTTGAACCACTACTTTTTAAAATATTACTTTTTATCAAATTGCCGTCAAGGTCTATTTTTACTTTAAGTTTTACTTTATCACTTGATGCTTTGTCGTTAGTCCATAACAGATCATCTGAAAGATATGTTTTTAAAGTATTACCGGTCAATACTAAATAATTTTTAAAAGATCTGTCTTTTGCCAAGCTTGCACCAATTTCCCACGATACCTTAGAAATCTTAATTTTACTATTATTAGAAGATTTTCTGCTAAAGGCATTGGATAATACATTATCAATGCTCTTTTGCTTTTTCACTGTAGTAGTGTTGTTTTTCTTTTTCACTAATTTGGTCTGCTTTTTGGGTTTTACAGCTGTTTTAAGAGTTTTATCCTGTTTTTTAATTAAATTAACAGGTACTGCTTTTTTACTTTTACTTTTATTATCTTGTTTCTTTACTAATTTTGCAGGAAGCTGCTTTTTGCTTTGTGTGTTCTCTTTTTTAAATAAATTAACCGGTGTCTGCTTTTTAGTTTGGAGTTCTTTCTTATCTGCATTTTGCTGTTTTTTCAATATATTTTTATTATTTTCATTAATTTTTAAATTTTTATCTTTTTTAAACTGACCTATAATAAAAGGATAATTGTTCATTGCAACATAAGATAAAGCTCCGGCAGCTGCTAAAAACATAGCGATTTTAACTATACTGGGTCCATTGGATTTCTTTTTAAGCTTTACTGTTTGACGTTCATGCATTTCAACCTTATTTTCTATACCTGAACCAGTATTTTCTGTACTTATTTCAGCAGAGCTTTCTTGCTGTTTTCCTTTTGCAATACTTGGAATTGCGCCTTCTTTGACAGCTTTAAAGTTGCTATCATTAGACATAAGAGCAACAAGCTTTTTAAAGGCTCTTTTTGACTTAATATAACGCTTGATAAATTTATATCTTTTTTTAGTTTTTAATTTTTTAATGCCATTATATGTAAATGCACTTTTTCCCGCCAAAGTATTATTATCCACTTCTTCCTTAAGTGTTAAATCCTGATTATTGTCAATACTATTAGGCGATTCTTCGGGTTTTTTATCTAATTGAATCTGGCCTGCAGTATCTAAGGACTTAAATTGAGCTATTAAATCGTCCAACTCTTTAGATTTATCATCTTCTATATCTAATAAACCTTTATTATTAGAACTTTGTTCTTCTGTAACTTCTGATTCTTTTGTATCATCAAGAGAAAAAGAATCTTTAATCTCAAAAGAATCAGATATTTCAAAAGGCTTATCAATATCAATTTCAAAATCACTTAAATCCGAATTTTGCACAACTGCGGATTTATCAGGTGATAGATAATTAGCAGGAGCTTCATTCTTATTCTCTTCTTTCATATTCGCAATAGCTTCTTTTAAAACATCAGAATTGCTGTTTAGCCCTAAAGGATCACTACCAGCATCATCAGTTTCATTTAAATTTACTTCTTCTAACGGAGCTAAACCTTGATTTTCCTCTGATAAATTAAAACTATTGTCATCTGTATTTTCTTTAGGCTCTTCAGGTTTATCTTCTATTTTTTCTTCGTCCTGGCCTTCGTCCTCACCGCCATCTAAAGATTTAAATTGAGCTATTAAGTCATCTAACTCTTTAGCCTTATCTTCATCAAGGTCTAATAGGCCTTTATTATTATTTTGTTGCTCACCAGAATCATTATTTTCATCATCATCACAATTGTTAAATTCTGTGTTTTCTAAAGAACTAACTTGACCAGCTGATGTATAATTAATAGATTCACTTTTATCTTCTTCAGATTTCATATTAGCAATAGCTTCTTTTAAAAGGTCAGATTTATCATTTAATCCTAAAGGATCACTATCGTAGTCATCAGTTTCATTTAGATTTATTCCTTCCAATGCAACTTCATCTTGATTTTCATCTGATAGGCTAACATTATCACTATCGCCTTCTATATTTTCTTTAGATTCTTCTGCTAATTCTTCTTGTTCTTCTTGATTCTCATCTTTTGGATCTATAGATGCTTCCAAGGATCTAAACTCGGCAATTAAATCATTTATTTGTTGAGATTTTTCTTCATCTATATCTAAAAAACTATTACCAGATTCTTCATGATTATTTTCTAATGGCTCATTCAGGCTTATTTCTTCTAAACCACTTAATTCTTGTACTTCTTCTATAGCTTCAATATTTTCATTTTCCGTTTCTTCACAAGATTCTTGCTGTTCTTCGGTCTTCTCTTCTTCCTGAACGCTCTCAAAGCCTTCTAATAACTCTAAACCATCTGATTCTTCTTGATTATTTTCTTCCGGTTCATTCAGGATTATTTCTTCTAAACCACTTAATTCCTGTACTTCTTCTATAGCTTCAATGCTTTCATTTTCTGTTTCTTCATAAGATTCTTGCCGTTCTTCGGTCTTCTCTTCTTCCTGAACGCTCTCAAAGCCTTCTAATAGCTTTAAATTACCTAATTCATCAATATCTTTTTCTAAATTAAAGCCTCCACATTTCACCTCATCTTCTTTAGACTCTGCGAATTGATGCTGTTTTTCTTCAGCCTGAACCTCATCTGATATTTCATCCGATACTTCTATAAATTCAAAGTTATCAGGCTTAATTATATTTGCTTCTTCTGAAAGATTTAATTCATCAATGGCTTTTTCTAAATCAAGCCTTTCGCCCTCTATACTTTCCGTGGATTCTAAAACTTCATCAGGCTTCTTTTCATTCTCATCTTTAGAATCTTCTGTGGATTGCATAGCTTTAAATTGGGCAATTAAATCATCTATTTTTTTAGACTTATCTTCATCTATATCTAAAAAGACTTTATCAGAATAATCTTCTTCATCTTTATTTTCTGTGTCTTTAACTTCTTCCTGAGGTACAGAATACTTAACATCTGTAGTATCACTAGTATCATTGATTTCAAACGAATCGTTTATTTCCGAATCAATAACCGGGCTTTGATCAACTTCATCAGTATCAGTAACTGCTATAGATTCTTCTTCATTACTTATTTCATTATTATTTAATTGTAGAGAAATATTACCCGACAAATCTTCCGGGACTAAAGGCTTTTTTATAAACATTTTTTTTATTTTAGACAATAACGTGTGCTTTTTTTTATTGTCTATATTTTCTTCTATAGTATTAATAACAGGTTCTACAATAGCGGACTCTATCTCAGGCTGATGATTTATTTCATTTGTATTAATTTGAACTTCTTCCCCTTGAAGAATAGAATTATCTGTAAAAATTTCCAAAGTCAAATCCTGAATATCTCTTTTATCAATTTCCATTTGCAAGAAGAAATCATCAAAAGTACAAAAATTCTTAAAGATTTTTCGACATTCTTCGCAGACAAGTAAGTGTTTAAGCAAAAAGGCTAAATTATTTTGATTTAGTTCTCCCTCTACAAGTGGTAAAAATAACTCTTGAGCCTTTTCATGTTCCTGACTCATAAATATAATTCTTGGTTTTATAAATTGATTAATATTATAGAAAATTTCATCTAAAGGCTTAAGCTTATTTATATCAGTAATTATATATTTTGAATTAGTGCAAGAAGTATTAATATCGTTATTTTTTATAAAACCTAAAAACTCTAAATCCGTTAAATTCGGGGATAATTTTACAGCAATATAAATATCCGGTTCTATATCTAAATCTTTATGGATTTTAGGAATCCATAGCTGAGGATATTGTGAAGTTGTAATAATTCTTAAATCAATTAATATTTCATTTATTCTTATATCTGATATATCCACAAGCTTTAAAAGCTGATGATTAGAGAATAAAGGACTTTCATTGTTTATAATAAGGCCTTTTCGGTGAAAAAATTGTTTTATTTTTTCAGCTACCAATAATTTAGTAAAAATAATTTTTCTTACATCATTATCTTTTACGTTATTTACTAATCCCGAGATAAACTCTTTTTCCTGATTTTCTATATTGCTTCTAGTGGTTTCCATAAAAATACCCCGAAAATTTTTCACCTATTATTATAGAGAGCAAATTAAATAAAAATATTCCTAATTTAAAAAAAATACTTCATTTGTACTATTTTAGGTAGTGCTCATTCAAGTACTGATGCTTATAAGCAAACTTAAAAAAGGTGATGGTAATCACCTTTTTGTAGTGTATAAATGAGATAGCTAATACAATACTAGACGCTGGCGGCAATAAGTTGTTTTACAGGCGCTCCAATATTTTGTTTGTACTTGTCTAAGCCAAGACGCTTTTCCACGGCTCTATAATAAAGATTTTCATACTTTTTAGCAGAATCTTCCCATGTAAACCTCTTGGACATAGCCTGCTGTATAAGCTTATTCATGGTATCTTTTCTGTTGTAATAAGTATAAGTAGCCCATCCGATAGTATTATAAAGAGCATGAGCACTCATGTCATTGAACTTAAAACCGGTTCCTTCTTCTGTTTTTTCATTATAATTTTCAATAGTATCATTAAGGCCGCCGGTAGCCCTTACAATAGGTAAAGTACCATATCTTAAGCTATATATCTGGTTTAAGCCGCACGGTTCAAACCTTGACGGCATCAAAAAGAAATCAGATCCCGCTTCAATTTTATGAGCCAATTCATTACTATATCCTACATAACAGCCCATTTTTCTCGGGAAATAATGAGCAGCTTTACCAAAGTAGAAATGAGACCATACTTCGCCGGTTCCAAGCATAACAATTTGTATATCAAACCCAAGAAGCCCATAAATAGCTTCTGCTAATATATCAATACCTTTTTGCTTAGCCAAACGGCTAACCATACCGATAACAGGGATATTAGGATCAATCGGTAAACCGAAAATCTTCTGAAGATCCTTTTTACATTCAATCTTACCTGATAAATCATTGTGCGAATAATTTGCCGCAATGTATTTATCGATTTCAGGGTTCCATTCATCGTAATCTATACCGTTAACAATACCGTAAAGGTCACCTGATCTGTCTTTTACAACACCTTCAAGCCCCCATCCGTACTCATCGGTTTGAATTTCCTTAGCATAGCCTTCGCTAACCGTATTAATCAAGGTTGAATGATAAATTCCGCCTTTTAACAGATTAACTTGATCATCACGTTCAAACGCCAGGAAATTAAAATGTTCCCAGCCTATATCCAGAACATCCATCAATCCCGGATAAAAATTACCCTGATGTTGCATATTATGAATGGTTAATAAGCTAGCAGTACTGTCAAGCATAGGATCATGCCTATAAGTTGTATTTAAAAAGCTAGGGATAGCTGCTGTTTGCCAGTCGTTAACGTGTACAACATCCGGCTTAAAATTTAACATCTTACACAACTGCAAGCTAGCCTTGGAAAGAAATACAAACCTGTTATCATTATCTAAAAAGCCGTTTCCGTTTTCGTCATTATAAATGCCAGCCCTGCCAAAAAAGTCTTCATGCTCCAAAAAGTAAATAGATACATTAGTATTAGGCAATTTTCCTTCATATACCCCGCACCAAACTTCGCCTAAAGCACCCAGTGGAGTACCTAATGGTTGATTTAAGTATTTTAACCCTAATTTATCTTTATCAATTAAATAATATCGTGGCATTACAATTCTTACATCGTGGCCCATTTGCTCTAGCTCTTTTGGTAAAGCACCTATTACATCAGCAAGTCCGCCGGTTTTGGCAAACGGAAAAACTTCACTGGCAACTATTAATACATTTAATTTTTTTGTCATGGCTGTCTTTCTCTTTTATAGTTATACTTCATAGATTAAAATATTTAAATTTATGAACATTTTATTTAATTTAAAGTATATCATTAATAAGAATAATTTTTAATTTTTATATTATGTTTAATAAATAAAAAATCAGGCCTTAAAGTTAAGAAAAGCCTGACTTCATTTGATTTTAAAGAATAATATTAACCAATAAGCCTCTTAGCAAAATGTATTGCATTTAACATACCGGCCTTACCAATTGCCATAGTTGCAACAGGTACACCTTTGGGCATTTGAACCATGGATAATAACGCATCTATACCGTTTAATGGGCCAACGTCACAAGGCACTCCAATAACCGGCAATTTAACTTTTGCCGCAACCACACCGGGTAAGGCCGCAGCCAAACCGGCAACAGCAACAATTGCTTTGGTTTTAGCGTTATTTTCAACCTGCTCCAGATATTCAATTAATTCTTCAAGGTTTCTATGAGCAGAATACACTTTAAACTCGGTTTCAATACCTAATTCCTTTGCTAAATCAAGTGCCGGCTGTATAAAAGACTCATCATTTTTAGATCCGGCAATAATTACTAATTCTTTCATAATATAGTTTCTCCTACTTTGCCCGCTATGTCTTTTCTATAGTATTTATAAATATATTCCAGCTCTTCAGCTGCTTTATATACATCCTGATGAGGGTAATCGCCAGTTTTACATATGGATAGAATACGTCCACCGTTAGCTATTAGCTTGCTGCCATCAAGCTTAATACCTGCATAAAAGACCTGAACGCCATGTTTTTTTTCAATTTTTTTAATATTAGATATGCAGCCGCCATTTTTAGACGAAAACGGGTAACCTTCAGCTGCAACAACTACACAAAGAGTCATATCATTTTTCCAGGTTATTTTTATATCTTTCAATTGTTTTCTAGCTGCTTTTACAAATAATACCAATAAGTCAGAATCTAAATGCATAAGTAAAGGTTGAGTTTCAGGATCTCCAAATCTCATATTATATTCTAATATTTTGATTCCATCTTTTGTTAAAATTAAACCCGAATAAATTACACCTGCAAAATCAGCTTTTTCCCTTTTCAAGGCAACTTCTAATTTATTTATATATTCACTTAACTCACTCTGTTCTTGTTTTTTAAGCTCAACAGGGCAGTAGGCACCCATACCACCGGTATTTGGTCCTCGGTCGCTATCTAATAATCTTTTATAATCCCGAGCAGGTATCATAGGCAGTAAGGTTTCTCCATCCCAAAGGGATATAAGAGATATCTCATCACCTTCTAAAAATTCCTCAACAACAATATTTTTAGACGCTTCACCAAACTTGCCGTCTAAAAACTCTTCAATGGTTCTCTTTGCATCCTTTTTGGATTGTGCAATAAATACACCCTTACCGGCTGCAAGTCCATCAGCTTTAACCACCACCGGTATACTAAACTGATTGAGTACATCATCTATTTCAGACTTCTTATTAATGGTTAAATATTCTCCGGTAGGTATATCATTATCTTTCATAAATTTCTTAGCAAAAGCCTTTGATCCTTCGAGCATAGCCCAATCTTTACCAGGACCTATTGCAGGAATATTAACCTTTTTAAATTCATCAACAATACCGTTAACCAACGGATCTTCCGGCCCTACGATCAGTAAATCTATACCTTCTTGCCTGGCCGTATCTGCTAAATCAACAAATCCGCTAAATTCAATTATTTCACCTAAATTACTAAATCCATCATTCGGTTTTGCCAAATATAGCTTGGTTAACAAAGGTGACTGATTTACTTTCCAAGCTATGGCATGTTCTCTGGCACCGCCACCATATATTAAAACTTTCACTAATAATCTCCTATTATTCTTATGACTTGGCCACTGTAGAACGTGAAAAAGCTTTACTTACTTTAAGCATACAGTTCAGCTCAAGCTCATAAGGTGTACCAAATAACAAATTATCAATTACAAGCGGATATAGCTTATGCTCAACTTTATGAACTTCTTGTTCAAGCTCTTCTAAAGATATATCATCTTTGATAAGCACAGGTAACTGAGCAATAATAGGACCGGCATCTACTTCTTCATTTACATAGTGGACAGTTACACCGGTTATCTTTGCACCGCTGTTATAAGCTCTTTCTATTGAATTTATTCCTTTAAAAGCAGGTAATATAGACGGATGAATATTGATCATTTTTGTTAATGAAACTGCTTCCGGGGGCAAAATTCGCATATATCCGGCTAAAACTACTAAATCAAATTTATTTTTATTTTCTTTTAAAAAATTATATGAATTTTTAAAAGGTATAAAAAGTGATTTAATACCGTGATTTTTAGCCCTTTGTAATATATAACTGTCTTTTTTATCAGAAATACAGGTAAATTCTATATTTTTTCCTTTAAAATATTTAATAATAGCTTCAAAATTAGATCCGTCACCCGAACCGAACACGGCTACTTGCTTCACCTTCAATTATCCTCCCAAACTCAAAAGGTTCATACTTAGCGCATATTTCAAAAACCTTACCTTTGTTTTCCGATGCAACAATTAAAATCATGCCAACACCCATATTAAACGCCTTAAACGCTTCATCTTCACCAACTAGTTGTTTAAATTTACCAAATAAAGGGAATGCTGGTATTTTACTTTTATCAAGCACTGCGCAAAGGTTATCAGGTATAACCCTGCTAAGGTTACCTTCAATTCCGCCACCTGTTATATTTGCACATATTTTAACCAAATTTTGCTTGCATAATTCAAGGATTTCCTTAACATAAATATGTGTGGGAGCTAATGATTTCTCAAATTCATCTTTTATAATTAAATTTTCACTAAATAATTTTCTAATTAACGTATAACCATTGGAATGTGGTCCGCTTGATTTCAAGCCTATAACTATATCATTAGCTTTAACGTTATCTTTTTTTAACGCATTATCTTTTTTTACTATTCCTACAACAAAACCACCTACATCAAAATGACCTTTTACAACCAGATCTTTTAATTCAGCAGTTTCACCACCTAAAAGTATACAATTATATTCTGCTAGTTCATCTTTTAGGGCTTTTACAAATGCTGAAGATATATCAACATCTAAAGTATGAGTAGCAAAATAGTCTAAAAAGAACATAGGCGCTGCACCGGTACAAATCATATCATTTAAATTCATTGCTATTAAATCTTTTGCAATAGTGTCATAAGCTTTACGCTCTATTAATGGAATAACCTTAGTACCCACGCCGTCAGTACAACCAACCAAGTAATATTCCGGAATAAAAGGATGCTCATAAATACCTGCAAACATACCCATATTATTACTATCAACCGTATTTTTCAAAATATCCGTTAATGCATCAGCTTTATCAATATCTACGCCAGAACTTTTATAACTAATCATAATTTTTTTCTCTTTCAAAACAGTTATAACACCAGCCTGTATTGCCAAATACTTCTTTTAATCCGTCAAAAGATAAATAAGCAACACTATCAGCTTCTATAAATTTTGTTAAATCCGCAATAAATTCATAAGAATCTGCTATTAATTCTTGTTTGGTAGGTATATCAACACCCCAAAAACAAGTATCAACAACTCTTGGCGATGCTATTCTTATATGGACTTCTTTAGCACCGGCTTTTCTCATCATTCTTACGATTTCTTTTGAAGTAGTACCCCTAACAAGAGAATCATCAACAAGAACAATTTTTTTACCTTTTATAACCGGTTTAATTGGCATTTGTTTTCGCTGAACGCTAGTTTTTCTGTTATTTTGACCTGGAATAATAAAAGTTCTGCCAACCCAGTGATTTCTTAATAACCCCATATGTAAAGGGATACTTGACTTATGAGCAAAACCGTTTGCCGCTGCAAAACCCGAATCCATAACAGGTATTACTACATCTGCTTGTACAGGATTTTCTTCAGAGCATTTTTTACCAAGCTCAACCCTTGTCATGTAAACATTTTTGCCAAATACATTAGAATCCGGTCTTGAAAAGTAAATATGCTCAAAAACACATTTTTTATGCTTGGTTTCTTTAGCAAATCGGCTTATTTTATAATTATTATAAGTTATTTCAACGCATTCGCCCGGTTCTATTTCAATAATATTAATTGGTTCCAAATGCCTAAACGCACTGTCCTCTGATGCTACAAAAAATCCTTCTTCAGCCTCACAGAAAAATAATGGCCTAAACCCTAAAGGATCTCTATAAGCCAACACCTTGCCAGGAACTGCAAAAACTATAGACCAAGCTCCTCCGGTAAAATTGTCCAAAAGAACCTGGCCAACTTCTTTTAATTCCCATTGAGACGGAGGTTTACAGAGAACTTTTATTACCTTCTTCATAATCATTTCTGTATCAGAAGAAGTAACAAAGATTTCACCTTCTCGCTCCAGTTTTTTTCGCATTTCAATAGCTGATTTGACATTGCCATTATGTGCTATTGCTACTTTTTCATTTAAATACCTTACCATAAAAGGCTGTGCATTTAGTGAATCAGAGCAACCTTGGGTAGAATAACGAACATGCCCGATTCCTATTTTACCCCTGATATCTTTAATTCTGGAATCAGGAAGAACATGCATTACAAGCCCCTTGCCCTTATGTAAAGCAAAGTCATTATCTCCACAACATAGACCTGCACTTTCCTGGCCTCTATGCTGAAGCATAAAAAGCCCGTTTTGAATTACAGGGGCAGCTACTCCACTGATCATTATTCCGCCAAAAATACCGCATTCTTCTTGGGGCTTCATTTAGCCATCTCCAACTCTATTGTTTTATCATATAAGTCAGTTAACTCAGCTAAATTAAGTGCTATATTACCTAATTTAATATTATTACCGGTACACTTACCCAATTTTTTATAAGGTATTTTATTATTATTTAATAATTTTTCTGTTTGATTTGTGTCTTTTACTGAAATTAAGTACCTGCCGGTAATTTCACCAAAAAGAACTTTTTCAGTAATTTCAGAATCGTTAAGTATAGATTCAAAACCTGAATTACCAGACTTTAAACCTTCAAATAAAGCTCCAAACAAACCACCTTCAGATATATCAATACATCCATCTAAAAGATGATTATCTCTTAAGTTAAATATAGTATCTTTTAAACTAATTTCCAGGTTTTCATCAACACTGTCAACAGAACCGCCCAAAAAGTCGTAACAAACCATTTGATATAAAGAACCACCTATATTTGAGGTTTCGTCTATTTGTTTGCCTATTAGATACACAGTTTCATTTTTAGAGAAAGAGTTTTTAATTAATTTATCATAATTGTCTGTATAGCCTACCATGCCTGTTGTTGGTGTAGGATAAACTCTTAAATCAGTAGATTCATTATATAAAGAGACATTACCTGAAACTACCGGTATACTAGCAGCTTTACAAGCGTCAGCAATACCGTCTATTGACTTTACAAACTGATAGGCAACCTCATCTTTTTCAGGATTGCCATAGTTCATGCAGTCGGTAACCCCTAGCGGATTAAATCCGTCAGATACCAAGTTTCTATAGGATTCCCAAACAGTATTTTTTGCGCCATTATAAGGATCTAAAAATACTTGTCTGCCATTAGAGTCAATAGTTAAACCTACTACACCGCCTTCTTCATCTAACCAGATTCCGGCACTGCCACCTTCACCGGGCTTTAATGATGTTCTGTTTCCTACAGTATGATCATATTGTCTGTATACCCACTTTTTAGATGCAAAGTTAGGGTCTGCAAGTAATTTTTTAACGCCTTCTTCAATTGATATTGATATAGAGCTTTGAAACTCTTTGTTCTTATATTCACTGATATATTTGGGTTCATTTTCGTTTAAAGTGTATACAGGACCGCTTGTTAACAGAGCAGGCGGTAAACATGCCACCTGTTCTCCATTCCAGAGTAATTTATAAAGCCCGCTTGTATCTGTTTTACCTATTATTTTACCCGAGATATCATATTTTTTTGCTATATTAAGTACTTTATCAAGCCCCTGATCAGTAACCATAAATATCATTCTTTCCTGAGACTCAGAAAGCATTATTTCCCAAGGCTCCATAACTTCTTCTCTTAGGTTAACTTTGTCTAAGTGTAATTCTAGGCCACATTTGCCCATAGAACCCATCTCTGATGTAGATGATAATAGACCGGCTGCTCCACAGTCCTGACAAGAAACTACTTCTTCTAACTCAAGTATCTCAAGAGTAGCCTCAATAAGAACCTTTTTCATAAAAGGATCGCCAACTTGTACTGAAGGCCTGTCTTCTTTAGAGTTTTCATTTAATTCTTTTGATGCAAAAGAAGCACCGTGAATACCGTCTCTACCTGTATGAGAACCGACTAAAACGATATTATTACCGGGAATTGCTTTTGCTGATTTGATTTTATCTTTATGTACAACACCTATGGCCATAACGTTAACAAGAGGAGAGTCGGTAAAACATTTATCAAAACCGACTTCTCCGGCGACTGTAGGTACGCCGATTGAATTACCGTAAGTGGAAATTCCGTCAACAACACCGTTAAATAAATGTTTTACCCATTTATCAGTTAATTTACCGAATTTTAATGAATTTAAAAGAGCAACAGGTCTTGCACCTATTGCTAATATATCTCTAATAATGCCACCTATACCCGTTGCTGCACCTTGAAAAGGTTCGATCGCCGAAGGATGATTATGAGATTCCACTTTAAAAGTTATTACATGATCACCAACTAGTACACCGCCGGCGTTCTCTCCTTCACAAACCGTGCCGCCTAAGGGTAATCTTTTTAAGTATTTTCTTGAATGTTTATATCCGCAATGTTCTGACCACATTGCAGAAAATAAATAAGTCTCTAAATCATTTGGTTTTCTTTTTAACCTTGATAATATTTCGTTATATTCAAATTCTGTTATGTTTAATGCTTGATATAATTTCTTTCCAGCTGCTGTTTTCATTTTATTTCTGCCTCTAATAGTTTAAAAAAGTACATGCCGTCAGTATTACCGGTTTCTTTAAACACCGCTCTCTCCGGGTGAGGCATCATGCCTATTACATTATTTTTTCTGTCTATTAAGCCGGCTATATTTAATAATGAACCGTTTGGATTATCCTGATATCTGAGGAATATCATATTATCCTGCTGAATTTGTTTAAGAGTTTCGTCATCCGCGAAATACCTGCCTTCTCCGTGGGCAATTGGTAAGCTTATGGCCTCGGGCATTTTATCATCAGACGTAGCCAGGCCAACCACATCGCAGATAAATCTGGTGTTATCATTTACTGATAGTGTGCCCGGTAAGAGACCAGTTTCGCATAAGATTTGAAAGCCGTTACATATACCGACAACATAGCCTTTTTTATTTTTTACATAGTCTTTAATAGCTTGTACTACAGGACTAAATGTAGCCAAACCTCCAGCTCTTATATAGTCTCCGTAAGAAAAACCACCGGGAAGAAATATTATATCGTAGTCATCAAGATTTGACTCATCGTGCCAGATATAATCTGTTTCCCATCCAAAGTGTTCACAAGCTTTTTTTGTATCTCTATCACAGTTAGTCCCAGGAAAAACTACTACTCCGGCCTTCATATTGTTTCAAGCCTCCCTATTTCATAGCTTTCCAGTACAGGATTAGAAAGAACTTCATGACAAATTTCATCCAGTTTATTTTTTGCTTCTTTATCATTGCCAGCTGTGACGGTTAAGGTAAAGTGCTTACCTACTTTTACATTAGCTGAATCTTCCAGGCCTGTTCTTCTTAAAATCGTGTCAACAGCTGATCCTTGTGGGTCTCTTACTCCATTTTTTAATGTTACTTTCACTTCAGCTTTATATTTCATTCTTTAAATTCCTAATATATCTAATAATCTACCGTATGATTGAACCAAATCACCTTTATCTTCTCTATATACATCTTTATCTAAAGATTCCATGGTACCTTTTAACCAGAAACGACAATTATCCGGTGAAATCTCATCTGCCAGAAGTATTTCCCCATCTTCGGCTTTACCAAACTCTAATTTATAGTCTACCAAGGTAATACCCTTTGAGTCCAGAGACCCTATTAATATATCATTAATTTTTAGAGCTTGCTTTTCAATAAAAAGAAGATCCTCCTCTGCAATAAGATCCATATAATTTAGATGCGCTTTACAAAGGAGGGGATCTCCAAGAGAATCGTCTTTCAAAAATAACTCTACCATTGGCGGGTCAAACTTTATGCCTTTTTTAAACCCTAGCCGCTTACAAATCGAGCCGGCAGCGCAATTTCGCACAACCAGCTCTATCGGAAAGATTTCAACTTTTTTAGCTCTTAACGTTGTTTCATCAAGAAACGATACAACGTGTGACCTTATTCCGTTCGAGTGTAGCAGGTTAAAAAAGTAGCGGGAAAATTTTAAATTAATTTTCCCTTTACCATCCAGAGTATCTTTTTTTAACCCGTTAAATGCTGTTGTGTCATCCTTAAATTTAATAATAACTTGATCAGCTTGATCACTGCCATATATTTTTTTAGCTTTACCTTCATATAACAAATTCATATTTACTTTACTTCCTTAAATTTTAAAAAAAAACACGCCTGAAGGCGTGAGAGTAGTTAAGTCATAACTCTACACCTTCTATAGTTAAAGAATTCTTGGTCCTTTTGTAGAAACTTACGCCCCATATTAGCGTAAATATATAGAAGTTGTTCCATATATTAGATTTTATCTCAATTGTATTAAATCATAAACAGATTTTTCTTAACAGATATTTTTTACGATATTTACAAATGTTTAAATTTTTTTCTTAATTAATATCCCAATTTGGTTAAAACTTTTTTCTTTTTTTGATTTATATGATTGTTCATTTCCCTGGTTAAAGCTTGTATTAGCTAAAAATATTAAATAAAATGCCAGCAGTATAATACCTGCTTTATTAAAAAATATTCACAATAAATTTCTTTAAAATTTACTATTCTTTTATTTAATAGATTGCATTATAATATGCTTTAAAATTAAATTTCAGATGAGTTAGTATACTATGCTGTGCTAATTTTATCATTTTAACCCAGGGCAAATTAATTCTAGCTAAAAATTAAAAATAGTCAGTGTTTGAAAAAATAGTTGTTTTGAAAAAAACACTTAAATGAGCCAAAATACTATTA
>JANQHM010000021.1 GCA_028282645.1 Candidatus Gastranaerophilales bacterium
AAGATATTCTCTGAATAGCGAAGCGGGAGCGTTAAAAAATGAAATGGTCAATTTTATTTTTTATAAGCTCATTCCAAAGAGAAATCTGAAATTTAATTTAGAACAAGAATAATAGACCATTTAGATAATAATTGTATAAGATTACAAAGAGGAGAAAACAATGGCAGTTAATACAGCAAGAAAAATAGTTTCAACAACTGATTTGTTTAAAAAGGCTTTAGCCGGTAAATATGCGATAGGTGCATATAATGTAAATAACATGGAACTCTTACAAGCTATTGTAGAAGCTGGTAACGAATCAAAAGCACCTTTAATCTTACAAGTTTCAGCAGGTGCAAGAAAGTATGCTAACCAAACATATTTACTTAAACTGGTAGAAGCAGCTTTAGAATCATCTGATATCCCTATAGCTCTACATTTAGATCATGGTGAAGACTTTGAAATATGTAAAGCGTGTATTGATGGTGGATTTTCTTCAGTTATGATTGACGGATCCAAGTATTCACTAGAAGAAAATATTGAGTTAACAAAGAAAGTTGTTGACTATGCTCATCCTAAAGGCGTTTCCGTAGAAGCAGAACTAGGCAGATTAGCCGGTGTAGAAGATAATATTTCCGTAAGCGAAAAAGATGCTATCTACACAAATCCGGCAGAAGCTAAAGAATTTGTAGAAAGAACCGGCGTAGACTCCTTAGCTGTTGCTATTGGTACCAGCCACGGTGCTTACAAATTTAAAGGCGAAGCTAAACTAGACTTTGAAAGATTAGCAGAAATTCAAGAAGCTGTAGGCAAAGATTTTCCATTAGTTCTCCATGGTGCTTCCAGTGTACCTGCCAGCTTGGTTAAAATTTGTAACGACTATGGTGCTGATATTCCTGGCGCTAAGGGTGTTCCTGAAGAAATGTTCTCAAAAGCCACTTCTTTAGGTGTTGCAAAAATCAACGTAGATACAGACTTACGTTTAGCATTTACAGGTGCTATAAGAAAGCACTTCAGTGAAAATCCTTCTGATTTCGATCCAAGAAAGTACTTAGGACCTGCTAGAGCTGCTGTTAAAGAAATAGTTAAGCACAAAATTAAGATATTCGGTACAGACGGTAAAGCCTAGGTGATAGTCACTATCTTGCTTTAGCGTAAGAGGATGCAGTATAATTATAATTTTTTGTGCGAATATGTATATTAAGATATTGAATGGCTTAATGTCTATGTAGCGAATATAAATATTTAAAAAATATATTTATAGCTGCCTAATCACAGGCAGCTATTATATTAAATAAAAAAGGTTCTTTCCAGAACCATCATCGTTAGCACATTACCAAATTTTGATTTAATTCTTTTGTTTCCTTTACCCAATTATATAAAGTATTTTTTTTAACTAAAATTGCTTTTTATATTAAGAAATGCTACGAAATTAGCATTTTATCTTTAATTTTATGCAAAAACTTAAAAAGAATGCTATAATATATATTAAGAATATATTATATTTATTACTATTCAATAATTAAAAAATAAGTGCTAAAAAAATGAATTTAAAACAATACGCTAAAATTTTATATTTTATGTTGTGGAATATAGTTACATTTTTATGCTCATATGTTTCTCCGCATAATATCAAGGAAAAGAAAATAGCTTCTTTTGCAGATTCTGCACGTATTGATAATAATTTAAATGATTCTTTTAAAGTTTTAAAAGAATTTATAACTAAAAAAATATTAAAAAATAAAAATAATAGTGCTGCGAAAACCATGGCAGCCGTAAACCCTATATATAAAAACAAAAATTCTGTATCAAACAGAATATATCTTAATAGCACAGCAATAAATGAAGCACAAAAAAATGTGAATTCCTTATATATCAAGAGATTAAAGGATGCGCCAGCCACGCAAATTTTAATTTTAAAAGAGCATTTTATCCGCTTACAGGATAAGTGTGTCTTTTTATCCCCTTTTGTAAGCAAAAAATCATTCTTGTTTAAATTGTCTTTGATTTTTACGTAACATATAATTGAATATTTTTTTATCCTCTTTAAGGCTAAAAGAGGGGGATATTATAATGGACACAAAAAGGATGCTTTTTCAACAGCGGGAAAGCATCCTTTTTTGTAACTATATTAATTATTGATTTATTTTGATTCCTTTATAAGTTCAGCTATTTCAGAAGCAATTTCTTCTACAGTATGGCTTGCGGTATTTCTAGCAAGTTTATCTGCTAATGAAGGACTAAAATCGATTACTTCTTTTTTAGTAATATTATGCCAAATAGGAAGGATAACTTGCTCACCTGACACAGCCTTTGTAACAATACCGTCTAGCTCATAATTTGTCCAACCTTTTCTAAAAAAATCTTTTGATAGAACAACAATTCCAAACCTACTGTTTGCTAGCCCTTTATCTATTTTTTTTCTTAAGCTATCACCTATTTTTAATTCAAATTCATCATACCATACGCTTAATCCTTCCGACTTTAGCGCATGAACTAAAGGTCGTACAACTTCATCTTTGTCTTCAGAAGCATGTGAAATAAAAATATCACATTCTGGAGTGAAATTATCATCAATATCCATATTTTTTGTATTATTATGAATCAAAGAAGGAACGGATGATAATGGTGATTCTTTTAAGGTAGGTAAAGGACTAGGAGCAGGGATAACTTTTACTGAAGAGCGAACAGTTCCTCTTAAACCTTGCATGTCAACTGTAACATGCCAATGTCCAGTTCTTGGTATCTGTAAGTTAACTGGTGATTTTTTTACTAAGCCTCCAATATACTTGTATTTCATTCTTTTACGGTAATTGTTGAAATTATTATGATCCAAGAGCTGTACATTAGCGGCATTCCCTGTCAATTCTATTTCCACGATTTCACCTTTTTTTATATTTCCTAAGTCATAATGATTAAAGTTCATCTCTTCACTCCTATTTTTTATATATAATTTTTTATTATCATATCATTCGTTACCTACTTACTATTTAACAAAGACGAATAACATAATTCATTCTCAAGCTCTCTTGCAGAATCCCTTAGTTGATAACAATCTATACACCTGGCCTCATAGCTTTCATCTCCCCCGATCATAATCAAAGGAGAATTTTTATCGGCAGGCTCGCCATTAATTAATCTCTGGGTTCTATTTCCGTACTCGGAACCGCATTTCATACAAATTGCAGTTTGTTTATCTATTTTGTCAGCATAGCAATATATCTGGGGTATACAGCCAAAAGGCTCTGATTTAAAGTCCAAATCCAACCCTGAACCGATTATTTTTTTGTTTAGTGCTATTAATTGTTGTATAACGTCTATAATGTTTATATCAAAAAATTGAAGTTCGTCAATGCCTATAACTTGATCTTTTTCCTTAACAAAAGACATAATTTCGTCTGCTTTGTAGATTTTTACAGCATTACGATGCGCTCCGTTTCTGGATTCAATCTTAGCTCCGGCAGGCCTTGTATCCATTGCAGGGAAAAATACTTTAACTTTTTTATTAGCTATTTCCGCACGCTTTAGGCGCCTGATCAATTCTTCTGTTTTGCCGCTTCCCATAGGACCTGTTATAAGTTCAAATCTGTATCCATGCACTCTTTACTTTACCCCAAGTAATAGTTAATTTATTATGTACTTACCTTACTATATCACTACTATTATTATACTATGAACCAAAATAATTTTTTTATTGAGTTTACTTGTTTCAGCCTAATTATTATTCATAATACCTTGTTTAATTCCCCTGCAATTTGCAACAATGTCGCAATAACTGCAATCTCCAGGCCCTATAAAATCATAGGGAACCTCTTTTAAACATCCTGCCGTAAAAATCGCTACGGCAGATATCCCATGAGGCAGGTAATTATCAGGAAAAATTTTTTGTACTTTTTTATTAAACAACCACTTGACGGGATATAAAGGTAAAAACAAATAAGAAATATATTTTTTTGTTGATATAGTAGCTTTTTCAGAAACAGCTATATGTTTTTGCTTGTCAAACTCTGTTAAGTCACATCCATAAGCAGACAAAGACAAAAATAATAATAAATAAACACAAATTATTTTTAAGTATTTCATTAAATAAGTCCTAAAGTCGTTTCACTTTCATAATATTCAAAATAAATGTAAAACTTTAAAATGTAAATAAGCTTCTAAAAAATTATTTATGATAAATTTTAAATATACTAATTTAAAAATACTTTATATATATTTTAAAGAATATGCTAGGGAGTATGTAAATGAAAGTTCGTTTAATGTTATTTTTATTAATATTCAGCTGTTTTATTTTAATATTAAATACTACTTTTGCAAGGGAAATAAGTAAATCAGGAGAAATATACCAACAGGTAAAAGATGGAGTCGTAACAGTTGTACTGGGAGGCAGGCATGGTTCAGGATTTTTGATAGATGGTGCCGGACTGATTGTAACAAACAGTCATGTGGTAAGACACTCTGACGGAAATGTAAGGGTACGCTTTGGTGCAAATCAGGTAGTAAAAGGCAATGTTATAATAAATGATGTAAATTCTGACGTAGCAATAATTTTAGTAAATTTAAAAAACATAAAAAAATATAAAGTGCTTGAACTTTTTATTCCTCCTGCGGATGAGCCTCTGGTAATAACGGGAGAAAAAGTTCTGGCTATTGGCAGCCCTATGGACTGGGCTGTTTTAGAAAAAACTCTTACCACAGGAGTAGTATCAAAGTATCAAAGTAACGTTATTTATCACGATACAGCGTTAAACGGAGGAAACTCAGGCGGCCCCTTATTCAATTATGACGGTAAGGTAATAGGGATTAACACTTTTGTTGGCAGTGACCGAGGCCAGGCTTTGGCAGGAAGTGTTTCTATCAATAAATCGTTTAGTTTAATTAGCAGAGCAAAAGCTAAAATAACAAGCTCATCATATCCATCAGCCGAGTTATTGCCGGATGTTAAACTGATCCCCTTTCCTACAAACTTAATTGAAGATTCATACGTCGATCTTACTGATAAACAGCTGAAAAAGCAAATAAAAGCATATGAAATGAAAACATATAACTATCTGGTCCAAGTAGTGACCCCACCAATTGGATACAAAAAGCTTTTATTAAAGGATAAAATCGTTTTAAAAAAAAAGCAAAAGCGAGCTAAAAAGCGTGGTTATTCAATTTCTGATGATGACTTGGCACACAAAAATGATTGTAAGTATTATAATTACGAAAAACCGGTTGTAAGAATTGAAATTATACCGGTACCACGCTTTACAAAAGGAACTTATGCACGTACTGCATTTTCGATATTGGTTGCAGCATCAGGTTCTCCTGTTACTACCGGTGTTCATTCCGCTTATGAATTTAAGAAAGATTTTAAAAGCCTAAAAATAACAAATGTAAATAATAAACAAGTATGTGAACCGTTAACATCAGGAAAGCTACCGTTAAGTCAAATAATGATATTACAGAATGTTGACTTTGTAGACAGTTCTTACGCGGGAGTATATGAGTATGATCCTAAATGCTTTGATACAGAAGAGGATTTAACTTTTAGCATTGAGTCTGAGGGTGAAAAAGAGAAAATCCTTCAAGTTAAGCTTAAAGATGAAGTCAAACAATCTATAATAAAAGACTTTAAGCCATACTGGCAATATGTCTCAAGTCTTGAAAGACCTAAAAAAAGAAAACCTACAAGCTTTTCTAAATATTATTCTTTACCTCCGCTAGATTGCCCTGTACCCTCTAAAAACAATTAAGGGTGGAAGGTATTAACCTCTATTTAAATTTTTATGTTAGTATCAAATGTAATATAATAATCAAGTAAATTATCCAAGAGCTTGTCTGTTTAAAAAAATAGATGAATATAACCAAACTTTTCGGAAAAGGGTTAAAATGAAAAAAGTAATTTTTATAACACGATCTGACCTCTTTGAAGTACCCGGAGGCGATACAACACAGGTTGTTAAGACGAAAGAGTTTTTAGAAAACAAATATGGCGTGAATATTCAAATTTGTTCAAGTCTCAATGAATATGGCAAGCATCCGGATGCTGAAATTGTTCATATATTTGATATGCGAGAGGATAATCTTAAATTTATTGATATAGCTAAAGATAAAGGTCAAAAAGTTGCTATTTCCACAATTTATTGGGATTTAACACATGCAAATTATGTTAATTTTCTTATGCTCAAATTTGGTATATTTCCATCTTCACCTAGATTTTACAAATTTAAAGATTTAATTTTTAAATTATCAAACCTTAGAAAAATTTTAACTTTTAAAACAAATTATTACTTTAGTAAAAAATATATAAAGAAAAGGCAAGAAGCTCTTAATAAAGCTGATTTAATACTGCCTAACTCTTATGAAGAATTGGAAATTGTCTGTAATCATTTTAATTTAAATATAGATGAAATAAATAAAAAAACAGTTGTTGTTCCCAATGCTGTAGATATTAATTTAACGGATAATAATTCAAATACAGATATAAATTTAAAAGAAATAAGTCAACTTAAAGATTTCGTATTGCAAGTAGCCAGGATTGAACCAATTAAAAACCAGTTAAACTTACTTAAAAGTTTAATGGACGTTCCTGATATACCTATTGTCTTTATAGGTGCATTACGTAATAAAAGATACAAAGGCTATTTTAAAAAGTTGAAAAAGCTTGCTGATATAAGAGGAAATGTATATTTAATTGATCAAATTGACCATGAACACGTTTTTGAATATTATAAACGAGCTAAAGTTCACGTACTAACATCATTTAGAGAGTCAACAGGATTATCTTCTCTTGAAGCACTTATTTCCGGGTGTGAAATAGTAGTTGCCGAAAACTCTTACGTACCTGTTAATTATTATGAGTTTGACAAATATGGGCATACTAGCGACCCATATGATCCTAAATCAATTAAAAAAGCTGTTTTTAAGGCTATGAACGAAACAAAAAATTTTGTCAATAAAGAAGACTATTTGCAGCGTTTCAGTTATGAAACCGTTGCGGATAAAATATTTGAAGCGTATAAGTCTATTAGTAAACAAGGTGTAATTGTATAAATGAAAATTTCTGCTGTTATACATACATTTAATTCAGAAAAATATCTTAAAGAATGTTTAGAATCGTTAAAATCTCTTGATGAAATAGTTATCTGTGATATGTATAGTACAGATAGAACTATAGAAATAGCAAAGGAGTATAATTGTAAAATTGTATATCATGAAAATGTGGGCTTTGCTGACCCTGCAAGAAATTTTGCTATTTCTCAGGCTTCAAATAATTGGATTTTTGTCGTAGACTCAGATGAAATTATTCAACAACAACTTATTGAGTATTTTAGAGAACAAATCCATAATCCTAAATGCCCTGATGTATTTTATATTCCCAGAAAAAATTATTATTTTGGAAAGTTTATAACTCATACTTATCCTGATCATCAGGTCAGATTTTTTAAAAAAGGTCATGCAAGCTGGACTCCATATGTCCATACATTTCCGGAGCTAAAGGGAACTACGTATAAAATTTCTGCAAACAGGCAAGATTTAGCCATTATACATTATACTTATGATACAATTTCTGACTTTGTTTCAAGAATTAATAAATATACAACTTTTGAAGTTGATAAACTAAGGAAAAAAAATCGACAACCAACCATCGTAAATATTTTGCTTAGTCCTATTGCAGGTTTTGTTTCGACATACTTTATGCAAAAAGCCTATAAAGATGGAATACATGGTTTTTTAATAGCTATATTAATAGGATATTATAAATTTTTAGCAATAATAAAACTTTGGGAACAAGAAAAAAATGTTAATAGTTGAGCCTCAATGTACAGGATTTATTCATTCCTCTTTTAATGCAGCTTTTCTTGCTGTTATATCAAAAATATTTCCAACTGAAAATTTATTTTTTATGGCAGAAGAAAAACATATTGGCCATGTAAAAAGTCTATTATTAAACTCAGGAAGTAATTTAGAAAATATAGAATTTAAAAATGCTGATATTAAAGTATTAGATCTTCCTGATAGCGATTTCTCACGAATGCCTTTTGAAAAAAAATTTTATGAAACCGTTTTTGAGTTTATGAAAGGTAAAAATATAGATAAAATAATATTCTCATCAAGTACAGCTCCTGGTATTCATCTTACTAAAAAATTATTAAAAAAGTATCCAAATATAAAATGCTACGGTATTTTGCATGGTATTGCCCATACCTTACAGTTTGAGGCCTTAAAACTTAAAACCTTTATTAATAATAAATTTCCGCAAGTTTTTTTATTCGGAAATACAGACAGATATAAATTTATAGTACTTGGAGAGTCTATAAAGCAGGAAGTATTAAAACGATTTCCTCATATGAAAAAGTACTTATATTCTGTTGATCATCCCTATTTTTTTGAGTCTGATAAGCAATTCATTCCTTTTCAATATGAAAAGATTCGCTTTGGGGTATTTGGCTCACTAGATAAATCCAAAGGATATAAAGTTATAAAAAAAATTATAGATAAATTAAAATGCACAGAATTCGCGAATAAATTTGAAATAGTTGTAATTGGTAGTATGAGTATAGAACAAAGATACAACCAATACATAAGGCCTGCAAGCCAAAATGGATTTATTTCTCGAGAAGAATTTGATATACTTTCAGAAACAATAGATTATTCATTGCTCCTTTATGATTCAAAAGCATATAAATTTAAAGCAAGCGGCAGTTTTTTTGATACATTATCTTATTTAAAGCCAACTTTAGCACTTAAATCTTCGTTTATTCAATATTATTTTAATAAATTGGGTAATATTGGCTATCTTTGCAATAATTACAAAGAATTAGAACAAACTATGTTAGAAATTTTAAAGTATCCTGATATAGAAAAGTATAATATTCAAAGACAATCTTTATTAGAAGGAAGAGAATTATTAAACTTGGAAAAAATAGGCAATGACTTATATAGCATATTATGTGAAAGCTGAGGAATTAAGGAATAAGTTAAAGGAAAATTATGAATAAATTTGTTTTATTTTGCAAGTCTTACCATAAAGATTTAAAAAGGATATTAAACTTAATTAAAAGTATAGAAAAACATAATAAAGATAATATTCCTTTATTTATATGTGTACCACAACAAGATTATAAATTATTTGAAACCTATATTAATACAAAAAAAGTTAGCCTAATTACTGATGAATCTGTTGTTGAACAAGTATTTAGTGATAACTTTAAATATTTTTCTTTGGGCTATATGAATCAACAGCTTGTAAAGCTTAATTTTTGGAAGCTTAGGCTTTGCGAAAACTATATGTGTATTGACTCGGACGCTTATTTTATTAAAGATTTTTATTTATCTGACTTTATGCATGATGAAAAAAATCCGTATTCAGTTTTATATCACTATGAAGAACATTTTTTTAATAAAGAACATATTCATTTAATAGAAAATTATAAAGATCAACTTACTAAAATAAAAAAAGAAATTGGCTTTAATTCCAGGCAGTATCTTTCATGCTGCGGCTTTGCGATTCTTTCAAGTAAAGTGCTTGAATCTTTTGAAACAAAATTTTTAATACCTAACAAGCTGAGCTATATTGATATACTGACAAAAGTCCCTCTTGAGTTTAGCTGGTATAATCAATGGCTTTTAAAGGATAAAACCATTGATATATTTACACACCCTCAATTTTTTAAAATTTTTCACTATAAAGATCAATATGATGAAGCAAGAAAAAAAACTCTTACAGAAGCAGATATATCAAGGATGTATTTTGGAATTTGTATGAATTCTAATTGGTATCCCTTTCCATCTCCTTTAAAATATAAAAATCCATCTAAAGTTAATCTTTTAATTTATAATTTAAAAAAAGCAGTAAAAATAAAATTTTTTAAAATTTTTAGAGGGCTTATAAATAAAATAAGGTAATTTGTAGCCGATAAAAGTAAGAGCCTGTCTGGTTAAAAAATAAACAATTGCTTAATATTTCTTAACATTTCAAAAAAAAATTTTTGACCTTATTTTTTTATAAAATTTTTAATATCTTGTTCAAAAATAAAATTTTTTCATTTAAAAATTTTTAAAATGAAAAAACAACTCGATAAAAACTTAAAAAAACTTCTCATTTTGTAAAATTCAAAATAAATTTAAAAGCAATTTACATTAGCTGTAGACTTTACATTTAATATAACTTGGAATAAACTCTTAATTAAGTTGAAAAATTGATGAGGCAGAACTTAAATGTTAATGCGTAATAACAACATCAAAAAGCAGCAAAAACAGATACAAAAGCAGCAAAAGCAATTTTATCGGTCTGGCGATTGGTGATGTTATTATAAACTAGTTTTTAATATAAACAAAATCCGCAGGCCTAAATAAAAGGAAGCGGGTTTTTTAATAGAAAATTTAAAAACTACCCAGATAAGTCTGGATTTAAAGTTTAAATAATGAGTAGAGAGAAAAAGGAGAGCTTATTAATGAAAAGCAAAAGTAGAATTTTTAAAAATTCTTTCAAAATCGCAATGTTTGCTTCAATAGCAATATTTACATTACCTGCATTTGCAGATAATGTTTCACTACAAGATATTCAAATTGCACTAAACCAGAGTGACAATACTATAAGTACTAAAAACAATTCGTTTGGAGCTTACAAAACTCTGGAAAATTTAACAAGAAAATTCGGGCTGGATTACAAAAAATCTAACGGAAGTAAACCAATAACCCGTAAAGAAGCAGCTATAATGCTTGTTAACCTTGTAGGTAAAATAGAAGAGAATAACATAAAACTTAATGAAGTAGAAAAAGCTAAAATAGAGGTTATTAAAGAAGAGCTAAGTATTGAAACACAAGCTTTAATGAGAAAAGTCACAGGGTTAGAATCATCTGTCAGCGAGCTTAAAGGTAGTGTATCCAAGTTAGCTGAATCAGATAAAAAATCTTTTAAGTTTGAATACGGAAAAGATTACAAAATCGGCGGTACTTTACAAGCTCAGTATACAGGTACAATTAACAAAGATTATAGCGGATACCCAAACAATTTTTACTTCCCGCTTGCTGACATAACAGTAGAAGGTAAAGCTCATGAGTATATCGGATTTTTAGGAAGATACAACATTGGCAGCAGTGAATTAAGTGATATTTATGTTTCTACTGATGTAATACCTAATCATATCGTTTATGTCGGACAAACAAGGGTGCCAATAGGGCAAGAAGGTGCGCAGTCTCCAGCAACTATTGAAACAATAGATAAAGCACAAATCTCAAGAAATTTTGGCGATACCAGGGATACAGGTATAAAAGTAAGAGGCAACTATGATTTTGTTGATTACTACTTAGGTATGTACAATGGCGATGGCGCAAACATGCTTGATGATATCAATGGGGAAGTTGCATTTACCGGCTGGACAGTTTTAAAACCCTTATATAAAACACCTGAGTTAGGTGAATTAGAACTGGGCGGTGGTATTTACAACGGCAGGTTCGGCAATCCAGGTGGTGCTCAAGTATCTAATAATATTTGGGGTACTTATGCAGGATACAGATACGGCAAATACTTTATAAAAGGTGAATACTCTCTGGCAAAAGGATATAACGCAACAAACGGCTTAAAAGCAAGTGGCTGGTATGTACATAACTCATATATGTTAAATGATAAATGGCAACTTGTTGGACGAATTGACAGCTTTGATCCAAACAGAGGCATAGGCAAAAACCGCCAGAGTGAATATACTGTCGGCGTAAACTATGCTCCATTAGATAATTTTTGTGTACTTGTAGATTTTGTACACGTTGACAATCAAGCTGCACAAAATAGTGAAAGAATAGGTATACTTACTCAGGTAACATTTTAGATAAAAAACTGAAGAGACAGAAAGGATTAAAATTAGTATGGAAGTTTTTTTTAGTAATATTTACCCGGTGATTGCTTTTTTCATAGGTCTAATATTAATAAACTTAAGAAAAAAAGTAATTCCTCTTACACTCACCACCCTTTTTCCCTTATTTCTTTGTACAACAGGCGCTTCTTTTGCTGAAGAAGCTACTGTTGTTACAAAGCAAATCAATAGCATAGACACTACCTGGATGCTAATATCAACCGCGTTAGTAATGTTAATGACTCCCGGCCTTGCGCTATTCTATGGCGGAATGGTAAGGAGCAAAAATGTTCTCGGAACGATGATGCAAAGTTTTGTTTGTTTAGGAGTCTCAACGATTGTTTGGGTACTCTGGGGGTATAGTTTAGCATTTGGTCCGGATATAGGCCATTTTATCGGGGGATTAGACTGGTTTGGACTAAACAGCGTTGGACTAGAACCCAGTGCTGATTATGCAACAACTATACCTCATCAATTATTTATGATATTCCAGATGATGTTCGCAGTTATTACGCCTGCTCTTATTTCAGGTGCAATAGCGGAAAGATTTAAGTTTTCAACTTATCTTATATTTCTGGTCATTTGGCTAACATTAGTATATTGTCCTCTTGCTCACTGGGTCTGGGGTACTGACGGATGGGTTTTAAACCTTGGCGCTCTGGACTTTGCAGGTGGGTTAGTTGTCCATATTAGCTCAGGTGCTGCTGCTTTAGCTGCTGCTTTAGTTGTAGGTAAAAGGCTAGGTTACTCAAAAGAGCCAATGCAGCCTCATAACTTGATAATGACAATACTCGGTGCTGCATTATTATGGTTTGGCTGGTTTGGATTTAACGCCGGCAGTGCTGTTGCAGCAGGTTCACTGGCAACATCAGCATTTGTTGTTACACATATAGCTTCTGCTACTGCGGTTATGTCTTGGCTTTTAATCGAGTGGCTACACAGAAAAAAGCCAACAGCGTTAGGTGCAGCTTCCGGTGCTATTGCAGGCCTTGTTGCCATTACTCCGGCCGCAGGTTTTGTTAAGCCAATTCCTGCATTATTTATAGGTTTAGTTGCAGGTATAATTTGTTACTTTGCAGTTAATCTTAAAACAAAACTCGGTTATGATGACTCTCTTGATGCTGTGGGTGTACATGGTGTCGGCGGCATCTGGGGAGCTATTGCAACCGGTTTGTTTGCAACTGTTGCTGTTAACCCTGATGGTGCTAACGGTTTATTTTATGGTAATCCCGGCTTATTAGGCAATCAAATAATAAGTATAATTGCTGCTGTTGCCTATGCTTTTATCTTAACATTTATTATTTTAAAAGTATTAGATGCTACAATTGGTATTAGGCTGGAAAAAGAAGAAGAGGATACCGGAATAGACCTTAGCGAACATGGTGAAAGAGGTTATACATTGTAATAAATGGAGACGAATATAAATGAAAAAAATAGAAGCAATTATAAAGCCCTTCAAATTAGAGGACGTTAAAAATGCCTTACATGAAATAGGAGTACAGGGTATGACAGTTTCTGACGTAAAAGGCTTTGGGCGACAAAAAGGTTTTATAGAATACTACAGAGGAGCGGAGTATCATATACCTTTTATTCCCAAGGTTAAAATAGAGGCTGTAATCCCGGAAAGCTTGTTAGATGAAGCAATTGACGCAATATGTAAACATGCCCAGACCGGTAAAATCGGAGACGGAAAAATTTTCGTTTCTACCATAGATGAGGTGGTAAGAATAAGAACCGGTGAAAGAGGGCAACCTGCCATTTAATTTTTACGCTGCTTTAATCGTAAATTTATTTATTATTTCCTTTTCAGGTACCTAAAAAAAATAGTATACTGACTCAAAAATACTTTTCAGATTATTCAATCAGGTAAAAGCTAATAAAATAAGCTAAACTCTGAAAAGAGAAATCTGAAATTTAATTTGGAACCTGTATAGTCAAATAGTAAATTAAGTGTTGAAAAACAAGTGGCTACAGAGGGGGCAATTATGCCGGTGTCAATTATGATACTGGCATTTTAAGTGTGTATAGCCGGGCTTATTTTTTTTATTTTACAAGTTTTAATAAAATTAAAATAAAATCTTTATTTATTAATTTATTTATAATATTTTAATAAAAGCTTAGATATAACATAAGGGATTTTTATAATGCTAAAAATGCCAAAGGAAATAAGAATAAGGCCTAAAAAAAAAGTAATTAAAAAGCTGGAAATTATAAAAAAGGGGCATAAGGCTTATGAAAAGGAGGATAATTCATATGTATTAAAAAAATATAAGGATACTAAGAATAATTTAAAGTTTAAAATTAAAAAATATGACGATGGTACAACATATGCTTATGCTTATACTTATGATAAGATTAATACTATTAATTGTACTGAGGTTGATAATTATGAGCTAATGCTTAAAAGATCAGCAAATGGAGAGATATTTGATAAAGATTGGAGTACCTCCCTTTCAAGGAAAATTCCTACCAGAAAATCTTTATTGCTGAAAAAAGAACAAGCAAGACCTAATAATGATATGGGTTTTAAAGAATTTGTAGCAAAATACCTAAATCCTGACAGATCACCACAGGAAGCAATATCTACAAAATCAACATTTCCAGCATTCGCAGAAATACCTCAAAAGTTTAAAGCATTACTTTCTCAAGAACTTCAACTAATAAATGAGGATAAAGAGCTAGTATCATTTGAAGAACCCGCAGCTGAAGCGCTAAAAAATTTTTTCCAGAAAGTAGGGTGTTTTATTCTAAAAAATATACTGTTATTTTGTAGCGGTAGTAGCAGTCGAATCCCGCTCCAGTAATAAGTTAAGTAAAATTTTTTCTTTTTATCCGCTCCGCAGCCCCTCATAGGGTGAATTTCTTTTTTGGCCTCGCTTTTCATCGGCTTCATTTTATTTAAATCTTGTTTTAGCATTTAAATTGATAAACAGAAGATCGGTCCTAATAAAGGAGAAATGATTTAATTAAAAAAGCAGGAGGGGGTAATGATAACCTATTATGAAATATTAAAATATACACTTTTTTTTATTGGAATTTGCTTAATCTATTGCACAGCTTATTCAATAAATATCAACAAAAATAATTCTTTGCCGTTTAAGTATTTTATAAGTACTCTGGGGCTGGTACTTTTATTAACATACCCGGCTCTTTTCTTCTTCGAGGACAGGACTTTTGGATCAATCCCCCTAAGTCCAAACGACTTCAGGGGATTTTTGCCGTATACATTAATATACTTGATTGCTATTGTATTCAAATATATCTCTTTACAATTGGAAACAATAAAAACTCCCCCAAAAACAACTAATTATAAATTAGTATTTTTATTCAGCTTTTTTATCCCCCATTACGTCTGGGAACCTGATAAATTTGTTTTAAAATCTAATAATAGTAATAAACAATATCATTTTAAAAGAATAATATTGTCATTACTACAATATACTTTGTTTTGGATTATATTTGTGGCATGTATTAATTTTATTCCGCGCTTGTTGTTTAATAGCCCTTTGCCTGATGATGTATTTGCTACCAGTTTAAATTTAAGGTGGCTTTTACCTTTAGTTATGGGGTCAGGAGTAAGTACTATAGCAATTTTTATAATGGGAGCAAATATTTTATGCTTACAATCGGCTTTTTATAATATTTTTGGTAATTATAACTTTAAATACTTTCAGGATAAGCCATTTTTAGCAACATCAGTAAGTGAATTTTGGAGAAGATGGAATTTATGGTGTGGCGACTGGTTTAATAAATATTTATATAAGCCTTTAAGAAAAAAATATAAGCTTGGTCATACTGCTTCTGTTTTTATGGTATTTATTTTTTCCGCATTAATACACACCTGGAGTATTGCATTCATTAATATAAAAATTGCCTGGGTTGCTTTTCTTGTGTTTATTGCAAACGGCATTGCTGTTATACTAGAAAAACCCGTGTTAAAAGTTTTTCCGTTTATTTCAAAACTACCTTCTTTTATAAAATTCATATTTACACTGTTATTTTTAACGTTTACACTTGGCTACTTTGGCTTATGTTTTGGTTAGTAAAATATATAATATATGTTTTTTATTTTATGGTTAAATTTGTTAATTTTTATAAATTTTTCCTTAAAAAATGTTCTTTCTGTTTCAGCCCCCTTAGGCACTTACCGGCTCTCTAAGCAAATAGCAAGCGGCTTGATGATTATCTTGCAAATGGTATGTGGGTGGAATCTCTTTTTTGCATATATCCATGACATACTTGCAACGTGTGTGAAATTTACATCCCTGTGGCGGGTTGGTAGGACTCGGTATGTCTCCTGTAAGTAAAATACGCCTGGATACATTGTTATTAGGATCAGGTGTGGGGATTGCACTTAGTAAAGCTTGTGTGTACGGATGTTTAGGATTATTGAATAATTCTCCCGTAGTTGCAAGCTCAACAATTTCACCAAGGTACATTACTGCAACCCTGTCACTAATATACTTAACCACGCTTAGATCGTGAGATATGAATAAATAAGTTAAACCAAGTTCCTCCTTAAGGTTTTGAAGCAAATTAATAATCTGTGCCTGAATACTTACATCCAGTGCACTTACCGGCTCATCTGCAACGATAAATTCGGGGTTTAAAACCAGGGCTCTTGCTATGCCTATTCGTTGTCTTTGACCGCCGGAGAATTCATGAGGGTACTTGTTTAGTACAGTTGACGGTAAGCCTGTTACATCAAGAAGTTCCTTGATATTTGTATCTATTTGACTTTTTAGCATATGCTTATGTATAGCTATAGGTTCTTTTATAGTGTCATAAATCGTCATTCTGGGATTAAGGCTTGAGTATGGATTTTGAAATATTATCTGCATTCTCTTTTTTAATTCTTTTTTTTGAGTATCATCACAATTGTTTGTGTCTATACCATCAAAAAGAACTGTTCCACTTGTTGAACTTTCCAAGCCTAAAATACATCTGCCGGTTGTGGATTTTCCGCAACCGGATTCACCTACCAAGCCTAAAGTTTCACCTTTGTATATATCTATGCTTATATTGTTTATGGCATGTACAGCTCCTACTTTTTTGTTGAAGAAGCCTTTTTGTATAGGAAATTCTTTTATTAGATTTTTTATTTCTATTAGCTCGTTCATAGTCCTAACATTTAATTGATTCGTATTATTATTCTGGCACAAAATTAAATTTAAGATTACCCTTTTCAAAAAATACTTTATTTTCATTAGTTTTAACATGGTTAAAAAATCTGAAAAGTATTTTTGAGTTAGTATAAATATATAATAACATTTTTTGGTAGTGGTCAGTTGAGTACTGATGCTTACAAGTAAACTCAAGTTATATCAAAAACTTACAGCGATGCCATAAGAAAGGTGATGACCATCACCCATTTTTTTAATCTTTTGTTGGGTATGTGTTTGATTAAATATTTTTATTGCTCAATTCCAAGAATTTAGGAAATAAAGAATCCTCTTTAGAATTTTTATTTACCTAAAGCCCTTTCTACTATTGAGATTATGTCAAGTTTTATTTTTCGCAAAATTTCTGTCAATTTACACTCGCACACAGTTTGAGATATTATATAATATAATAATAAATCAAACTAAAGGGGAAGACCTTGACAATTATTCCATCAAACAACAGCGATAAAAAAAATAAGCCCAAAAGTCAAAATGCTCGCGAAAATATTACGCCGGCTGAAACAGAGGTTGATAACGGCTTTGAAAGTGATATAAGGCCTAAATGCTTAAAAGATTACCTTGGACAAAGCCATCTGAAAGAAACTTTAAAAATTAGTATTGAAGCGGCTGAATATCGTGATGAAGCTATGGATCATCTCTTGTTTTACGGACCGCCGGGTTTGGGGAAAACAACTCTAGCGAGTGTTATAGCTAATGAAATGGATGTAAATATAAAAATAACTTCCGCTCCTGCGCTGGAGCGGCCTAGGGATATTATCGGTATTTTAATGACTTTAAAATCTAAAGAAGTTCTGTTTATTGACGAAATTCACAGGTTAAACAAGGTTGCGGAAGAAATTTTATATCCTGCAATGGAAGATTTTTCAATTGACAGAACTATTGGCAAAGGTCATAGTACAAAGACATTAAGAGTTCCTATTCCTAAATTTACTCTTGTTGGTGCAACTACCAGGGCGGGTTCTTTATCCGGGCCTTTACGGGACAGGTTTGGTATTATACACAGGCTGAAGTTTTATAATAAAGAAGAATTAACGGCAATTGTAAAAAGAACGGCAGCTATCTTAAATGTGGAAATTTGCCAAGGCGGTGCAGAAATCATTGCGATAAGATCCAGAGGAACGCCAAGGATTGCAAATAGACTGCTTAAAAGAGCAAGAGATTTTGCAATTGTAAAATCTGACGGTATTATTACAGATAAGATATCAATACAGGCTCTTGATATGATAAAAGTTGATAATTTTGGGCTGGATACCACGGATAGAGATTTATTAAAACTTATTATAGAAAAATATGAGGGTGGACCTGTAGGTATTGAAACAATTGCTGCTGCTTTGGGTGAGGATGCAAAGACAATAGAAGATGTTTATGAGCCTTATTTGATTCAAGCGGGATTTATTGCAAGAACCCCCAGAGGAAGAAAAGTTTGCAGTGCCGGTTATGAACATTTGGGCTATAATATGCCTTCCGATCAACAGTGTTTATTTTAGTTTATAGTGGAATATTATGAATAAATTTTTATTGACTATTTTTAGCTTTATTATTTTGGCTTTATCTCCTGTTTTGGCAAATCAGCAGGATACATCCCGGAATATTGAGTATTCAACTGGCAAAGTCTTAGAAGTTATTTCGGAGAAAGCTGATAAGAGTTTGCAGGAATCTTTTGGAGAAAAGCAGTTAACGCAGACTTTAAAAGTTAAAGTTCTTAAAGGATCTTATAAAAATAAAGAATATATTATTGATAATCAACTAAGCGGGCATCCTGCTTATGATATTGATTTAAAAACAGGTGACAGAGTTATTTTAGAAATAGAAAAAACTGATGATAAGCCTGAAATCTATATTACGGACAAGCAGAGATCCCCTATATTACTTCTTTTATTTGGACTATTTAGTCTTTTGATTCTTACCATCGGAGGAATAAAAGGTTTGAAATCGTTAATATCTCTTGTTATTATAACCGGTTTGATTATATTTTTATTGATACCTGCTATTTTAAACAGTTTTCCTATAATTTTAACGTCGATAGGTATTTGTATTTTGGCTACGGTAATTACAATTTTTACGATTGCAGGGTTTAACAGAAAAAGTATTGCCGCTATAATCGGTACCTCGGGCGGGCTTGTAACCGCAGGCTTATTATCAATACTGGCTATTAAGCTTGCACCTTTAAACGGTTTAACGGATCAGGAGTCTATTATTTTATGGACCGCACGGCCTGATCTGGATTTTACCGGTATTTTAACAGCTGCAATGATTGTTGCTGCATTAGGTGCTATTATGGATGTTGGGGTTTCTATTGCCAGCAGTATTGCTGAATGCTATGCTGTAAACAAATCTTTAACGATTAAACAATTAATAAAATCAGGCTTAAATGTGGGTAGAGATATAATCGGGACAATGTCTAATACTCTAGTTTTGGCGTATATTGGCAGTTTTTTGCCTTTAATTTTATTAGCTGCGAATGCACCTTTTTTAAAGCTTTTTAATTTAAATTCCATCGTTGCAGAAATTGCTGCTGCGTTGGTTGGAAGTATTGGTATTGTTTGTTGTGTGCCTATTACTGCGGTTGCAGCCGGCTATCTTTTAGGACGGAAGAGATAGTTTTATTTAAATAACGGATAAAAAGTATCTATGTCAAGTATTAAATCCTCCTTTTTGACAATTGACAACATTGTCATTCAGGAGGATTCTTTAATTTCAAATCTATTTTTTGATAATTTTCAGATTGTATATAAATTTTCGCTTGACATTTGTGCATTTTTTCCATAATATAAAATTAAACAAAGTATGCTTAAATGCCATAAAATATATAGTATACTCTCTCAAAAATACTTTTCAGATTATTCAATCCTGTTAAATCTAATAAACTAAACTCTGAAAAGAAAAAATCTAAAATTTAATTGAGAACCAGTATAATAATATTGGAATTTATCCCATTAGTCAAAATGTTTTATACTAAGACATGAAAACACAAAAAAAGAAAATATTCAAAATCTGTAATAAATATAGGTATAAAATTACAAGAATATGAAGAAATAACTATAGTTGAAATGCGTAAATATCACTCTATAGCTCTGGCAGACTTTTTTTATTAAGCAATGTTACAAAATTAGCATTTTTACATTTCAAGAGCCTGCGAAAAAATTAAAAACATGTTATGATATATACTAAAGATATAAAGTGTAAGCACATCCAGTTTTTAATTTTATGAAAGAAGAGAATCCAAAGGCTAAAAAATGAACATTATTCAATACGTTAAAATAATATTTTGTATTTTGTGGAACATCATAGCCCTCCTATGCCCAATGATTGCCCTGCAAAATCTAACTATCGGGAAAAAGAGAGCTTTTTCTGCTTTTGCACGTATTGATACTTATTTTTATAATATATTTTTATCTTTAAAAGAATTAAAAAAGAAAATAATAATAAATAAAAATAATAAAGCTGATGCCGCATCAGCACAAACTACTAATAAAAACAAAAAACAAATATTAAACATACTTAATACTAATAATCAAGTGCCAAATCAAGCATTAAAA
>JANQHM010000149.1 GCA_028282645.1 Candidatus Gastranaerophilales bacterium
TAAAAGCTGGTTATATAAGGCTCATTTAAGGACTGCGCTGTTAAAGCTGAAGCGGCTTGCCTGGCAAGGCGATGCAAGCTTTAACAAGACAGCTTCTAAATGTTAGCCTAAAAAGTGTCGCCTTTTATTGACTTCTGAGTTTACAAGAAGTATCAGGTGATAAATAGTGAGATAAAAAAATGAGGTAAAAAGCAATGAGCCAAAGAAGATATAATATACGAATTTCAGAAGAACTGGGCATGCAGATGGATGCCTTTCTGTCTTGAAATACGTAAGGATTTAGCTCATAGAGAGGAGGAGTCTCTACGTAAAATTGCCTCAATGCTAGAACCTTTGTTAGGAGATCCACTGGATGACTGCAAGCCTTTTGAGGTTGTTGTTTTGCCCTTATTATTTTATTTATTAACTTTGGTTGCAAAATATATTATCTGAGAAGATCTAATATTATAGCTTGATAGTCTATTAAAATCCACAAATTTACCTTATTTTATAAGGCTTGAAAAGTTTTTTAAATGTCGTAAATTTGTAAGAATGAATTGCTATGCCAAAATTAAAAACAGAGGCAATTGAGGAATTAAGTCTTGAAATCAATATTGAAGAACCCTTTATAGAAAAAGATTTCTATATTGTGTATATATTAACGCTTCATTGACTATAGGAATAACCTCTTTTAATCGGTTTGGAATATCCATGGCGTTATGGAAGATAGCAATAACAAGCATTAGATCTTTACTCTCATCAATCTCAAAGAATATAAAATGTTTTTGATGAGAAATATAAAAAAGAGGTCTTCCTGACAAGGCAGGAAGATAAAGATATTTTTTCCATCGTCCCTGTTCTTTGGCAGCTAAATTAACTGCCTCTTGAATTCCAGAAGTATATTTTCTTGCCTGATCCATGCCCCATTTTTCAGCGGTGTTTTTGTATATTCCTTTTAAGTTTTGAAAATAGGTTGGACTTTTAAAGATCTTCATTGCTGAGCCTCTTTTTCTGCCAAATATTCTCTTTCGATTTCTTCAAGGTCTTTTCCTGCATCAAAAGGGGTAAACTCTTCAAGAGGTCTATTTAATAAAGGAGCAAGTCTAGCATTGAGGCGCATAATTTTTTCTTGCTCTGTTCTATCGTAGTCACGGCGTATTAAATCTCGAATATATTCACTTGCGCTGTCATATCGTTTTAACTCATCGCAGACTTCATGGACATGATTTTTCAGAAATTCGGGTAAACGAGCACTTACACGATCTTCTTTCATGGAGTTATCCTTTCTTATTTTTAATAATATATACTTTATTATAGGCCATGTTGAACAACAAGTAAATACTGGGTGACAAAATATAATTTAGTCTGATTTTGATTAATCTATTTTAAAATCATTTTTTCCTGAATTGTTAAATAAAGAATTCTTTATTTGAGGCCTGCTATAAGGTAAGGCCTCTTTGTTAATGGTGTTTTGGGGGATGGATTATTATAGCTATCCTACAAGGCTCCCCGGTGAAGAAATGACGAATTCTCTATTTCTACATTTCTTTATTTCCAGAAATGCCACCATTTAGAAGCCTTTTGCTGCTCTTCCATCATTTGTAACTTGGCGCGAAGTTCTGCATTTTCTCGGTATAGCTGATTTTGTTGATTTTGCATCGTGGCAACGATTTGAGCTTTCTCATCTTGTAGATGGTCTATTTTATCCATCGCCTTATCCAGTCGCTTGATAAGAGGCTGAACAATCAATTCAAATTTTTCTTTTGCTTCTGATTTTTCATCTTGGATAATTTCAACATAAGGTGGTGTTGCATGAGTATTGTTATAGGGTTGAGAATCTTTTTCTAATTGGCTTTTTATCTCCTTTAATGATAGCCCTGTTGTAAGCTGTTTCTTTATTTCTTTAAATAACGAAATCATTATTTC
>JANQHM010000046.1 GCA_028282645.1 Candidatus Gastranaerophilales bacterium
ATTTTATTCAGAAATAGACAAAATGTCTTTTAATGGTCCACCTGAGTCTAAAATTATTCCATATAATGGCAGGTTTGGAGATGTTCCGGCATGGCAAGCCGCAGAAGGTGTCATTAATATTGTTTAATTTTACTTAACTATAATAAGGAAAACACTGAATATAATTAAATAAAATTAAGCAATAAGAGCTTAATAAACGTAAAATAAGAAAACAAAGGAGAAAAACAATGGCATTTGTAAAAGAAGAACTTAAAAATGAAGAAGATAAAGCTTTATTTAATTCTTTTAAGTTTATAGATCCTGTGTACGATGAACCAGCATATCCCAGATATTGGAGAATTGATAGAGATCGCAATGCTTTTTTAGCAGGAATAGGGGGGGGGGTAGAAATACCCTCATTTTACGCATTTGTGTGGAATAACAACGTAACTTTATTTAGCGCTTATGAAGATATGAACACTAATAAACTTGGGCAGCTTGAATGGGTTTGGGATGTATTAAAATTTTTAGCACCAAAGAGCTTTGCTGAACATGATAAAGAATTAATAGATATGATAAAAGAAGCTTTTATTGAAACAATGATTCTTCCAGAAGAGAAAAAACGCAGATCAAAATATATATTTAACTTTAAAACTAATCCTCAATATATTTTGGAGGGAGATGAATATAAAAAATCATTTCGATTTTTATAAAAACAAACAGGAGAAGGGTTAGTTTAAAATTAATAATAAATTGAAAGGATTTAAGAATGACAACAATTGAAAATATAGTAAATTTTGTAACAAATTGGCAGGGAGAATATGACGAGAACGGTGTCTTAAAACCAAATGAAACCAAAAGGCTTGTAAGTGAATTACAAGTAAAAATAGGCGAAATGTCTTTTGATGCTGGAGAATCTAAAATTATTCCTTATAATGGATATATAGGAGATACACCGGCATGGAAAATAGCAGAAGGAGCATCTAATAGTAACGGAGGTAAGCTTTTTTACATAAGTGATTTAGAGCCTGGAAAATTGCTTAATACTATTTAATTATATTCACCTCTATAATTAAATAAAATTAAGCAATAAGAGCTTAATAAACGTAAAAAAATAAAACAAAGGAGAAAAACAATGGCATTCGTAAGAGAAAAAATTACGACAGAAGAAGATAAAGCTTTATTCAATTCATTTAATTTTATTGAACCTATGTATAAAATTCCAACTACTCCTAGAAAATGGATAATAGACCGCGAACGTAATGCTTTTTTGACTTCAATAGGGGGGGTTGAAATTCCCACTTGCTACGCATTTGTGTGGAACAATAATGTAATTTTATTTAGTCTTTTTGAAAAATTAAATTATTTGAATTCATCTAAAACTGAAGCTGAATGGAGCTGGAATGTACTAAAATTTTTAGCTCCCAAGTGCTTAGCTGAATATGAAAAAGAAATAATAGATATGATAAAAGAAGCTTTTATCATATCTAAGCAACCTTTAGGGTCTGTTCAAGAAAAACGATCCACAAAATATATTTTTAAGTTTAAAAAGCAACCTGAATATGTATTAGAGGGGGATGATTATAAAACTAGGGATGTATTACGAGAGGCATAAATATACAGAAAAAATAAACCTCCTCGACCCAAGGGTCGGGGTATTCTATCGAATAAAAACAGATTTAACAGTTTAGAATATATAAAATTGAAAGGAATTTAGAAGCTATCTGGTTAAAAACATTTTTTAAGGGAAATCCTTATCATAGCTATTCTTGCAATATTTTCTGAGGTTAAGATTAATTTTTCAAAATCTTTAGAAGCACGTCTAAAATTATTTATCCAAGCAAAAGTTCTTTCAACAATCCATCTTTTCGGAAGAATAGCGAATTCATCTTTGATTTTCTTTGATATATCAATCTTTAAATTGAGAATATTCTCAACATAGTCTTTAGATGTACCCCTATATCCTTCATCCGCTGAAAATGCTTTTATTGATGAATATTTATTCGAAGTTTCCTTGAATATATCACAGCCTGCTTTTGTATCATGAATGTTTGCAGCGTGAACTTTTATGTGTAATAAATTGCCTAAAATATCAACAGCAATATGCTTTTTTCTTCCTTTTACTTTTTTTTCCTCCATCAAAACCAATATTTTCACTATCATATATGGTTTTGACGCTTTGTGAATCTACTATTGCATAACTTGGTTCAGGGTTTCTTTCCTCTTTCTCTCTATGTTTCTGATTCAAAAAATCTAAAACCTTCTCCCATACTCCTCTTTTACAAAGTCTATTGTAATGGTCATATACTGTTTTATATGGAGGAAAATCATTAGGCAACATTTCC
>JANQHM010000007.1 GCA_028282645.1 Candidatus Gastranaerophilales bacterium
TTTTTGATTTTTAAGCCGACATACAATTGAATATTTTTTTAACTCTCTTTAAGGCTAAAAGTACGGGTTTTGTGATGCGCGCGTAATTTATACAAAAAATAAGGCTGCTTACCACCTACTTAATTCAAAAATACTTTTCAGATTGTCCAATCATTAAAGATGAATAAATGAAGCGTATTCTTACAATGAATACCAACAGAATAACCAGCAACAGAGATGATATTACAGTAATCGGATTTAAAATTTAGATAATATAAAGAATTTTTAAGAATGCTTGACTTTAAAAACAAATTAAGTTAATCTATTAACAATTTGATTAAAAATTTTTTTGAAAGGCTAAAAAGTAGTAATGTTATTAAACTTTGACATATTACATAAGTCTATAATTATAAGCAAAAAGGACTTTCGTTCTTTTAAGCGAATATTCCTTTTTAAATTATATATTTTAAAAAATAATATAAGTGTTTTTAAAGAGAGGTTATTTATTTCCTCTCTTATTTTTTTATTTAACAGGCTTTTAATTAAAAATATTTCATTTATTTTTAAAAATTCCGGTTTTATTTCCCGGAATTTTTATTTATGTAATCAATTATGCTTTCCGGCGGAAGGGGGCCACTTATGATTATGCAGGAGCAGTCAGTTTGTTATTTTAGGAATAAGAATAAGAAAGTAATTATGCTAAAAGATATAATAATGGAAAAAATTAGGGAAAATGGTGGATTTGTTAATACACATGCTCATTTAGACAGAGCTTATACAATTACACCAAATACATTGCATCTTGCAAACGCTACATTGAAAGAAAAATGGACTTTAGTTGATTCTATTAAAAGAAAATCTACTGTTTTTGATATATATGACCGTATGTGCTATGCGGTTGACAATATGATTGAACAAGGGGTTCAGGCAGTTGGCTCATTTATTGATATTGATGAGGTTGTGGGTGATAAATGTATTCAAGCTGCTGATATGGTAAGGTCTAAATACAATAAAGATATTGAAATCAAATATATCAATCAAACATTAAAAGGTGTTATTGATCCTGATGCTCGTAAGTGGTTTGATATTGGCTCTGAGTTTGTTGATATTATAGGCGGATTACCAGCAAAAGACAAAGGATACGAAGATGATCACCTTGACATACTGATGGAAACTGCAAAAAAGTATAATAAGCCTGTCCACGTGCATGTAGATCAGTTTAATACTTCTCAGGAAAAAGAAACCGAACAATTAATAGATAAAACTATTGAGCATTCAATGCAGGGAAGAGTTACGGCGATTCATTCTATCTCTTTAAGTGCGCATAATTTTGATTACAGACATGATGTTTATAAAAAAATGGTTGACGCTGATGTTAATTTAATTACATGTCCAACCGCGTGGATTGATTCCAGACGTACTGAAGAGTTATCTCCTACGCATAATTCAATTGCTCCTGTTGATGAGATGGTTCCTTACGGTATTAACGTGGCTATAGGTACGGATAATATTTCTGATATGTTAAAACCTTTTACTGACGGCAATATGTGGACAGAATTGCACCTTTTATTAGAAAGTTGCCGATTTTATAATATAGATGAGCTTGTAAAAATTGCTACAAGTAACGGATTGAAAGTTCTTAATATTCCTGCATATTATATGCTATGATTTATGGAGTGTCGCTTAAGCACTCCATTTTAATAAAAATTTTATTCTCCATAACCTATAGAGTATCTTTTTAGACCTTTGTAAGCAGAATTATTGATTACAGCTTTTTTTATGTGCCTAGAGGTTTTATTCGCTTTTAAATACATATATTCTAATCTGTTCAACCTTCTTACCAGCTTGTGCTTTTGCATACTCTCACTATTTAATTTCGGATTTTTCTTTTTAAAATAATTCCAAGTTATGGCCTCGTTACTCCAGGCCGTAATTTCTTCTTCTATAGAGTTGTCCTTATCCTGATGAACAGCCTCATGCGACAATAAAGATGCTATGGCTTCTACAGGAGCCTTTTTATTTTTGGTATTTATCAGTATAATGTATTGTCCCCAGTTATCCTGACAAAACAAGGCTTCGTAATTCCTAAATTTAGGACTGATAAGAGATAAGTTATAAAATTTAACTTGAATAATTTCACCATGAGGATTGTCTCCTTTTAACACGTCAATAACCCATTTTTGAGGAGATTTTTCCAGCAAAGTTAATGCACTTACTATTTTTTTATCTTTTGATATAAAACTGTATTTTTTGCCGGCATGTGCGGCCGGTGTTACTAAAAACATTGTCAGCATAGATATAAAAATAATATAAGACAAAAATATGCGCATTACAAATCTTCCTCTTTTAAACTACTTTCAAGAGATGATAAAAAATGTTTTTTTGATAGAAATCTAATACATTTACGGTATTTACTTTTTAGTTATCGACTTTTTTCTTTAATAGCTTTAATTTTTTTTCTTATAATCAGAAATAATATTAAGAATGTAAACTAATGCTATTAAAAGACTCTATACCCCCAATAAAAATAATCTTTAAATTAAATCTATGATCAATATAAATATAAAAAAATCCCCGATTGTCTAAATCGAGGATTAATTTCTTTTTTATATAAATTTTTATATTTATTTATATTGTCTTCAATTTGTTGTATTGTCTTCAATTTGATCCTCTACATCAATAAATAAATCTTCTTCTTCCAATTCTGCCGCACCGGCTAATGGAATAAAGTATCTGCTGGTAAATTGTATCTGGCCGTCTATAATGCCTTTGGTTAATCCCGGCTGATTTTTTATTGCATTATCAAGCATATCAGCATAATGACGACTATCAATAGTTCCATCCAAGAGCATTATATAAGGAATCTTACCATTAGGCCCCCAGGATATGTTCTTGGTTAAGTCAACAAAGCGAGGAATCGCAAAGACTGCATTTTTGGGAGTATTTAAATCTAATGTATGAATATATTTACTTGCATAAACTGTTATATCTTCCTGATTTGCGGTTAAATGTCCTGTATTAACTCCACCGCTCACAGCATCAAGTAATATGCCCTTTTGAGCTAAAATATTACCGGCATTTATACCTCCAATAGCTGCTAACACAACGTTTTTGCCACTGTTGATATCAGCCGTATTAATATCACCACCGGAAATTATTCGAATATTATCAGCAGCATTAATATTACCTGTATTAACGTTGCCTGTACTTGATAAGTTAACCCAAAGGCCTGATTCAATATTGCCTGTACTAATAGTACCGCGCTCAATATTTATATAACCTGTAGCAGAATTTAAATCACCTGTTGTAACTGACTGATCCGCCAATAGGTCAATATTGCTTTTAGCACTTACGCTTTTAATTTTAATATTATCTACTGAATAAATATCAAAAATGCTTTTACTGCCGACTGCAACCTTATCACCGACAACATGCCCTAATGTAATATTGCCGGTACCGTTAAGGTTAATATCGCCGGCAGAGATAACGTCATCGGATTTAATTGATTTACCTGAAACATCAATATTGCCGCCGGTTGTCTTTAATTTGCCGGTGTTAACATCGGCTTTTGTCCCTATATTAATACCGTCACCGGCTCTGACAAAGCCAACGTTTATTTCACCGCTTAATTGGTCTTTTATGTTAATACTGACAGATCCGCCGCCTTTTACTGCTTGAGAAACTTTTTTACCGTTTGATAATTCTTTCTCTGCACTGAATGAAGTTGCCCATACCTCAATATCTCGATCAGCATTTAATTCTCTCGTAGAAATCGAACCGCCGTTTAACTTGATATCATTATCTACTGAAATATTACCAATATTAACCATACCGTTTCCTACTGATATATCAGCGTTATTACCGGCCCTTAGAGGATTATAAACGGAACTTCCGTCTTTTTTTGTGGTGAATGAGCTTCCTTTTACGGTGATATTATTACCGGCTGTTATAGGCCTGGTAGAAATTGAACCGCCTGTCAAGCTAATGTCATTATCAGCAGAAAGATAGCCTATATCTATTACTCCAGGCTCTTTTGTTACTGAATCTTTTATATTTATTGTAATATTGCCGTCAGATTTTATTGCGTGATAAAGACTGGAATTATTTGATTTCACTTGTTTTGTAGAAAGAGAGCTGCCGGTAATATCAATATTAGTATCCGAATTTAATTCTCTGGTGGAAATTGCACCGCCGCTTAATGTTATATCATTATCTGCTGAAATATTGCCAATATCAATTGAGCCGTTGCCCATTGCTATATTAACTTTATTCTCAGCTTTTAACAGGTGATAAAGGTCAGATTTATTATTTCTTTCTTGTTTTGTAGTAAAAGAATCGCCTTTTGCAGTAATATCCGAACCGGCTTTTAATATACCTGTAGAAATCATACCGCCTTTTAAGTTGATATCTTTGCCGGCATTAACATAGCCAAGCTCAATTTTTCCGCTTCCTGTTGATATCCCCAAATTATCTGCGGCTTTTATTGAATGATAGATATGGGATGTGTTTCCTTTTTGTTGCTTTGTAGTAAAGGAAGATCCTTCCACATTAACATCTTTACCGGATTTTACATACCTTACGGCTATATCATCACCTTTGATAATAACGTCATTTCCTGCGGAAATATTGCCGCTTACTGTTATATTGTCATCCGCGTTTAAAGAAACATTCTTATTCTCTGATTTTGCATAAATGTTACCGTCTGCGGTGATACTGCCACCTGTGGATGTTAACTCCGCGTTTCCTGCTGTAGCTTTTAAGTCTGAAGTATTTATATTACCTTTAGCATCTAAATCAATATTATTTCCGACAGTTACAGGACCATCAACCGTAATATTGCCGCTTGCGTCAACAGTAAAATCATTGCCTACATTTTTGATATAGCTTAAATTTACTGCTCCTACAAGATTATTTACTCCGGTATAGTCTAATTTTGATATTATATTTAAGTTATTAACTTTCATGTAATTAGTATTAATATCGATAGTACCGGTTTTGCCAATATCATTGCCGTCAACCGTAATATCTGCAGCAGCGGCTATTGGGATACCGACACTAACGTTAGTAATTTCATTGCTATTGCTAAATTCAAATAAAACACCGTCAGCAGTTACAAAGTGAACATTTGCATCAGCTGCCTTTATGGAAGAACCGGCATCTTTAATAGCACTGGAAACAAATATTAAGTTATCCTGTATAGTAAAGCTGCTGCCTTTTTCCATATAAATACCAGCCGGATTATTATCTAATTTTAATTCATTGACCATAGACGTAATATTTTCCGGATGCCGGGTATTAAGTGTACTTGCTACCAGTGCTTGAACATTAACTTTTGAGGTAGCACCAAACAAAATCCCGTTTGGGTTTATTAAGTATATAGTACCGCCTTTGCCAAGCTGTCCGTTTAAGTGAGAATTTAATGTACCGAATATTTTTGACGGATCAGCACCGGTAACCCTATTTAATGCAACTTGACTTGCACTTGTAAAATTATAATTAACTATATTATTTTTACCTATATTATAAGTATCGTATTTTAAATCTGCAATGCCGTTTACAATATTAATATTTAACTCTTTTGCCGCGTTTGCTTTGTCCAGGTAAGAACCTGCCGTAATTCCGGCACCGGTTTTATCTAAATAATTTAAAGTTGCTCCGTTAATAGTGTTTGGAACAGGTAAATTATCCGACGCAAAAGATGGGATAGACAGACAAGCACTTAAAGCCAATACCAGTGAAAATTTTGCTTTAATAGAATTCGAAAAAAGCTTGTTTTTTAACTTTTTTTGCTGAATTCGCTCAATCTTTCTTTTCATATTAAATCTCCAGTCTATTTTAATTTTTTTATATAAATCTTGATTTTTTTAAGTAGGAATAAAAAATTTTTTCTTATAAATGTAAATTAATAAAAATTAGAAGCTATGCCAATATGGAATCGGGCTGCATTTTGGCCGTCATACCTTTTTCTTCCCAGTGGAAAGCCTACATCCAGTTTTCCTGTCAAATATTTGCTCAGGTCAACCCTTAGGCCGCAGCCTACTGAGTGTAAAAAGTTTGTATAGTTTTCATTTCGTCCCTGGTGTATATCCTGAGCAAATGCCTGGTCGTAAAATGCTACAAAGTTGACTTTATCTTTTAGCTTAACTTGGCCAAATTTAGGAACATTAACTGACTCAGGAAGGAAAAATATGGGTGATATTATTTCTAAGCTGGTATTATACCCAAGGTCACCGATTAGCCAGGACTCCTGGAAACCTCTTACAGTATTCATACCGCCGTAAAGAAGTTTTTCCGACGGTAGCAAATTATCAGTAGAAATCTGTCCGCCCAGCCTAAATATACCAATCATTCCTAACGGTAAAGTATTAGCTCTTGTTACTTCTGCTGCTAACTTATAAAATTTACCGGTAGGAACACCATGACCGCTTTGTAATAATATATCTTTGGTAGATGCACCTAATATTGGTACACCAAAACTGTTTTCCAGCCTGCCGATCCATCTTCCGTAGGAATCGTCCGCGATTAAATTTACACCGGCTCTAAGTGTTCTGGAATTATATTTATCAAATACAGAAGCTTTTAAAATTGTTGCTTCTGATGATCTAAAATCAAATGCTAAATCTGCGGAAACATCTAAATTAGGAGATTTGTATAATTTTTGAAGCAAATATAATCTGTAATTTGTTGAAGTACCTTCAATTTTACTAAGTTTATAGGCTCCTCCCAGTGCAACATCCGAATATGAATAATCAAAGCCTACTTCTGTGCCTTTGCTGCCGATAGGCAATTTATATCCGGCACCGACACCGACAGTTCCGTTAGCAAGTGTATTAATTGCGTATATTGAATCACCAAAGCCTGTAATATTATCTACCCCTAATAAAAAGTTAACTCTATGTTCACCAACAAGCTTAGGTCCCATATTGTCATAAGATACGCCTGCTTTAAACGGTAATTTTTCTTGTAAATTCAATTCAATATCGGTAGTATCAGGAACTTCACCCGGTAATAACGTAGCTTTACCTTTTAAATAAGATATTTCGTTCACTGTTCTCATTGAATTTTCAAGATTATTAATATTAAATACTTTATTTTCATTTACTTTATTATTTTTAAATACTTTATTATTTATATAATTGTCTTTTGACCACTTGTTGCCAAGTATATTGATTTTGCCTACTTTACCTTCAAATATTTTTATTGTTACAACGCCATCGCTTATGTTTTGGGGAATGATATAGGCAAATGATGTGAGGTATCCTTTGTTTTTATAAAAAACTGTTACTTTTCTAGATAGTTTTTTTAAGTCTTTTATCGTAATTTCTCTGTCTAAAAACTCTTCTGCTAACAAACTTAACTCGTCATCTTTAATAACTGTATTTCCGTCAAATTCAACTGTGTGTATTATAAATTTTCTATATGATTCTTTAGTTTTATATTCTTTTTGCGAAAAATTAGTTTTGTCTATTATGTTTTCTGATTCATCATCAAATTTATTTTTTATATCATCATACGAATTATTGTTTTTTTGCTTATAAACATCTACTGCTCCGGGATTTAAGTTACTTGGTACCTGTACAGCTTGGGTATGTGCTGGAGATGAAGTTAAGAACAAAAGCACAGCTAATGAGATTAGTGTTATTTTTTGTTGATAATAAGACATTTTTTCCCTCTTTTCTATCTGTCTGTTTATATAAAATATTAAAGTAATATATACTAATTAAATTTCTTATTTTTAAAAAAATTTTTTAAAAAATTAACATATATAGCCATATTAATAAAATTTATCCTGATTTTAATACAAACAAAAATAAAAATACATTTATAAACTTATAATATTAATAAATGTTAAATTTGTTTTTATTTATTAATAAATAATATTATTTATACATATTAAACTTATATTTTTTATCTATCTTTAATGCAAAACCGTCTCCCCTAAAATGTTTTATGGGCATAAACCTAAAATTTTACTATTATATTTTTAAAAATTTACCCTTTAACTCTTATCTGAACATGCAATTTTTTTATTTAAATTTTTAATAACATAATAATATAAAATTTAAATACTTGAATGACTAATTTAATATCTTAAAAATATTAAAATTTTATTAATAATTATATTAACAAATATAATTATATAAATCTTATTCTAGCATATTAAATTTTATTAATTGAACTACTCCTTTTACTACTTGTACTACTTTAATATAATATATTCTGTATGCTAAGAAGTATAAAGATTTCAGCGAGTTATAAAAAATAAATGTAAAGTATTGTAAATAACATGCTATTTTAGTGTTATAAAATTGATCAAATGTGGAATAAAAATAATATAAGATAAAATTCAAACTTAATTGAAGAATTAGATTATAAATATGGTAAGATGTATTCGGATTTGTTTTGTATAGCGACTTTTATCGCTATTTTTTTTTGGTAGCCGTCGTCAGTGCCTAAGGCTCATTCTCTACTCAGCTTTGAGTCAACAGTTAGCTTAAGATGTACACAATGATTATTGATGGACTTTGCTAAGCTCTTTTCTCACGGGTATTTAAAGTCTATTTTTTTATTTTTTTGCTAAAAATCCTGAATAATGTATAGAATTTTTATCTAACTGCACCTTTATAATTAAATTTTTGCACTATCTTTATTTATAAGCTATGATTATTACTAGCTAGCCATACTTTACTTTAAATACAAATATTTTTTTTGTATTATAAAAATTAGGCTGGTTAGCATATGGAAAATTATTACTATTTAAAGTTAATTTATAATATATAATTTTTTATAATTCAAAAATACAGTTAATAAAAGAAAGTAGTATATAGCTACAAGAAAGTATTGAATAGTTTATATTGGAGGTTGAAATGTCACTTGAGAACAACGAAAGTGTCCAAACAACAGAAACAGACTCTAACTGTTGTTGTTTATCATGCAATTGTCAAAAAGATGAGAACAATAATGATGATAAGACAGAAGAAGACATCACAAACAAAGTCAGCAGCTTCTGGGGCATGGAATTTTTAGTTGTCGCAGGTATATTGACAGTATTTGCAGTTGCTCTTGTTGCAGGGTTTAAAATCAATTTATTTGATACAAATAACGCTGCATACATCGCCTTGACTTGCGCAGTTACATCTTTATTATTCGGAGGAGCTTTAACATCAAGAATATTAAAAAGCAGCTCCGGTAACGAAAAAATGCAAGAAATATCCAAATATATTCAAGAAGGTGCAATGGCTTTCTTAACCAGGGAGTACAAAATTTTAAGCGTGTTTGCAGCGGTAGTATTCTTTGCTATAGGATATTTTATCAGTTGGCAAACTGCAATTTGCTTCTTGGTCGGTGCAGGGTTTTCCACTCTTGCCGGATATATCGGAATGTTTATTTCCACAAGAGCAAATGCTAAAACAGCTTTTGCCGCAATGGTTTCACAAAACTCCGCTTTAAGAATAGCATTTTCCGGCGGGGCGGTTATGGGCTTAACTGTTGTAGGCCTTGGCCTGTTAGGCTTATCTGTTTTATATCTTATTTTTAAAGAGCCTAGTATCATAAACGGATTTGCGCTTGGTGCAAGTTCAATTGCTTTATTTGCACGTGTTGGCGGGGGTATTTATACCAAAGCAGCTGATGTAGGTGCAGATTTGGTAGGTAAGGTAGAGTCAGGCATACCTGAAGATGATCCGAGAAACCCTGCCGTAATTGCAGACAACGTTGGCGATAATGTTGGTGACGTTGCAGGCATGGGAGCTGATTTATTTGAATCTTACGTAGGTGCAATTATTTCAGCCATGACCATTGGAGCCCTAACCTTTAACGGAAGTTTAAACGGTGTATTTTTACCGTTAATAATTACAGCTGTTGGTATTCTTGCTTCTATTTTAGGTATCTTTCTTGTAAGAACAGACGAAAAGTCAAATCCGATGAAAGCATTACATGCCGGAACATTCGGTTCGGCAATAATATTAGTAATTGCTGCGTTCTTTATTGTAAGAGCAGTAATGCCGGATAACTTCGGTGTTTATTGGGCATTAGTTGTAGGGCTTATTGCAGGTACCGCAATTGGTGTTATCACAGAGTACTATACATCTTCTGACTTTAATCCTGTTAAAAAGATTGCTGATGCTTCACTTCAAGGGGCGGCAACAAATATTATCGCAGGCTTAGGTGTTGGTATGATATCAACATTCCTTCCTATTGTATTTATATGCGTGGCAACAATAATTGCCTTTAAAGTTGCCGGCATCTACGGAATGACAATTTGCGCTATAGGAATGTTGGCAACAACCGGAATGATTGTTGCAGTTGATGCTTACGGTCCTATTTCCGATAACGCAGGCGGCATTGCAGAAATGGCGGAATTACCGCCAGAAGTAAGACAAAGAACCGACAAGCTTGATGCAGTTGGTAACACTACAGCTGCTATCGGTAAAGGATTTGCAATAGGTTCAGCTGCCCTAACCGCACTAGCACTACTAACCGCATATACAAAAGTTACCGAACTAAGTACGATTAACATACTTAATCCTACAGTTATAACAGGTATATTATTCGGTGCAACATTACCGTTTGTATTTTGCGCACTAACAATGAGCGCTGTAGGTAAAGCTGCACAGCAAATGGTTGCGGAAGTAAGAAGACAGTTCAAAGAAATTGCAGGTATTATGGAAGGAACCGCAAAGCCTGACTACAAAAATTGCGTTGATATAAGCACAGGCGCAGCATTAAAAGAAATGATCATCCCGGGTTTAATCGCGGTAATTACTCCTGTCGCATTTGGTTTAATACTTGGTGCTGAAGCACTTGGCGGAATGTTAACAGGTGCTATAGCATCCGGTGTATGTTTAGCAATTATGCTAGCAAACTCAGGTGGTGCTTGGGATAATGCCAAAAAATTCATTGAAGCAGGTCACCACGGCGGTAAAAATAGTCCGGCACATGCCGCAGCTGTTACCGGAGATACAATCGGTGATCCTTGTAAAGATACATCCGGCCCGTCATTAAACATTCTTCTTAAGTTAATGACTATTGTATCTTTAGTTTGCGCACCTTTATTTTTATAAAAGTAAAATAAAGATTAATAAAAAGCCTATAGGTTTGACAAAAAAATAAGCAAAAATCGCTGAAACCATGATGAATACATGGTTTCAGTTTTTTAGACTGATTTTAAGCTGCACTTTTCAGCTCACTCTTGTTCACGGTACTCCAATTGCAAAGATGCAGTCTTCCGGCTTGACTATTGCATTTTCCATTTTAATTAAGTAATCCTTTAAGTTAAGACCTGTTTAAAAGTTCTCTTATAAATACAACTTGCTTTAAATTGATCTTTTTAACTTTTTCTTTATCACCTGTTTTGTCTGTTTCTATTATAGATAATTTCTTAAGCACTACCAAGGCTTGAGGTTTGATCTTTTTTATGCTTGCCGATGATATCTTTTCTTGATAAATTAGCAGCTTCAGCCAGGCTCATATTTTTAAAATCTTTTTTGCTTATATATAAATCAAGACAAGACTCTAAGCGTAACAGGTCAGGAGTTTAACAAAAGTTGACTTCCATTTGAACTTCTTTCTAAAGTTTATCAAGTTTTTAAATAAATTTTTTAATCCTCTTACGCGAGCATCACAAAACCCGTACTTTTAGCCTTAAAGAGAGTTAAAAAAAATATTCAATTGTATGTTACGTAAAAATCAAAAATAATTCACTACAACGATAATTTTGCACCGCAAAAGGGTATAAATAGGCACACTTACCCTCTAAGCGAAAAATGTGCTGTTTTGAAATTAAGTTTTGCGTGGCTGGCGCATCCTTTAATTTCAAATAAGATAATAGTTTTGAAAGTTTTAATGCTTGATTTAGCACTTTATTATTATTATTAAGTATGTTTAATACTTGTTTTTTGTTTTTATTAGCAGTTTGTGCTGATGTGGCATCAGCTTTATTATTTTTATCTATTACTATAAAGTTCAACTACCTATGGGATTTCTGTTCGTCAGACCGAGATTTTGCATTAGGCTTCCTTCAGATTTCATCTCACGACAGATACCCTTGCCCTCTGCTAACAGTTCTTACTACCAAGCCTGTAACTGACTTTCACCATCTAGATCTAGCTGTCAAGTATGTCAGTCACACAGCTTAAAGGGTGCCAATTGGCACCCTTTATTAATATTACTAACTTTGAAAGAATACTTTACGCTTCTTTTACTGCATTAGCCTCATCTATTATCTTTTGAGAGAGGTGAGCAGGTACTTCTTCGTAATGAGAAAAATCCATTGAAAACATACCGGCTCCGCTTGTCATTGAATTTAAGTCAGGAGCGTATCTAAGCATTTCTGCCATAGGTATATGAGCTTTAACGGTTTGTGTGGAACCTTCTGAGTCAATTCCTTGCATTCTGCCGCGCCTGCTGTTTAAGTCGCCCATAATATCACCAACATTTTCTTCCGGTACGGAGATTTCCACATTCATTATAGGTTCTAACAATACAGGCTTTGCTTGAAGCGCGCCTTTTTTGAATGCCATTGACCCTGCAACCTTAAAAGCCATTTCAGAAGAGTCAACAGCGTGATAGCTACCGTCAAAAAGAACTATTTGAACGCCTGTTACCGGATAGCCTGCTAAAATACCTTTTGTCATGGCTTCTTTTATGCCGTTTTCCACTGCTGGAATATATTGTCTGGGTATGGCACCGCCAACAATTTTATCTACAAATTCAAACTCTTTTTCTATCAGAGGATGAATTTCAATCCAGCAATCTCCGTACTGACCTTTTCCGCCAGATTGTTTTTTATATTTTCCTTGCACTTTTGCATCGCCGGTAATAGTTTCTTTATAAGGTATTTTAGGCGTTTCTAAAAGAATTTCCACTCCAAATTTTCTTTTTAATTTTTCGATACTCACTTCTAAGTGAACTTGTCCCATACCTGATAAAATATGTTCATGGGTTTGAGGGTCTCTGGATGTTTGTAATGTGGGATCTTCTTCCATTAGCCTTTTTAAACCTGAAATAATTTTATCTTCATCACCTTTGCTTTTAGCTTTTATTGCAAAGGAAATGACAGGGCTTGGTGCCGGTATAACAGGAACCGTTACCGGATTATTTTCATCGCTAAAGCTGTCACTTGTATGGGTATCTTTTAACTTTGCAACTGCTACTATATCACCGGCAAAAGCTTTTTGAACCGGTTCGTGTTTTTTTCCCACAAGTTTTAAAATTTGTCCGACTCTTTCTTTAGTCGCTTTAGTTGAATTATATATTGTAGAATCTGAATATATTTCACCTGATAGCACTCGCATTATGGTTAGCTGACCTGCGTAAGGATCTGCTATAGTCTTAAATACTAATATTGATAATAGTTCATTTTCTGATAATTTTCTTGCAACTTCTTCTTTATCATTATTAAGTACTTTTATTTCTTTTCTATCAGGCGGAGAAGGCATATTATTTACTACCAAGTCTAACAGCTGAACTACTCCAATATTTTTAGCCGCTGCTCCCAATATAACAGGAATAATTTGCGATGTTTGAATACCTTGTTTTAATGATATTGAGATGTCTTGCTCACTCAGTGTTTCACCTTCAAGGTATTTTTCCAGAACTTCGTCATTACATTCTACAATGGCTTCCAATGCTTCTTCTTTTAATATAGTTGCTTCTTCAAGCAGTTCTTCTGGTATATCTTTTTCTGTAAATTTGCCGCTTTCATCATTTTCATAATAATAAGCTTTCATTTTTAATAAATCTATCACCCCTTTAAAAGAAGACTCTTGTCCAATCGGAATCTGTAGCAATACTGGTTTTGAAGCCAATGAAGATTTTAAATCGTCAACAACTTTTTGATAATTAGCATTTTCTCTTTCCATCTTATTAATAAAAATAGTCAGTCCTAAATTCAATTCTTGGGCTTGTTTCAGTAATTTAGAAGACTGTATTTTTAAACTGTCCAGAGCATCTAGCACTAATACGGCATTGTCTACTCCTTGTAAACAATTTTTGGAGTCTGTTATAAAGTTAGCACTGCCAGGGGTATCAATAAGGTTTATTTCTACATTTTTCCAGTTAAAGCTTGCTACAGAAGAACTAATTGTTGTTCTTCTTTTTATTTCTTCAGGTTCAAAATCCATCAATGAAGATTCATTGTCTACTTTGCCTAATCTGGTATTTTGTCCGGATAAAAAAAGCATCGCTTCTGCAAGTGATGTCTTTCCTGTTCCAACGTGGGATATTAAGGCTACATTTCTAATTTCGGAAGAAGAGTATTTCCTCATAAAAGCCCCCTTTTATCATATCTGTAAATTAAATCATATTTAATTATACACTATTATTTGGTATTTTAAAATTATTATTTTAAGATTTATTGATACTTTTCCTGAAATTGGTATATAGTTAATTGTCATTTTCTATAAGAGCTTCTTTTGCTTGAATCTCTTTTACTATACCCTGTTTAATTTCCAGAGCGTCAACACCCAAATTTTCCAGGGTTTTCATTGCCATGCATTCATTTTCTGTTATTATTGCCAATAGTAAATGCTCGGGTTCAATTTTTATCTGATTAAATTTTTTAGCTTTTGTCCAGGCGATTTCAAGAATTTTTTTAGCTCGCGGAGTAAAGTTTATATCCTGATCATAATATGAATTGCTGCAACCAATAAGCTTTTCAACTTCAATCCTTGCTTCTTTTAATGTTACTCCAAGGTCTTTAAGTACTTCACATGCCAGATTGGTTCCTTCACCAATAATACCTAAAAGAATTTCTTCGGTACCTACTACATTTTGGCCAATACGATGCGCTTCTTCTTTAGCAAGCTTTAGTATGGTATTGATAATAGGTCTCTGTTTTTGTATAGGCCTTAATATTTTATTTTGAATACCTTCAATATTAATATTTAAATCTTTTAAAGCTTTATAAGCAATACTGTTTTTTTCTTTTAAAATGCCAAGAAGTAAATGTTCAGGTTTGATTGATGTAAATCCGAATTCTTTTGCAAGCTCATAAGCGGAATTTATAGACTGATAAGCTTTTGGAGTAAATATTGTTTTACTTTCTTCGTACTCAACATCTCTGGATGAATATTTATTAAGCTGTTTTATAAATATATCAGCATTCAAGCCCTCTTCTGCAAGGATATTAGCTAATTCAGAATTTTGATTTTCCAGCATTGCCAAAAATATCTGTTCAGTACCCAAAATTTCATAATTAGTTTTATTTAAAATATCTTGTGCCTGAGTCATAAGCCCTAAAATATCTTTTTCTTCAAATATAGTAGAACTTGAATAGCTTTTTTCTAACATTAATCCCCCTTGATTATTTTCAGGGTGTTCAACAACTTTATCAGCTTTCTTTATTAATTTATTAACACTGCTTTTTATTTTTTCTATGTCTACATCAAAATCTTTAAGTATAAGATTTGTTTGGTTATTTTCTTCTGCTAAAAGCGATACAAATAAATGTTCAGGTGTAACAATGTTAGAACCTGCGGTTTTAGCTTCCAGCCAGGACTGGTTAAAGATTTTTTGAACATCTGTACTAAACGGCAATAGTGCATTATTTTGTACAGTGTTTGACTTATAGCCTTGGATTGAGTGAATTTTTTCTGTAAGTTGGACTGTATTTAGACTGGATGATTTTAAGAACTTGTAAGCAACACTTGAACCTTCTTTTAATATTCCCAATAAAATATGCTCGGGATATAGTTGGGAATGCTTTGCATTTATAGCTTCTTCCTGAGCTATTGTTACAACTTTTATTGCTTTTTCTGTAAATCGTTCAAACAAAATTTTTTCCTTTATCTATATTAACAGAGCCAATTCTAATTATATTTTTTATTTATTTTTTAATAATAAATTTAAAAAAATAAATAAAATAAGATACTAAAAATAAAATCGTCCCACACTTAATTATATATAAAATAAAACTATAAAGCCAATAGAACTTAATTTTTGGTTATATTAAAAATTTGGTGATGGTCATCACCTTTCTTATGTCATCGCTGTAAGCTTTTGATATAACTTGAGTTTACTTGTAAGCATCAGTACTCAACTGACCACTACTAAAAATTTTATAGTGGTCTCCAATATTTTTTTTAACCGGCCAAGATCTTTAAGATTACTCCGCAGTTGGAGTAGTCTCTTCCGGCTTTTGAACTTCAATATTTTTTGCCTGTGTTTGTTGATGATTGTTAATTTTAGAAGAAACACTTAAACTGATTCTTCTGTCTTCCGGGTTAAATCTTTCAACATTAACATCTAGAGATTGACCAACTTCCAATGATTTGCCAGCTTGAGACTGATATTCAAGTACTTCTTTGTAAGGAAGAAGCGCTTCAACTCCTGGATGAATCTCAATAAATGCGCCAAAATGCTTAATTCTAATAACATTGCCCGCAACTTTTGATCCTTCTTTAATAACATTAGCTGCTTCACCCCAAGGATCAGGCTGTAAGCTTTTAAGACTTAAACTAACTCTTTGTTTTTCATTATCAATACCGATGACTTCAACTTTAATTTTATCACCCACACTTAAAATATCAGCCGGATGATCTACCCATCTCCAAGACATTTGAGATAGAGGTAATAAACCGTCAATGCCGCCTATATCAACAAATGCACCAAAATCAGCTAATCTTACAACTTCACCTTCAACAACACTACCGACTTCAAGTTTTTCAAATACATCTTTTCTTTGTTCGGCTTGTTGATCAGTAACAACTTTTCTGTGAGACATAATCAAGTTATTTTGTTGCGAATCTACAGAAAGAATTTTTAATTGAATTTTTTCGCCAACTAAGGCTTCAATATCTTTGGCTCTGATATGACTGGAGGGAACAAAGCCTCTCAGCCCAAGAACATCTACTAAAATACCGCCTTTAACTGTTGAAGTAACTTCAGCGTCAACTACTGCGTCTTTTTCTTTAAGGTCTTCAAGTTTTTTCCAACTATAGACTGACGCAACTTTTTTTAGAGAAAGAGTCAACTGCCCCTCTTCGTCCTCTTCTCTAATAATAAGAAATTCCTTTTCCTCTCCTACGCTAACAACGCCTTGAGGTGATTTTGTGAATATGTTTGAAAGCTCCTTTAATGGGACTTTAGCAGCAGTTTTAGCTCCTATATCTACAATAACTCCATTAGATTCAAAGCCTACAACTGTACCTTTTACA
>JANQHM010000097.1 GCA_028282645.1 Candidatus Gastranaerophilales bacterium
ATAGACAATGTTTCAGTTACATTTATCTTACAGGTTTTATCTCTTAAGGTGGTACATTTTTACGCCGGTACCCGGTACACTTTTAGACTAGCATTTACAGTCATAAATATATCTCCTACGCAAGTCTTGTAGGCTCAATCTCACCAGATGAAGTTACCATTGGCAATATTTTACTCATAAGACTTTCCACCTAACTATTATGTAACGTAAATATTTCCCTCAAGTCACTGTTTGACATTTCTGTAATCCACTTTTCACCTGTTGAAACAGTAAGATCAGCTAGTTCTTTTTTTGACTTAATAATTTCATCAATTTTTTCTTCAAAAGTCCCTAACGTAATTAACCTGTGAACCAGGACTTTTTTCTCTTGTCCTATCCTGTATACTCTGTCAGTAGCCTGATTTTCAACGGCTGGATTCCACCATAAGTCGTAATGAATAACATTAGAAGCTGCTGTTAAATTTAAGCCCGTGCCACCTGCTTTTAAAGAAACTATCATTATTTTGTTTTTTAAATCATTTTGAAACTTATCTACCATTTCATCCCGTTTTTTTCGCTGAATTCCTCCATGAAAAAACAGAACATCTGTTTTAAATTCCTGCTCAATCATTTCAACGAGCAAATCTCCCATTTCTCTATATTGAGTGAATATTAAAGATTTTTCTTTATTGGCAAGAATTTTTTCTAATATTTTTATTGTTTTTTGAGATTTTCCAGATAACTCAGGGCTGATTGTTCCTTTTTTTGAATAATTAACAGGATGATTGCATACTTGTTTTAAATCAGTAATTAACTTGAAGATTAAACCTTTTCTTTCAATGCCTTGACAGCCTTCTATTGTACTAATAGTATTTTTAACAATATTTTCATAAATTGCAGCTTGTTCTTTTGAAAGATAACAGTACTCATCAAAAGTAATTTTGTCAGGAAGGTCATTTATAATGGCCTTATCAGTTTTAAGCCTCCTTATCATAAAAGGAGCTGTAGCTGTTTTAAACTTTTTAATACTTTCTTCATCTTTGTATTTTTCAATAGGAGTTGAAAAGTTTCGTTTAAACGAACTGATTCCTCCTAAATATCCTTTGTTTGAAAAATCAAATATATTCCATAACTCTGTCAACTTGTTTTCAACCGGAGTTCCTGTCATTGCAATATAAGCATTTGCTTTTATAGACTTAACAGCTTTAGTCTGATCGGTTTCAGCATTTTTGATATTCTGGGCTTCATCTATTATTAAATAAGACCAATCTTCTGACTGAAACTTTTTAAGGTCTCTTCTTAATATTCCGTAGCTTGAAATAATTATATCTTTGCCTTTGGGGTTAAACTGTCTTTCGCTACCATGATACAAAGCAACATTAAGAGACGGTGCAAATTTTTCCAACTCTTTTTTCCAATTTCCAATAAGCGTTGTCGGACAAATAACAAGGGCAGGCTTTGTCAGTGTTCCTTCTTCTTTGTTTTTTAATAAAAGGGTTATAATTTGAATAGTTTTTCCTAGCCCCATATCATCGGCAATACAGCAGCCTAATCCCTTTTTAGTGTTTGAATAAAGCCATTTGAAGCCTCTTTCTTGATATTCTCTTAACTTTGCATTCAAAGTTTTCGGTACAGTTATTTCTTCAATTTTAGTTAAATCTTTTAAAATATTTTTAATTTTATTGTCGGGCTTAAATTTTATTCCGTTAACTTCTTCTGTAACAACAGCATATAGAGCCTGCATAGGAGAAGATAACTCAGGGGTAGGCTCTTTTAGCTTGTTCATAATATTATTAACTTCATCAGGGTTTAAAAGCAGATAGTTATCTTTGTATTTAACCAGATTTTCTTTGGACTTAACTAATCTTTTAAATTCAGCTGCACTGATTTTTGTATCACCTATAGATATTTCGTAAGAAAAGTCTAAAAGTTCATGCATACTTAAGTAACTTATATCAGAAGTGGCTTTTTTAGCTTTTGCCTTAAATTGCAACTGAGGATATGCAAGCTTTTTTAACTCTTTTGGAATAGTAATTTCTATCCCGAGCAAATTTAAAATTTCTTTGGTATTTAAAAGAACATCGCTCATTTCTTCCAAGTTTAAAATAGGAGCTTCTTCACCTTTAGAGTCAACTATTTCTTTAACTTGAGGTATATATTCACCAGCTGTAATCAATTGTTTTGATGATTCTGTTTTAACTGTTTCAAGCGCAAGCCCAAAAAGCTGTTTTTTACCTGAAGTCTCTTCTAACTGTTTTGCCTTTTTACCCTTGCTTTTTTTATCCACATCATCTTCAAATAATTTTTTATAAGGAACTTGATTTTCAAAATGTGCATTTTTCTTTGTTACATCAACAAAAAGCTTAAATAACTCAGCCTCAATCTCTTCTTCAATACTTGGGAGTACCTCAATCCTTATTATAGAAGATATCTCTTTTTTGCTGATTGATAATTTATTAAGCCAGTTTTCTAAACTTTTTCCTATACTTTTTTCATTGAACTTGCTTGCCTTAAAAGGTTCATTATATAAAAAAGCTCTAATTAACTTACTATCTAAATCGATAGCCTCTTCATAAAATGCCCTGTTAATAATATGAGTTATAAAGAGAGATAAAATATCAAAAACACCCTCTTTTGATAAAACTTTATCATTATAACTGCATAAATTTTCAGGCATTATATCTTCAATTTTTTTTATTTGCTCCTTTACCTTGTTTTCAAACAGGTAAGGTGTATATCTTATTGAAAAATTTTCAAAATTTGTCTTTAAATCCGGCTTAGCAAGTTCTTTTTCAAAAACAACTTCTGGAATATATTGATTTGCCTTTACAAGGGCCGAGGCTGTTGAAGCAATTATATTTAGAAATTTAAAAGAATCAGACGCTTGATCATAATCTATATTGTAAACAAGGTTAAAAAAATATTCAGGGCCATATAATACACCCAGCTCAATGCACTTAAGTTTTTTTGCCTTATATAAATTTGTTTTCTTATCATTGGCAATTATGCTGTTTTTGCCCTCTTTAAAAGGAGCATCTTGAAATGCAAGTGGCAAGAAGTTTGTTTTTAAAGCAATATTTTGAACTACTGGGTCTAAGTCTTCTTTTATTAGGTCATTATCAAATTTATCACTGACAATTGAAAAATATGGAAATATAATATTTTTTTTGTAAGGATATTTTTTGTATTGAATATAAAAGTCTGATTCGTTATTTAACTTTGTTTCCTCAATATCTTCAAAAAGATCATCAATTTTATTTGAAACCTTCTCGTATAATTCAGCAAGAAACTCTTTAAAATTTCCTTCAAGATAAAATGAATTATCGTCTGTTAGTAACTTTAAATAAATATTGTAGTCAAATTTAGGAAAATTAAAGTCAAACTCTTCAGGATTTATGGCTTTTGTTGTTTTTTCTATATTTTCAACAGGTATAAACTTATCCAGAATAGATTTTTTAGCTGTTAGAGCTGTTGCTTCATCAGTGGTTAATCCGGCGGCTTTTTGAAGATCTTCTTTTTTAAATTCTTTTAAATCAAATAAAATAAACGGATCTTTGTCTATTTCATTTGCCAGCATATAATAAACAGCTGCAAGATGTTTGCAAGGATTTGCATAATCCGGGCAAGAGCAGGTTGCGGATAAATCCTTCCACTTTTTAGGAAGTAAATTGATGTTTTCTTCTTCAAGCAAATCAAGAAATTTTTCTGGTAACTTTCCCATTTCCAGCTCAATTGCAATAGAAGAGTTTTCCTTAATTATTTCTTTAATTTTTTTCTTTTCATCTCTTAAAAAAGAAGTCAGGTTTATATTTATATCATAATAACTGGCCCAAGAGCCTTGAACTCTAGCTTTAAGACTTCCTTGGCTAATTTTTATATTTTGAACTTTACCGGTGTTTGCATAGGTTTTACCCCTTGCAAGTCTGTTGGAGTCTATTCTTTCAAGAGCTTCTATCCACTTTTTTCCCCACCAGGTATTACCGTATGTTTTTCTTGTTCTTTTTGTAACAGTTTTCATTTTAAAAACTCAATATTATTATCATTACATCATGCCTATTTTATCAATAACATCCTTAAATTGTCTAAAATCATTTTTTTTCTTTAAGTATTTTAACAGCATTATTATCTCATATTAACTGATATTTTGGATCAGTTTGACTGACTGTTTACACCCACCTTGAGCAGTTCTGGGTTTTCGTGAATATTGCCGATAATCTCAAAATGGTAATCACAATACAACCAATATAAAATGTCTTGCCTGTAGCCTCGTTTTTCATATAGGTTGCCGATCCAATGCAAATAAAAACCCAGATGTTGAGTTGGTAATGCAGTGGCGATGTACTCTCCAAACCTGACAATAGCAAGCATACGGTTATCTACTCTAATAATATCCCCCTCAAAAATAAGCTTGCCGTGCTTGTCTTTGAGGCCCGTGCATTGCATGATATCATAATTTTTAATGTCGTAATAATAATACTGCGGATTGTAAATAAGCTTTCCGAGATTATCATAGTTATAAATAAAAATATTACATTTTCATTGTTTTGCGCAAAGCTTAATCCTCCAAGGTTAATTATTTCCTTTTCATTAAGCGATGGTTGAAACGAAAAGTCAAATTGATCAAGGGTTTTAAAATATGGAAATTTTGCTTTTGATACCTTGGCATTTATATATCCCTCTTTTTTTCTTTTTACTTCGTGTTCAAAAAGAACAGCTAAAAATTCGTGGTAA
>JANQHM010000134.1 GCA_028282645.1 Candidatus Gastranaerophilales bacterium
CTTAATCGAAGCTGTTTTTAACCCTTCAAGTTTATTTTCTTTTATAGAAATGCCATTATTGTATATAGTTATATTGTCTCCAGTATTGTGGAAAATCGTATGTTCTTTCATCTCAGAACCGTCCGGATATATAGTTCGGGTATGAGGAGCTTCTCTGCCTTTGGTATCTAATTTATAAACCTCCTTCTTTGTGCCGTCTCTATATTTAGTTATATTGTCTCCAGTATTGTGGAAAATCATATGTTCTATTATATCAGAACCGTCCGGATATATAGTTCGAGTATGAGGAGCTTCTCTGCCTTTGTTATCTAATTTATAAACCTCCTTCTTTGTGCCGTCTCTATATTTAGTTATAGTGTCCCCTGTTTTGCTGAAAATCGAATGAATATGCAAAAAGCCGGGAATCCGGGGCACCTTCCGTTAAAATACAGCTAAAAGAAGAAAATGATAATTTATTTAATGAAATAAAAAAAGATCCAAAGCAAAGCGAGACCCATTCCTCAGAAAAAAAGATTGAAATTTTAAATAGTAAAAATGAAAAACTTTATTTATCGCTTGATGAATTAGTTAATTTTGGAATGAAAAAATTCACTGAAATAAGTAAAGACCACTTAAAAGAAAAGTTGATTGAGAAAGAACAATTAAAAGATCTTTCTCATGAAGGTATCTATAAAAATGGCAAAGCAGTTATACTAGGGCACGAGCTTATTGATGCAAGAAGCAAAATTTATAATAAAGGCGAAGCAGTAAAACAGCTAATTGAACTCTTTGGCGGTGCGGATAAAAATTTCCCTATTTATGTGGGAGACGCTGTCGGGGAGGAAAAAGATGATGAGTATGCAATGAAAGAAATTTCCGATATGGGAGGCATAGGAATAGCAATTATACACAGAGATGATAACGAAATTGATAAAAAACCAGCCTTTAGGTCATATATAGAAACAGAAGCAAGTTATAAGCTTGATTCTTTTAATGAAACAGTGCCATTTTTAGAGAAATTTGCTCAAGAGTTTATACCTGTTAAGTAGGGAATAACAAGTAAACTTAAGTTATATCAACAGCTTACAGCTACATTAAAAATATTTTTAATGCTTTTTTTTTATTATTACTTAAAGTATCGTTTATTTAAAAAATAAATTATTATTTTTTTTGTAAATAACTAAAGAAAAACTAGCAACAAAAAAAAATTTTTTTTTTAGTTTAACTGGAAGGTCAATTTTTTTATATGTTTATTCAATAAAGAGAGTAAAAAATTAAATTGATAAATAGCATTAAGAGAGTCGAATGAAAGGGAAACTTTATGAAAGTTATTACACATGGTGCTTTTAAGCATCATAAAAACAATATTTCTAATGCAAATGTTGCACAGACAAAAAGAGAATTGAGTAAAACAGAGTCAAATCAAAATAATCAGGTATTTTTTACAGGAGCTGATCATTATCATTTAAGCTTGCACCCTTCTAAAATATCTTTCAAAGGTATAAAAAGAAAATTATCTGATGTTCCTCTTGCAAGCCCCTCAGCAATGGCGGATATGGTTAAACAAACAGGTAAACAACCCGTGATAATTTCTGATTTTGACGGTACTCTTGTACCTTTTGGCGAAGACCCAAATAAAGTTATTACTAAAGAGGAAGCAGAGCATTTTAAAAATAACACATTGAGCAAGCTTAACAAGGCCAAAACCCCGCTTTTCCTGTTAACAGCCGGCTCATTGGAGAGGTTTGCCCTGGATACTATGTTTGGAAAAAAAACAGCCGAACAATTAAGTGCAATAGGCTTAAAAGGTAATTCAATGAATCTTACAGTCCCTGATAAAAAAGCTGAAAACTTTATAAATAAATGGACAGCAGAAAAAAATGCTCATGTTGTCGGAGAGCAGCAAAACGCTAATAACCCGGCTTATACAATAGAAAAAACAAGCCTGGACAACGGACAAACAAAAATCAAACTAAGACCGGCTGATTTGTTAGGTTTTTCTCCTGAACAATCTGACTTTGACACCAAACTCAGAAAAAACCTGGAACCTCTTGGCTTTAGAATAGAAAACCTAAGCATGATAGTCAATTTACACTGGCGAGGACTGTCAAACAAGTGTGAAGACACACAAGGCCTAGTTAAAATACAGCTAAATAACGAAAATGATAGATTATTTAACGAAATAAAAAATACCCCAAAAGAAAGCAAAGCCGACTCTTCAGAAGAAAAGAAAGTAGAAATTTCAAACAGTAAAAATGATAAACTTAACTTATCATTTGAAGAACTGCTTGAATTTGGAAAGCACAAATTCAAAGCAATAAGTGAAGATCACCTGGGTGACAAATTAATCAAAAAAGAACAATTAAACGATCTTTCAAATGAAGATATCTATAAAAACGGCAAAGCAATTATAGTAGAACATAACGCGAATAAAGCCTGGGAGCTTAGTGACGTAAAAACCCAGACCTACAATAAAGGAGAAGCCGTAAAACAGCTAATGGAGCTGTTTGGAGGCAAGGATAATAACTTCCCTATTTACCTGGGAGACGCAGTCGGACAGGAAAAAGGCGTATTAAAAGACGATGAGTTTGCAATGAAAGAAACTTCCAAAATGGGTGGTATTGGCATAGCCGTTATGCATAGAGACAGCAAAGAAATTGCTGCAAATCCAGCCTCAAGGTCAAGTATAGATACAGAAGCCGACTATAAACTTGATTCATTTAATAATACTATTCCATTTATAGAAAACCTTGCTCAAGAGTTTATACCTGTTAAAAGGTAAGGAGTAAAAAGTTTTTTCTTAAAATGCGTCATTAAAAAATAACCGAAACCTTAAAGTATTTTTAAGGTCCCTTATAAAATCTTGATATGGTTATATCAGTTGGATATCGTGTTAACTCTGTAATAGCTACGCATTTTAGACAATGGGCTACGCAAGTTCTTAAACAATATATGATTAAGGGTTTTGCGATGGATGATGAACGCTTGAAAAATCCCAACCATTGAGAGAAAAATTTTTTGGCAATTACGCATTTAACAGTATGGATGCAGTAGAAGAAAAGATGATAGAAGCTTCTTTATTCTACGAAAGCAATTCTGAAACTATCCAGTCAATAGTTGGC
>JANQHM010000136.1 GCA_028282645.1 Candidatus Gastranaerophilales bacterium
TTAATTTTAGTATAAAAAACAATATTTTTATAAGGAGATATTCTCAATGTCAAATGCAATAGAAGTTACAGATACTACATTTGAGCAAGAGGTAAAAAAGTCTGAAGTGCCCGTGCTTGTGGATTTTTGGGCTCCCTGGTGCGGACCTTGCAGAAAACTATCCCCTATAATTGATGAGATAGCACAAGAGTATGATGGTAAGGTAAAAGTTGTAAAAGTTAACACAGACGAAAACATCCGCATTGCTCAAGAGTATAGTATAAGCGGTATTCCAAGCTTGTTAATCTTTAAAAATGGCGAAGCTTCCGAAAGACTGGTAGGTTTAATTCAAAAAAATACGTTAAAAACTAAAATAGAAAAATATTTATAATTTTATAATATTTTTTAATAAATAATTTAAAAAAAGTAACGGCACTAATGACCAATAGTATCAATAATAAGCTCAGGTGCTGTTATTTGTATATCAGAATATGCAACAGCTTGACCGAGTAATTCTAATGTAGCCTGGCCTTCTTCTTCGGCATTGGCATGTATGGTTGCAATTAAGTCGCCTGGTTTTACTTTATAGCCGATCTTTTTATTTAAAACAATACCAACACTATGATCTATGGAATCTTCCTTGGTTTCTCTACCTGCACCTAATATTTTACAGAGCTTACCCACTTCTAAGGCATTTATTTCTTTTATAAAACCGCTATTTGATGCTTTTAGCTCCAGCTTGTACTTTGAGGATGGAAATTTATCAGGATTATCAATATAGCTGACATCACCGCCCTGATTTTTTACAAACAGTTTAAACTGCTCAAAAGCTTTACCGTTCTTTAAAAGCTTAGCGAGAAAAAATTTTCCTTCCCTGATTGTAGCGGCTTTATTTGCTTTAACTAATGATATAGCTCCAAGGTATAGACATAGTTCTGTTAAATCTTTAGGGCCCTTGTTTTTTAGGGTTTCAATAGATTCAATAATTTCTAAATTATTGCCAACAGCATTACCTAATGGTTGTTCCATACCTGTTATAACTGAAACAATAGATTTGTTCAGATATTTACCTATATCAACCATTGTCTGGGATAAGCTTCTTGCATCATCAATAGACTTCATAAATGCACCATTGCCACATTTCACATCAAGCACTATAACATTAGCCCCTGATGCTATTTTTTTCGACACAATCGAGGAGGCAATCAGCGGTATACTTGCAACTGTAGCAGTTGCGTCCCTTAGTGCGTAAAGAGTACCGTCCACCGGCGCAAGATTATTTGTTTGACTGGCTATTGCACATTTATGGGCTTTTACTGTATTTATAAAGTCATCTATGTTAAGTGATGTGTTAAATCCGGGTATAGATTCAAGCTTGTCTATGGTTCCCCCCGTATGCCCGAGCCCTCTGCCTGATAATTTAGCAACAGGCATACCTGCTGCTGCTAGCAAAGGAATTAGAATAATTGTTGTTTTATCTCCAACACCACCTGTACTGTGTTTATCTACTATATACTCACCTATGGCGGATAAATCCAGTATTTCACCTGACATTGCAATTGCACGGGTTAATATAGCGGATTCTTTTTTTGTCATTCCTTTTATATTTACGGCCATAAGCCAGGCAGATATTTGATAATCAGGTATTGTTTTATTTTTTACACCCTTCACTAAAAAGTTGATTTCCTCTTCAGAATGCTCTTTTCCTTCCTTTTTACAGGCAATTATATCAACTATTCTTAATCTTTTGCTCATTTATCGGCCTTTCAAGCTGTATTAACTCCTAAATACCTTTTAATTATTCTTTTTTAAGGGATTATTTTATCTATTACTTAAGTATATAAACTTTTTTTTAATTCTTTTATAATATAAAGAATATTAGATTTATTTGGTATAAAATTAAATTATAATACCATTTTAATTATTTTGCACGAATTATGAGCAGTAAGAAATAATGTTGGTATAAATACTTTAATATTGTACATTAGGGGGAAAAATGTTGGTAAAAACAACTTTATTTGAAACAAAGCCACAATCTTTAACAAAAATTTTTAATGAACTGAAACACATTTATAATATATCTCAAGTAAGTGAGGAACGTAGAGAATTTATATCAGAGCAAGTTCAAAAGTACGGCTACTTGCCATACTCACATATTAGAGCGCTGAAGGAGCTGAGCGATTCAGAAACAATAGTTGGGATAGAGGAAAAATTAAAATTTAACAACACATATAACAATAATGAGATAGCTTTTAATGAATTAAGCCCGGTAATACGAGCAGGATATACAGACTCCGGCTGGGTAAAAAAAGAACAGCATAACATTAAATTATTAAACCTTGCAGGCCTGGGCAACGGCAACACGACAGACGAACCAGGAAAACTAATTGATTGGCTAAAGCAGCTATTAATTTTACCGGCCGGAAACTTGAAAAAAGGTATTCTAGGGACAACAATGTATCTGATTCCTTTCCATCCAAGGGATTTTGGTTGTGCGTACCTGCCAACCAGCAGCGGTGTTAGCCCAAACTTAGCGGATAAAGCTTTAACGGAAGAATTAGGACTTGATGCTAAAGCTCAGGTGCAATTGTTTATTGCTTTAACACAACTTGCGGGACATCCGGTGATGTTTGATGTATTGCCGCAAACCGGTAGATTTTCAAAGACAATACTCTCAAATCCGCACGTGGCAAGATGGTTTAAGGTAAAGGATCTTATCCAAAAATTAAGTTACGATGTTGACCAAATAGCTAAGTACCTGAAGAATGACCACCATCATGGCGATGTTGATTATATTAAAGAACTTATTAAAGAGCGTTTAACAGGTTCTAATCCTGATATCCCCGAGCATTTACGGTATCTTGCTGATATGTTTGAAAATGATTTAAACCCAAAGCGCAAGTACTGGTCGGAAGAAATGACCAAGATGCATAATCAGAAAACTATTCACCAAAAAGTAGACAGCATAATAAAAGAATCTGTTGGCATAAGCAAAAAATTAGGCGAAGAGGATATAACTAATCAGAGTGAAGTTATCAGCATACTGATAAAACAAGGATTTTGGCCGGCACCCGGTGGTGCCTGGTGTTCCTGTGGAGTACCTGTATTCAATAAAATGAGTAATAATGGAAATTTTCCTTTATTCAATCATTATGATAATGAATGTAATGATGTTACACATTGTGCAAACCTTGACTGTCAAACACCATACTATTTTGTCTCATTTGAAGATGGCAAATTGAACACAGAAGTTATTGATTTCTACGTTAATTTTATGAAAAAGCTTCAAAATGAATATAATTTTGATGGCTTTAGAGTTGATCATATAGATCATATTGTTGATAAATACTCACAAAATGGTGATGGGGAACCTATAAGCTATAGAGCACCAAAGTATGTACTTAAAAAAGCTAATGATGCTTTAAAGGCAGAGGTTCCGCACTTTGTAACCCTTGCAGAATATATGTTATGGGATAATTATTACCAAGAATACCACGTTGAGATGAATTTTGATCTTTTCTGGGGTAATGATATAGTTTCGCAATTTGCTAAAAAAGTAGAAGAAGTAATCAATAATAATAACTATTTAGCCGGACATAACAACAGTATTACAGATAGCATATCTGCTCTGGGCATATTGAAAACGTATAACAATCAAGACGGTGAGTTTAGGGAGATTAATCAGTATCCTGGACAGCTTGGTGAAAGAGGAGCTTTATTTAAGTGGTTTAAGTATAAATTCCTGCCCGGCGGAAGTAAGGCACAACGTCCGGTTATGCATATTGACGGGGATGAATCCTTTACTGTAAAAGGTATAGAAGAAGCTATTGGAGCTGAAAAGTCAATGATTAGAAGTCAAAATGAAAAATTTTACAAAGAATTTGATGCTATTGACAGGCTTGCTAAACAACTAGATTTGACTTGCAACGGAATTGCCGAGCTGTACCATACTAATTATGACCAAAGCGGTTTTATAACCTGGTTTATAAAGAATGAAAACGGACATGATGATGAGAGAGTATTTATTGTAGCAAATGAAAATGCTCCAAAGGAAATAGTAAAAGATTATAAGCATGATGGCAACGTGAATATTTATGAAAAAATCTCTGATCCTGTGTTTAATAAAGATGCTTTTATTCCTGAGGGATTCCAGGCTGTATGTGAGTATGTGCTTGAGCAGGGGGCGTATGACTTTAGAGAAATAACTGATATCCATAATCATTATGAAAATAAATTTTACTTTGAAAAATTAGAACCTGGTGAGTATCATATATACAAAATTAAAAGGATTTAAGGGCGAAATTTTAGAGCCGCTGGTTATATCAATAATAAACCTCCTCGACCCAAGCAGACTGTGTAAAAACAAAATAATTGTCTATGATTATTAACAAGTAAAGGTTCTGCTTATACCAGAGCCTTGATTATTGTCTTAACACCC
>JANQHM010000173.1 GCA_028282645.1 Candidatus Gastranaerophilales bacterium
GTTATATCAATAATAAAGGCTCATTTAAGGACTGCGATGTTAAAGCTGAAGCGGCTTGCTTGGCAAGGCGATGCAAGCTTTAACAAGACAGCTTCTAAAATCCATAAAAAAATGATAGTGGTAAAAGGTAATGACCATCACCAAAAAAATCACATAAAAAGGTGGTTTTAAAAATTTTACAATTAGCTAATATTATTATACTGGTTCTTAATTAAATTTCAGATTACTCTTTTCAGAGAATAGGTTATATTATTAGGTTTAACATGATTGAATAATCTGAAAAGTATTTTAAAGCTAGTATATATGTATATCTTTAATTAGAGATTAAGTATGACTGAAACAAAGAAAACAACACAAGAAACAAAAGATATTAAAGCACAAATAAATTTAGCCTATAAAAATGGTAATTTAAAGGAATCTATACGGCTTTGCATTGAGGCACTGGAGAATGACCCGACTAATGGTGACTTACGCTTAAAGCTGGGGAATTTATATATGGAAAGACATTTGGATATTACTTATCCGAGAAATTATCTTGATGAAGCCATAACCGAATATCAGAGAGCTTTTGAGTCTGAGGTTAATATTGCCCTATTGCATTATAAAATGGGACTGGCTTTTTATTATAAGGGTAATTTTGATAAAGCTGTTTCTCATTTTAATATTAGTTTAGAAAACAATTCCAAAATGTCAGAATCGTATTACATGCTTGCAAAAATATATTATAAGAAAGAAAGAAATGCTGAAGCAATATCTTATTTAAGAAAATCTGTGGAAGCAAGCCCTTTAAATCAAGCTAAAGCTTATTTTCTATTATCTAAAATGAACTTATCTTTTGGACTACTTTCGATTATATCAAGCATTTTTTATGCTCTTATGTTTTGGACAACAATTGCTTTTGATAAAGAAGGTTTAAAAGAAATAAAAAGACAGTTTATCTATTTTAAAATGCTTCCTGTCTTTATTAAAGGAAAATACTATGAGAAATATCAAGAAATAGATCAATCAATAGACATCTATTACAAACAATTGGAAAAAACTCCCAAAGTTCCTATTTTATATGTTCTTGCCGGAGAATCTTACAGAACCGCAGGCAAAATTAGTGAAGCAATCGGTGAATACAAAGCAGCGCTTGAAATTGATAAAGTTAATATATTTGCATTAAAAGCTTTGTGCTATATTTATGAAGAAATAGGTGACTATGATAATGCAATTAAGATTTATAGAAATTTAATTATTATTAATCCTAACAATGCTATTTATTATAGTAATCTTGCAAATATTTTTTATTTAAAGGGTGAAATCAAACCGGCTATTGCAAACTATCATGCGGCGATAACATTAAATCCTAACAAAAAGTGGACAAGCGTTGTATCTCAAACACTGGGGTTTATTTTACAAGAGTCTAAAGAAAATTATGATGCTGCTATTGTTGCCTATCAAAATGCTTTTCTTTTAAACCCTGAAGATATTGATATTTATATAAACCTGGCAAGTGCGTTTTATGATAAAGGTGATTATAATAATGCACTGAATGTTTATAGAATTGCTTTGGAAATTTCGCCCGATAATGCAAGAATACATTGCAACTTAGGATACTTGTTATGGGGCAAAGGTTTTATAGAAGAATCAATTAAAGAATATGAAACAGCTATTAGGCTAGATTCTAACTATGATATAGCTTATAATAATCTTGGTGTTATTTATCTGGATGATTTAGGTTATATTCAAAAATCTATAGAGTACTTTGAGTTGGCAATAAAGAATAATCCTAACTATGCGCTGGCTTATTACAATAAAGGTAGAGCTGCCGCATTAAAGGGTAATAAAATTCTGGCGGCAAAAATGTTCCAAACATCTTTGGATTTAAACTCTTATACAAACGAACTTGATAGTAATGAGGTAAAATCCAGAATTAACGATTTATTTGATTAGAAATTATTATGAAAAAAATAATACTGGCTTCAGCTTCACCAAGAAGAAAAAAATTACTAGAAAAAATAAATTTAAAATTTGAAGTAATCCCTTCCACAGTCGAAGAGAATATCAAAGATGAAAAATTTTCATCGGAATTAATAGAACAGCTTGCACTGGAAAAAGCAAGAGATGTAGCCCAAAAAGTTAAAGAACCTTCTGTAATAATTGGATCAGATACAGTAGTGGTATTAAATAAAAAAATACTGGGTAAACCAACAGATAAACAAGACGCATTTAACATGTTAAAAATGTTAAGCGGTAAAACCCATCAGGTAATTTCAGCAATAGCAATAATTGATACAGAATCAAACAAGGAATTTACAGACCATGTAAGCAGCAATGTTACATTTAAACCATTAACCAACGATGAAATAAATAATTACCTTGCAACATCGGAACCTTACGATAAGGCAGGTTCTTATGCAATACAAGGATATGCCGGAGCTTTTATAAAATCTATAAGTGGATGTTATACAAATATAGTAGGTATTTCCACTTATAAACTGGTAGAAATGCTTCAACTTGTTAATATTCAAGTTTTATAATAAAGTCCGATTATTTTAGCCCGCATAATTCTTTTTTTATTAGATAATCATTGCTTTTCTAAATCTTCTTTAATTAAGTTGCAAAATTCGTCAACTTCATAAAATATTTGATATAATTGCATTGATACTTCACCTCTATTGCCAAATGTTATTTATTTTTATTTTGACAATAGATTTTTTTATATCCAATTTTATATCGAACTCAGGTTAAATTAAGAAAAATTTTTTATCCTGTAAAATACTCAGTTAATAAAACCTGGGTATTTTTTTCATTAAGCAATGTTACAAAATTAGCATTTTTACATTCAAAGAGCCTGCAAAAAATTTAAAAACATGCTATGATATATATTAAAGATATAAAATGTAAATACATCCAGTTTTTAATTTTATAAAGAAGAGAATCCAAAGGTTAAAAAATGAACTTTACTCAATACGTTAAAACAATATTTTGTATTTTGTGGAACATCATGGCACTCTTATCCCCAATGATTGCCCCACAAAGCCCCACCA
>JANQHM010000023.1 GCA_028282645.1 Candidatus Gastranaerophilales bacterium
ATGATATTTGCGTAAAAACAAGATAAGTAGGCATACCATTAAATGGAACTGTTCTTAACTTTTTTTTATAGTATTGATTTGGTTTTATTGCAATTGTATCGCATTGTGGGCAAGTCTTTTTAGTCTCTTTTAACTCACCAATAATTAATACTTCCCCGTTCTCGGCTTCAAGCTCTATAGCCTTAAACTGTCTGATTTTCAAAATTTTATTTATGTCCATACTTTATATCATGACACATCACGACAAACTACGTTGAACCCACAGTCTGCAAGGGTCGGGGTATTCTATCGAATAAACTGGGATAAAAATTGAGTCAACATTTTATTTTAAGATTTGAACCTTAAAAATTTTTTTGTATTTATTTTTTTTGTAACAATTTTGTTTAATATACTCAAGTTGGAGGATAAAATTTTCGATAAAGAATTTGTTATTTTCTAAAGGAAGAATATTTATGTACAAAAGAATTAAAGACTACAAAAATTATTTAAGAAAGCTGGAAGCATATGCCTCAAAACGTCCCAGGTTATACAATTTTAACGTTTATATGCTGGCAGTTTTTGGAGTTATATTTGTTCTCGGATTTTTTATACTCTTTTTAGGGATAATAGGAGCGCTGATATTTCTGTCTACAAAGTCGCACCATATTAACGCCGGAGTAATTAAGCTAACTATATTCCTTGCAATACCTCTGGTAGTGATTATCAAATCTTCCTTTATAAAAATGGGAGAACCCTATGGTGTTGAAGTAAAAAGAGAAGAAGCTCCCCAGCTCTTTGAGATGATAGATGATATAAGAGATCAGCTAAAAACACCAAAAATCTCAAAAGTTTTGATTGATTACACCTACAATGCATCTGTCAGCCAAATTCCGCGCCTGGGGCTTCTGGGATTTAACAAAAACTACCTTGTTATTGGATTACCGTTTTTATACTGCATGTCAAAAGAGCAGCTAAAAAGTATCATAGCTCATGAAATGGGACACATCTCCAAAAGGCACGGCTTTATTACAACTCAAATCTATATTTTAAAAAATACCTGGAATAATATAGTTTATTTTCTCGAACAAGAAAATCACGTTTCTTCTTTTGTATTTAGATTCTTCTTTGATAAGTTTTTGCCGTTTTTCAACAGCTACTCTTTTATCTTAATGAGAAAACATGAATACGAAGCTGACAAATTAGCCGCAGAAGTTGTCGGCGAAAAAATAACCGGAGAAACTTTTATCTACGGAAGTTTATACTATCGACTTTATAATGACCACTTTAACAACTTTAGTAAAATAGCTAAAACCGAAAGAAAACCTCCACAGAACCCAATAAGTTCATTATCTGAGTCATTAAAAAAAGAGTTATCAAACCAAGAAATATTTGAAATAATAAATCATCAACTAAAAGAAGAAATAACCTACGAAGACGTTCACCCGTCATTTAAAGACAGGTTAGACGCATTAAATTATAAAATAGACAGAGACTTTAAGCCGGTATTTAATCGTACTTCTATTGACTTACTAGGAAGAGATACCAGGGCAATCTGTAAAAAAATAGATGAATATTGGCTAAGCTTTAATAAAGACTACTGGAATCAACTCTATAAATCAGCAAAAGTATCAGAAAAAGAAATAACAACGCTTGAAAATAAAGAAAATCTAACCGAAGACAATTTAATAGACCAGGGTTTTCACTTTTTAAATATAGCTGATAGAGCAAAAGCTATGGAATGCTTTGAAAGAGTTTTAAAAGATAACCCTAATAACTATGAAGTCAACTTTGAATACGGCCTGCTATTGTTATCAATGGAAAAAGACGAAGGTGTTAAATACCTGGAAAAAGCCGGAGATGTAAAATATCAATGTAAGCTTGAAGCGCTTAGCCATATTTATTCTTACTACAAGTCAAAAAATGACGAAGAAAACGCAGATTATTATTACGATAAATACACAGAGTTTTCCCGACTTTACCAACAATCAGAAGCAGAAAGATCCCAATGGCAGAGTACAAAGCTAATGCAAAACGATTTACCTTTAAAAGAAATTGATATGTATGTTGATCATCTAAAAAATTATGAAGATATAGAAAAGGCTTATTTAGTTAAAGCTGATGTAAAATATTTTTCTAAATATCCTTGCTATTATCTGGCAATAGAGCTTAAATGCGGACTTATGAATAAAATAAATCAGGATCATGAAACATGCCAGCTAAGATGCAATCAAATACTGGCAGAGTTTAGGCACCTTAAAGAAATTGTTAAAGCTTATGATCTATTTTATTTTCCAATGAACTATTCACCAGGCGGCGGAAAAATTAAAAAAATAGCTAATTCATTGATATATGAAAATAAACACGCTAAAGCTACAAAAAAAATAAAAAGGTAACCTAAAAAAATAACCGCTTGTCTAAACAGGCGGTTATTTTTTCTATATATTGTTATCTATGAATATAAAGGCTGTAATTCTGACTGTTGTTGAGGGTATTTACCTTTTTCTATCGGCAAAAAGGATCTGTAATCAATTACTTCAAATGGATTATCAACCGCTTCTAATGATACTAAATATCCTTCGTCAATAGAATTATTTTCAATCATTCCAGCTAAACGCTCAAAATTCTCCTGATGCTTTCTAAATCTTTCTACAGCATAATCACGAGCTTGCCATGTTGTAATTAAGAATGGCCAATCACTACTTTGCAGTAATAAGATTTCTCTAGCCAGTTGATTTAATGCTCTATGAAGCACTTTATTATCTGTTGTAGGAACTACTTGATAATTTGCAGCTATACTTTGCATTCTCTTTTCTGCTGAATGAATAATTGGCCACATCCATTCTGTTTGATGGTTTTGCCATACCCAGAAATGGCCGCCTTGCCCCCAGGAGCTTTCCGGTAAAGAAATAGCAGCTGTTGGCGGATTTTTTTGCAAGTATTCATCAGCTGTCATAATATCAATACCTTCAACCTTGGTTAATTTCTTGATAAATTGTTTAATAAATTCAACACCTTCAAACCACCAATGTCCAAATAGCTCTGTATCAAATGCCACCATAACAAGTCCGTTTTTACCGTTTGACTGCTTATAATCATTTAATAAATCATGTATTAAAGCTACATAATGATCAGAGTTTTCACCGACTCTTGACATTGCAAGTACCGGATCATAAAGCATTTTATCTCCAAGGTCAGTACTTGGGCTGGTTATTCTCCAGTAGTTCATTCCGGAATTTTCATCTTTTTTATGGAATTCTCTGTAGCATCCGTCACCAGGATACCCATCCGCAGCAGACCACACCTGGAATCCTGCTCTGTCATTTCTTCCCAGTACAGCAACTTGAGCTTCCGGTAACCAGTAAGCCTCGTAAGTTGTCATACCTGTAGATGGTCTTGGCGGTAATGGAATATATTCAATATTTCCGTAGGCACCAATTACTCTTCTATTACCAACAGACACACCGCCTTCAATTACGTGAGACTCTGTAAAAAAGTATTCAATACCGTTATTAGCCATTGATACTTCAATTGGAGGTCTCCAGTATTGACCGCCTTTAGAGTCTAATGCATTATATCCGGGTCTGTATGCACATTCTGGTAACCAAGCACCTTTTGCAGCTTTATCAAACAATCTTTTTGTTGTATCAGAACCTACTTTAAATTGAGCATTTAATGAAGATTCTGTTGCCAGCAATGGCGAGAAACAATGTGTAGCAGCAGATGTTGTAATTTCAATACATCCCAGCTCCTGGAAGTGTTTGAATGCTGCTATTAAATTTCTGTTGTATTTGTTAACAAACGAATCTTTGATGTTTGTATACCAATCAAAATAATATTTAGCTAAGAATTTTAAATGTTGCGAGTGAGCAACACTATCATTAGGATAGCGATTTAAATCCTCAGAAACCGCTTCTATTCTTGAATTTAAATATTTTTCAAAACCGTCTTGCAAGTATTCGTCATTAAGCTGTTCTGCTAGTATTGGAGTAAGACCAACTGTTAATTTTGACTTTATCCCTTCGTTATATAATTCGCCGATAGCATTTAGGAGGGGTATGTATGTTTCTGCCATACATTCATAAAGGTTTTCTTCTCCAAATGGCCACATACCAGCTTTCCTATAAAAAGGAAGATGGCTATGTAGCATAAATACAAATGAACCGATTGACATAAAAGTTTTCCTCCAGTTTTATAATAGCTTTTTTCTTATTTGCTTTGTATTTCATTTAATTTAACATAAAAATGTTGAATATATAAGTTATTTTTTTTAAAAAGTATAAAAATTACGTTTTTATTAAATTTAATTTATTTGTATAATTGTTTTTTTCCATTTTTTATTTTAATTTTAAAAATATCTTTAATAAAAATATTTTACTTACTTTTAAATAATCAAAAACATAATAAAAAAGCAACAGTAGCGAACTAAAATTTGAAGAAATGGTAATAATAATTTAAAAGAAAGTATTGTTTTTGTCTTATGCAACATACTATTAGTAAAATAGAAAAAAAAATAATTGTATCATGTCAGGCTAGCTTAGATGAGCCAATTTATAAAAATAATTGCCTTATGTCAATTGTAGAATCGGTTATTCAAGGTGGGGCCGCGGGCTTAAGACTTGCTGGCAAGAATGATATTAGCAATGCAAAGCAAATTACTGATATACCTATAATAGGTATTACAAAACCAGATCCGTTGCCACACAATTGGAACGAAATAGTTTATATTACTCCAACATATAAAGATATTGAACAGTTGACTGATGCTGGTGCTGATATTATAGCATTTGACGGAACTTCTCGAAATAGGCCTCAAGAAAATTTAGAAGAGTTAATATATAAAGCCAAGAATAACTTAAGTAGCATATTAATGGCTGATATTTCGACATTAGAAGAAGGCCTAAATTGTTTTAAATTAGGTATTGATATTATTTCAACCACATTATCAGGTTATACAAATCATACTTTAAAAAAAAATAATGATGAACCTGATTTTGAGCTTTTGCAAGGTTTAGTAAAAAATACTGATTGCCCAATAATACTTGAAGGCAGGATATGGACTCCGGAACATGTAAAGAAAGCATTCTCCTTGGGGGCATATGCTGTTGTTATAGGTTCCGCAATTACCAGGCCTAAACTTATAACAGAAAGATTTATAAAAAATAGTAAGGTGGATAAGTAAAAATGTCTAGTCATTCTTCAATTGGAATTGATATTGGCGGTACAAAAATTAGTGCTGCAACAGTAAAAGATAATAAAATTACAAGTGATGTTAGGGTAGTAAATACGTCTGATACTTCAGATGAAATTTTAGAGCAAGTATTAGAAATCACAGCAGCTTTAGTTAAGTCCAATGGCGTAAACTTCTTGGGTATAGCTACAGCAGGCGCAGTAGATAAGGATAATTTAAAAGTTATAGGCTCTACCGGAAATCTGCCTGACGGATATATTGATATTGACTTTAAAAATGAAATAGAAAAAAAGTTTAAATTACCTACCCTATTAGAAAATGATGCTAATGCAGCTGCTTATGCAGAATATAAGACAGGTAACGGAATTGGTAAAAGTAATGTTATTGTAATAACACTTGGAACAGGAGTAGGCGGTGGTATAATAATAGACGATAAATTAATGAGAGGAAGCAGTGGGGCTGGTGCAGAATGCGGCCATATAATTATGTCCTTTGACAGGAAAAGAAAATGCACCTGTGGAACCTGGGATTGCTGGGAAGCTTATGCATCCGGTACAGGGTATACAATTACTGCAAATGAAATGGCTGCAAGTATAGCGAAAAATAAAAAAACAGGTTTATTGCTGACAAAAAAAATTGGCAATATAACTACTTATGATATAATTGAAGGATTGAAAAATAACGAAGAGTTTGCCATAAAAGTACATAATACCTGGGAAAATCATGTACTATTAGGTCTTGTTTCTTTAGCAAATATTTTTGACCCTGAGTGTTTTATTTTAAGCGGCGGCATGGCTGATTTTATAAACTATGAAAAAATACAAAAAGAATTAAGTGAAATGACAATTATTTCAAGAGCGCAAGTTTTACCTGCAAAAGCAAAAAACAATGCAGGAATAATTGGTGCAGGAATACTAGCTGCGCAAAAGTATGGAAAATAAAGTAATAAATAATAAAAAAGTTTATATTGTTCTTGATAATATAAAATATGCCAAAAATATAGGCGCGATTATCAGAATAGCAGATGCTTTTTGCTTAGAAAAAGTATTTATTTGCAAGGCAAATACTCAAAAACTAAACGATTGCCAAAAACAAATTTTGCATAAAACATCAAGAGGGGTTTCTAAATTTGTTAATTGGGAATTTAGAAACTCTTGCATAGAAACGATTAAAGAACTGAAAGCTCATAATATAGCAATAGCAAGTATTGAAATAGATAAATACTCAATTCCTTTATATGATTTTAAGCCTATTTTTCCTTTGGCACTGGTTTTTGGTTCGGAAAAAGAAGGTATATCATCTGGAGTTATGAACATTAGTGATTATATTTTGAGTATACCAATGAACGGAAGAGGGAAATCTTTAAATGTATCTACTACAGCCAGTATAGTTGTTTATGATGTCTTGAATAAAAATTAAATTTTTAAGCTTGAATATCAACGTTTTTTTTATCTGGTTCTGGTGGCGGATTTTCTTTACCGGTTAAAATTTGACCAATAGCTTTAAATTTTTTTTCTAAAAAGTTATTTTTTCTTTCTAGCTTTTCATTCTCTTCTGATTGAATTACAAAAAGCTTTGCAAGTAAGTCCAATATTTGACGATTAATATTATTTTCTTTTTCTTGAGAATTATCTAAAGGGGTAAAAAACGAAGTTTCATCTTGCTTTATACTATGTGTACTTATTTTTTCTTGAGGTTTCATATTACTTTGAAAACTTAATGCGGCTTTTGCCGCCTGACTTTGCTTGCTATTTTGCATTCGCTTTTGCTGCTGCAAGCCTGCAGTACCTCCTCTTATTGCAAACATATTATAATCCCCATTTTCCCCGATAATTTTATTTCTTTCATTTTACTAAAAATTGTAAATTTTTAAAGAGTTAATTGACCTAGTTTAATAGAATTGTTACAAAAAGATTAAAAAAATGCCAATAAAATTTTTTCTTAAAAAAAAATAACAAAAATAAATAATTAAATATATTTGAATTATAATAATGATTACCCAATTTATAAAGGCCTATTTGAACCAGAATAAAAAACGGAGAATAAATGAAAAAAAATAATCCTCAAAAAATATGGCGGCAAGTACTGGAAGAGTTAGCAGATATACTGGAACATCCGGCTTATGAGTCTTGGATTAAACCTACTAATGCGGTTTCTTTTGATGAAACAAGTTTTATCATATCAACAAATAGCAGTTTGAGTAAAGAATGGATTTATAAGAATTATGCGGGACAGATTACCAAGATATTAAATCAAATTACAGAAAAAGAAGTTGACTTAAAAGTAGTTATAGAAAAGAAAAAAGAAATAGTAGAAGGGAAAAAGGATCTGCCGCAAGAGGAAAAACCGTCTGCTATACCTTTAAATGATAATCAGATAAACGCATTAAGAAGCACATCCAATAATCTTAACTTAAAATATACTTTTGACAACTTTGTAATAGGTGCTCACAGCAAATTTTGTCATGCAGCGGCCTTGGCGGTTGCCAAATTTCCTGCCAAAACCCATAATCCGTTGTTTATTTACGGCGGGGTAGGTTTGGGTAAAACGCACTTGATGCAGGCTATAGGGCATTATATATTAGCTAATCATCCGGATTTAAAGATTAAGTATACCAGTACGGAAATGTTTACAAATGAGCTCATAAATTCTATCAGAAATGATAAAATGACTGCGTTTAGGATGAAGTACAGGCAGATTGACGTGCTTTTGCTTGATGATATTCAATTTATCGAAGGAAAAGAAATTACTCAGGAAGAAATTTTCCATACGTTTAATACGCTTTACGAATCTGGTAAACAAGTTGTTTTAACTAGTGACAGAAATCCTAAAAATATCTCCACCCTTACCGAAAGGTTAAGAAGCCGATTTGAATGGGGATTGTTAGCTGATATACAGGTACCTGATATAGAAACAAGAATAGCTATATTGAGAAATAAAGCCGAACGAGACAATATGGATGTTTCTAACGATGTTTTAGATATTATTGCAACTGCGTTTCAAAACAACATTAGAGAACTTGAAGGTGCTTTAAATAGAGTTTTTGCATATGCCAGTATAAATAATTGTCCTATGACTATAGATGTTGTGAGAAATATTATAAATTTTTCAGGGTCAGGCAGCACTTTGTCTATAGCTAAAATAATAGAGACTACTGCAAATTATTTTTCATTGGAGCCGTATGATATAAAAGGACAAAGCCGTTCTAAAGACATATCAAGGGCGAGACAAGTTGCTATTTATTTATCCAGAGATATGACAGGGTCGAGCTTTCCTACTATTGGCAATGCCTTTGGAGGAAGGAAGCATACAACAATATTATATGCTTTTGAAAAAATGAAAGAAGAAATACAAATTAATAAAAATCTTTCGGAGCTGATTAGTGAAATTTCTAAAAATATAACATCTAACTGTTTATAAAAAGCCGCAGGGGTAATGATCATCATCTGAAGATACTATCGAGTTCTGACAACTATAACCTTCAAAAAAAAACGAACCTTTTAGGTTCGTGTTGTCTGGAATTAAGAATAGCTGGAAGTATGAAAAAGATTATTATTATAAAACCAAATTGTAGCAAGACCTTCAATTAACCAGTTAGACACAAAAACGATTAATCAATTTTTTGTTTAATATCTTTTACTACTTTAGAAAAATATTATTCCGCTATCAAGAATGCAAACATGGTTTTGTCTCGCAAAAATTAAGAGCCTGTCTGGTTAAAAAAATAAAAGCTCGTTATATCAATGAAGTGGACTCAATTAACTGAACAGAAAAGTTAGATAGTATAAGACATAACCTTTGCTTTATTTGTTACATCAAATTTCTTTGTTTAAATTAACACAAAATCATTTTTTAAAACATAGTTTTCTTTAATACGCTTCAACTGGAGCTTTATCGCCCAGAGAAGAATGAGGTCGTTCATTATTGTAATCCCAAATGTATTTACCAATATTAAAAATAGCATCTTTGACAGAATTATATGCCTTGAGATAAACTTCCTCATATTTTAAACTCTTCCAAAAACTTTCAATAAAAATATTATCAATACAACGA
>JANQHM010000236.1 GCA_028282645.1 Candidatus Gastranaerophilales bacterium
TTGGACAAGTTAAGCACATGATACATGATGAAATTTACCAAATTCGTGATGCTCATGAGCGTTTACTACAAAAGTTGGCTGCCTAAATCTCTAAAAAAAACCATTTATATAATTTTCTTCAATATTTATAGTATCCGAAGAAAATGTTACAGGTATACCGTAAATACTAAAAGTATGGGATTTTTTCAGAGCATAGGCTTTAAGGTCATTTTTTCCGTTACGGTTAATAATTATTTTTATTTTTTTCTTTTTAACTGTTTCTAATAAAATTCTACCCTCATAATCAGAATAAATTAAATCTAATAAAAAATTAACTCTTTGCCTAATTTGAGGATTAACGCCTTTTTTTATTTTTACAAGCTTATACAATTTTTTTGGAGCCATTACGGTTGGTCGGACTCTATCTACGGCATATCTTAACTCTGATTTTTTTCTACTATTTATAATATATTCATAATTATTTAAAGCAGGCTTATTTGACGGATCAATTTTTAATATTTTTTTGTATATATTTAGTGCTGTATCATAATTTTTGTTTTTTATATGGCATAACCCCAATTTTGAAAGAAAATCAACACTGTCAGGAAGTGTGTAAACGGCATCTGTAGCATATTGAATAGCTTTATTTAAATCACTGTTTTTATATTTTTTTATGTGTAAATCAAAATAATAAGCCAAATTATTTTTTATCTGCTTATCATCAGGAAATTTTTTATACAGTTCTTTATATATATTTATAGCTTTTTCATTATTATTTAGATAACTATACAAATCAGCACGTATTAAATGGTAATTTTTTAAGTCAGGATTAAGTTCAATAGCTTTATCTATAGCTTTTAAAGCAAGATCAAACCGTTTATTTTTCTTGTACGCTAAAGCAAGATTAGAGTAAATCTTATCATCATTAGGCATCAGCTTATTAATTTTTTTATAATAATAAATAGCTTGCCCATAATTGCCGGATTTATAACTTTCGTAAGCCTTTTGGCTATAAGTATATAAATCGTTGCTCTTTAAGGGTAAAGAGGTAATAAATAATAAAAGAAATAATAATGTAAGTTGTTTTGGCATGTTAATACTAGTTTTATCTAAATATATAAACATACAGACATTATTGCAAAAGCTTCATAGACTCTTGCAGCAATTGTTTACTTGTTTGGATAATTTTATTGGTCATCTCTATCTGCATTTTTACCTCAGCAAGGTGAGAAATATTTTGCTTAAAGTGAACATTAGCCATTTCGATCAGGCCTGATCGAATAATGGCATTACCCAGTATGGGTTTTCCGGATTCGGGAGTCTCCGCAAAATAGCCGTCTTGCACCTCAGATACTTGAGCAGCATTAGGAAATTTAACGTGAGCTATTTTATATAAAGGAACGCTCACCTTGCCTTTTTCTGCCTGACCGTAAATAATGCCGTCTTTTTTGATTTTAAACTCATCATATTTACCAAGCCATTTTCCGTTAGACGGGTCTCTCCATAACTTAATATCAGTCATTGCGTTAAAATCAGGCCCTCCCTGAGATCCGGCAACGGAATGCGGCCTGGAACTTTGAGGCGAAGAACCGGCCATTATTTCCCCTTTATCATTAAGAATATAGCCCTGAACACTATATCCATCTTTTGTCTTATAGGATCCATCACCTTGAAAGTTAAATTCGCCCAGACGTGTGTACAAATTTAGTCCGTTAGTTTTTTTTACCACAAAAAAGCCTTTACCTTCAATATACAAGTTTTCGGGGGCAGTACCCGGCATAGATTTACCCTGCCAGGCTTTTAATCTGATATCATCAAAGTTTGTATCCTGTAAAAAAGTACCAAAATTAGCTTTACGTTCTCTATAACCCGGACTATAAATGTTGGTCATGTTCGTGATAAGTAAATTCATCCAGTCCATACTCTTGCGCTGAGTATTAATACCTGTTATAAACGGATCATTCATACACTATTCTCCTTGCTTGCCTTTTTGCTGACGTTTAGAATTATGTTTGTAAGTTAGCTCTTTATAAGGAATTTTTTCTGAATCAAACTTATCTCTTAAATAATGAAGATTGCTTTTTATTGCGTATTCCACAGCCTGATCATTGCTCATAAACTGAGCACTTAGCTTACCAGCTTTATCAATGTTTAATATCACTGATTTTTTGCCGAAGTCCAGGCGTACGGGTTTTTGAGAGTTATATGCGTATTCAATTAAACTTGCTAAACCTTTTGAGATATTAAAACTTTTATAAGAAACCTGTTCGCCGGTCTGTGGGATTATAATATTTGCCTGCATATTTTGAATATTAGTCACATCAATCTGCACATCTTTTCTCTCTGCAAAGCACTGTTTAAAGAATTCTATATCATTATTGTCCAGCTTTTCTAAATTTATACTTAATTTATTATCATTAAACTCAATATTTTTAGATTTTAAAAATAAATTTACATTATTTATGTCTATTTTTTCTTTTTTAGCAGGTTCTTTCGATTGTTCTATATTTGTATTTTCTTCTGTAATTTGTTTTATGGTCTCTTGTTGCTGTTCATTTTCAATTAATTCCATATGTTCCTCAACTTCTTGCGACTCTTGCAAAAAAGAAGAAAAACCCGAATCAGCTGAAGCATTTAAGTCTATTATATCTTCAGTTTTTTTATCCATTTGTTTTATCAGTATTTCAAGCTTATTTTTATTAGATAGGGCATTATTTTTAAATTTTTTATTTTTATTATTTTGCTTATCATCAATATTCATCAATGTCTAACCCTTGTTGTTCGGCTTCTTCAAGCTCTTCTTGGCACTGTTTCATTTTGGCAAAATATTTTTGTCCTGCAACTTCGTCGAGCATTTTCATTTCGCGTTTTTTTTCTTCTTCAAGATATTGCTCGAGCATTTTTTCCTTATGGGTTTCAAGGACTTTAACACCTTTTTCAAGTTCAGCCAGTTTTTCTTTTTCTTCTCGCAACCTTTGAAGGGCAATTTCTTTTTCCTGTTCCAATTGTTCAATAACTTCGTATAAATGTACTATATAGTTATCGTAAGATTCCATCATCATCGGGTCTGCGGTTCTCATACTTGCTCTGAGAGTGGCTACGGTATTGTGGTTCTGGTCAATTTCGTTTTGTATACGTTGGACTTCCTGTTCGGCTTTTTTTACTACTTCTACTTGTTCATCTTTTTTTTGTATTCTAAAGTTTAAAACTTTTTCTAATCTGTAAACAAAAGCCATAAGGAGTACCCGATATACTTATACATAATTTATTATGCTAAAAAATCAACAAAACTAACCACCTCTAATAAAATGATTAACAAGCTCTTGAGCAAGATGCTTGATAGTGGTCTATCAAGTTCTGAATTATATATTTTATATTTTAATGATTTTTTTTGTATTGACAATCTTATATTAATTTTTTATTCTTTTATTATAAAAATATTTTCTATAAAAATAATAAAAAATAAGAGGAGCAATAATGGACAAATTAAAAAAAGCGCATATTATTATTCATACTAGTGCTGTAGCCTCTGCCGGTTTTGCGTTAGCTTTAGCTCAAGGAGCCTTATTTGGTGCAGATACACCTTTTTTAACAGTTATAACCATTGGAATGATTGTTGCCCTTGGTGCATTATTTAATAAATCCATTAAAAGAACTACTGCACTTGCATTTTTAGGGACCTGGTTTGGATCAATAGCAGGTGTTCAATTAGCAAAAGCAGTATTAGGTTTTTTGCCACTTTTAGGAAATGTTGCAAATGCAGGTATAACATTGACACTAACAGAAACTATAGGATGGACAGTATACTTAATACTAAATGAAGGAGAAAATCTCGAAAATCTTTCAGACGATGAAATTAAAAAATTTAAAGAAAAAGCAAAGATATTTAAAGAAGAAGTTTCTAAAAAGTATGATTTTGAAAAACAACTTCCCGAACATACTAAACTTCAATACGACAATTTAGTGTCAAAGTTAAAAGATAAAAATATTTCTGATGATGATAGAAAAAGGATATATGATGAAATAGAGGAACTTATAGAACCATATATCAAAAGTTAAGGGAAATTTTATGAGTATATTAAATGAGTTAAAATTTTCAATTGCTTTTTTTACCCCAGGCATACCAGCAGCATTGTTTTTAATGGCAGAAGACGCTTTTTCTTCAAGCTTCCCTTCAAATATTTGCCAACCTGTATTTTATTGCTTAATAATTATATTAAGTATTTGTGTATATGGGTTTTGTCATATTTTAAGTTTTATTTGTGGTATGGAGTTAAAAATAGATGATATTTATAAAACCATAGAAAATAAAACTTATGGAGTATTAGGAAAGAAAATTATATCTATTAGCTTTCTTGGATTGATTTTTAGCTTCTATATTCATCAAATTTATATCAATATGAAACTTTTTTTAAGGCCCCTTAACATTAATGAATTTTATTTACTATTTTTATCTATAATTTTTAGCATTATTTCATTTGTTTTAATGGCAATAATGATTAAATGGTTAATTACTATTACTATCGCCAAAAGAAAACTAAATCGGAAAAAAGAATTATCTCCATCTGCTCCTCCACATGCACAAGTTGTATATAATCTCTATAAAGAATTAGATAAAACAAATGAAAAAGTGATTAACCAAGTTATAGAGGATATACTAAAAAAATATGGTACTAAAAATCAATAGGAGCCATCATATCTTTTAATCGCTGAATAGTCCCCTCCATATCAACACTATCCTTAACAGACTGCTGCAAAAACGCGTTAATCTCTGGCATCATATCAATAGCCAGGTCCAATCGGGGGTTAGTACCCTTCTGATACATGCCGACATCAATAAGATCCTTACTTTCTCTGTAAATAGCCATCATATTTCTCATCTTACCAGCGCATTTTTGATGATCATTATCGGCAATCTCAGTAAATAAACGGCTTATACTGCCTAAAACGTTGATCGCAGGGTAATGGTTTTGCTCGGCAACCTTTCTGTCCAGGAATATATGACCGTCAACAATACCCCTAACAGTATCAACAACAGGATCATTAGTATCTCCGCCCTCCATTAATACGGTATACAAGGCTGTAATAGATCCCTTAGGGCTAGTGCCGGTTCGTTCAAGGACTTTTTGTAGCCAGGAAAAAATAGAAGGCGGATAACCTTTCATAGTAGGCGGCTCACCAACGGATAAACCTACTTCTCTACCGGCCATTGCGCATCTGGTAACAGTATCCGTCATTAAAAATACTTTATTACCTTGATCCCTAAAATATTCACAAACAGCAGTCGCAGTTTGCAGCGCTTTCATACGAATCAAAGGAGGTTGGTCACCTGTAGCACATACAAGGACTGAGCGTTTCATACCCTCAGGGCCCAAGCTTTTTTCAACAAACTCCTTAACCTCACGACCACGCTCTCCAATCAGAGCCATAACGTTTACGTCAGCTTCACTATTTCTGGCAATCATACCAAGTAATGTACTTTTACCAACGCCACTACCGGCAAACAAACCCATCCTTTGACCTGCTCCCATTGTCAATAATGAATCAACAGCTCTAACACCTGTTTGAAATTTGTTTTCAATAATAGGCCTGTCAAACGGATCAGGGGGAGGACCCTCAATGCAGACATAGTTAGCGCCGGCCACATTCATAGGCTTACCGTCAATAGGGTCACCCAAAGGGCTTATTAAGCGTCCCAAAAGAAAGTCGCCTACAGGCACGATAATAGGCTCTCTGTTGCTGGTTACCCAGCTGCCTTGACCAATACCTGTGCCGTCCAACAATAGAATAAGCTGTGCGGCATCGCCTTTAAACGCTACAACTTCCGCAGGTTTTGGAGGGCCACTGTTTGTTTCTATATAGCAAAGATCACCAATTTTAAGTCCCGGCAATTTAACTTCTACAGTCAAGCCAAGCAGTTTGGATACAGTACCTTTAAATTTATAAAGCTCTGTATTATCAACAATTTCTATTGCTTTTTTCTTTAAAAATTCAATTGAACTATAGTTTTGTTCGTTCATTTTTTGTATCTACCCCCAACCCCCTGGCAAGGGGGCGTTTCTTTTAGGGGTGGCAAATTGCTTAAATAATTTGCCACCCCTTTAAAAATGTTTGCTTTTGTTATTCGTCATATTCGCTTTCTCCGATAGTATCAACAGCTTCCACTCTTATATCAGTAATAAGTTCACTATAAGAAAGCACAACAATAGTCGGGATATGTCGCTCCAATAGCTGATATAACGGTAGCCTGATTCTTGGAGAACACAGTACAACAGGCTGGATACCCAAACGCTGGTGAACTCTCATCAAGGTACCTGCGCTCATTTCAATAAGTTCTTGTACCTGCAAAGGATTTAACAGGAACATAGTCCCAAGCTCTGTTCTTTGGCACGAATCATCAAGATTTTTTTCCCATTCAGAGGACAATGTAATAGCATACAGTACTTTATCAGGTGTAGCATTAGCAAGACATATTTGTCGACCTAATGCAGAGCGCAGCCTTTCAGAAAGAATATCAGGCTCTTTGGAAAATCTGGCATAATCGCAAAGTCTTTCAAATATAAAAATAATATCCTTAATAGAGACACGCTCTTTAACAAGATTAACAAATATCTTCCGCAGGTCACTTGTAGAAATAATAGCAGGCACAAGGTCATTAACAAGTGTCGGATCCTGACTCTTAACAAGTTCCATAAGTTTAAGCACGTCAGTTTTTGTCATGACCTCATCTACATACTTACGTACAATTTCTTGCATATGTGTAATAATTGTATCTGTTGCATCAACATAGGTAAAATTATCTTCTTCACTTATATAATCAGGTCTAATCCAGTATGCTCTATACTGAAATGTTGGCTCTACACCAATTTCTGTATCTTCGGGTACAGGCTTTCCTGTTGCATCCCATTGATCTGCGATCACCAGATATCTATCCGGATATACAACACCCTGTGCTACGGGATTACCTCTGATAGCAAGTAAATATTCATTGTTAGTAAGTGCTGTACTATCCATAATTCTAATATTAGGAATAATATATCCAAGATCATCCGTCATTCTTTGACGTAATGAAGCTATTTTAGCTAATAATTGTCCTTCCTGTTCAGGATCAGCAATAGCTAACAATCCTTCACCAACTTGCAAGCTCAAAATATCAACGCCTAAACGTTCATACATACGATTAGGATTAACCAGCTCCTGCATATTTTGCTTTACGTGTTCCAACTGTCCCATTTGCTGTTGAACATCATTAGTTACAAAAACAGAAGTAACTGCAACGCCTAATATAATAGCAAATATGAGAAACGGCCAACCAGGCAAGGGTACACCAATAAGCGTACTTAAAAATATACCTGATAAAGCAACAATAGAAAATATTATGCCGTATGGCTTGGCTAAAACTTGTCCCATAAGGTCTTCTGCTAAGCTTCGGTTTGCTGCTGTAGTACGTGTCATTGTTATACCGCAAGATACTGCCATTAATAAAGATGGTAATTGGGCGGATAATCCGTCACCAATTGTTAATATTGTATATTTAGCAACGGCTTCACCTGGCTGTAAACCTTTCATCATAATACCAATAGCTAATCCACCAATGATATTAATTACCGTAATAATAATACCGGCTATTGTATCCCCTTTTACGAATTTCATCGCACCGTCCATAGACCCTAATAAACTTGATTCTCTGGTTAATTCCTCACGCTTTGATATTGCTTCTTCTGGGGAAATAAGTCCGGCGTTAAAGTCAGCATCAATAGTCATTTGTTTACCAGGCATCGCATCCAGCGCAAATCTTGCGGATACCTCTGCTATACGCTCAGAACCTTTGGTAATAACCAAAAATTGAACAAGAGTAAGAATAAGGAATATTACAAAACCTACAACCATATTACCGCCGGTAACAAATTGTCCGAATGCTTCAACGGCTTGACCGGCTTCACCTTTTGCCAAGATTGATCTTGTAGATGCAATTGATATACAAAGCCTAAACATGGTACCAATAAGAATAATAGATGGAAATGCAGCAAGATCAAGAGGTTTTTCTACATATAATGAAAGCATTATAAGAACAATACCGATTGTTAAGTTTAAGCATATAGATAAATCGATTAAAGGAGTTGGAAGTTCTACTATAATAATGATAATTAGTGCAAAAACAAAACCGCCTAATATTATCTCGTTTACTATGCTACCTTGTCCACCCATCATATCAGCTGCTTATCCCCTTAAATTCCGGCATCCAATGCTTTTTTTAAAACACTTAACTGGGTTTGAAAAGATGCATCAACTATTCCGTTGTTAGTTATAACAATACAACTTCCTGCATCGATTGTATTATCCGGCACTACATCTATTTTAGCATTAGAGTTACCACCGGTAAAGATTTTAGGAATATTTTCCCTAACAATATCTACACTGTCAGGACTTGTTTTAATGATAATGCTACTGGCATTACTGCCTATTTCTTTTACAACGTCTTCAATTATCTTTAAGATGATTGTTTCATCGCAGGCAGCTTCTATTTTAATTATTTTTTCAGCGACTTTTAATGCAATATCTATAATATCTTTAGATACATCAGCATAAGCGATTTCCTTCGCCTTGAGAAAATCCCCCATAGCATCCTGTACTTGATTAATTTCTTGATTTGCTTGATTTAAGCCATACTCAAATCCTTCTTTAGCAGCATTTTCTCTTATAGAATTAGCCTCTTCATGTGCGCGAGATATAATATTTCTGTCATCTATTCTTCTGTATCCTCTTCGTCTATCGCCTCTGCGCCTTTCTTGCCGATCTTTTATAAATGGTTCTTCTATTTCTGGCACAGGAGTGCCTACCGTCGATTTTCCTGTAACCGCAGGGGGCGTTGGACTTGGCGTCGGTTGAGTTTTTTCTGGCGCAGATATTTTTTTCTTTTTTGTTTTTTTTATTATCATTATTTATTCTCGTTCAAAATTAAATTTTAGATTATTTTTTTGAATGAGCTTATAAAAAGTAAAATTGACCATTTTATTTTTTAACGCTTCCGCTTCGCAATTCAGATAATAATTTATTTTATACAAGTTTTAAATTAAATTTCAGATTCCTCTTTTCAGAGTTTAGTTTATTAGCTTTTATACGATTGAATAATCCGAAAAGTATGTTTTGAGTTAATATATATTATACTAGTTAAATTTAAGCGATAGGTACTCATATATTATTTTACTTAAATTTTTTGAAATTGGCATATTGTTAACATCAGATGTAAAACATTGAGCAATATATTCTCTTATAAGTGGTCTTTCATACTTTGCCAAGCTTAATATTTTGTTAGGATTAACTTTAGAGGCCAGCATTACTATCATTTGAGAATAGTCTACACTCTCGGGATCAGGTTGAATATTTAAAATTCGTTTAAAATTCTCCAGTTCACTTACAACAAGATTAGGCTCCAATTGACTTTCCAGCTCCGGCATATTCATAAAGTCTATTATTTGATCAGCATCTTCCTGCGACATACCGGATAAAATATTCTGAACGGTTTTTTTCTCCATATTTTTTAATAATATAGATATGGCAGCTAGCTTAAAAGCTTTTCTTTGTTCTTCTTCAGTTGGAGGATTGGCATTTACAGCCGCTTCTTCAGCCATTTCTTTAGATATTTGTGCCACATTGGATTGAGATAGTATATGCTCTACGTCTTGTTCTTGTATTGCCCCTTTACTAACAAGTTGCATTATGCATTCTTTATAAATTCTGCTTACCTGATCTTCAATAGCCGGTGCAACTTGCTCAGGAGGAAAATTTTCCATTATGGCTTTTTTAGCTGATTCAAAAACCACAAAAGCAACTTGCTGTATAATTTGGTCCCATAGCTCGTATGGTAAGTTAGACCTGATTATATCTATACATTTATGAAACGTCCACTCTCCAATATATTGAACAACCGTAGCTGCTTGATCAGCATTAAAATTCAAGTTAGGATCTTGGTCCAGTGAATTGCCTGCCATTTCACAGAAGCTATGAAGCTTGCTTATAATATAATTTTTGCAATCTTCGTTAAAATCTTCCGGCAGGTACTCTGCTGCCTGCTGAGTAAGATTTTGTGCAAAAGCTTGTGCGTCAAACTCTTCTATAGGCATGTATTACCCCTAAATCTACTTGCTTTCTATCCAGTTTTTCAGTTGTAAAGCAACTTCATTTTGATTATTTGAAGTTTCAATTGTTTTTTTAATTTCTGAAATGGTATTGTTAAATTGCGGTAAAGCTTGCTGTTGTTTAGGAGCAGCTTCAACCTGCTGTTTTAATTGATTTTGCATTTCTTGTAATTTTGCAGCTCTGTCATTTGCTTCTTGCAATTTATTATTTTGATGTTGAGACTGCTGTACTAACTGATCTATCTCTCTTTGATGCTGAGCAGCAATTCTTTTTGCTCTGCCTGCAATAACAAATAACCCTATAAATAATCCTGCGCCCAATAATATAGCTACTGTCCACCAAGGGTTACCTGATGTTTCCGGTTCGGGTAGTTGATTACCCCTTTCAGAAGCCAATATAGGAGGTGCTATATTCGCCAATACAATTTCCACATTTTCTGCTTTTGCTTTAGGGCTTGCACTCATTGCGATTAATTCTTTCATTTCTCTCATAGAAATATTAGACGGGAAAGAACTTTTATGAATAGTAACAGCAATAGATATTTCTTCGAGCATACCAGGCATAAATGATTCTGCAAACTGTGTCTTGCCTACTCCATACTTATATTCAAGAGCAGAACGAGTATAATTTCTTTTTTGAGAAGAATCAGGAGCCATTGGCAATCCGCCCGGCAGATAAGAACTCACAGCAGAAGATAATCGATTTTTATCTTGTGACTGGTCTCCCAAGCCTTCCGTAAATTGTTGCTTATTTGCAATGGCGGAATCCTTTGGATTATATACAACTCTGTTTTTTTCCAAAGGTACTTCTCTTAGGTAGGTACTGACTGTTACAACATAATTTCCTTTACCCAGCAATTTGTTAAGCTGCATCATAACTTTATTTTTCATGTATCTGTCATTTTCACGTAAAAGCTCCATTCTATCGCCAGAATGATCAAGAATACTATTATAGACATTACCGTTAGTATCCGTAATAGAAATATGTTCTGCTTTTAAGCCTTCAATACTGCCTATGAGCAGGTTTTTAATAGCTCTTACTTTATCTCTGGGTAATTTATCAGAATCTTTTTCATCCCCGGGAGGTGGCATAACAAGTTGAACTGTTGCGCTTCTGGGCTTTTTTTCAGACCTGAAGAAAGCATTTTTTGGTATAGAAACAAAAACTGTTGCGTCCTCAATGGGCTTGATTTTCTTGATTAATCTGGATAACTCACCATTAATAGCTCTTGCAAGGCGTATTCTCTTATCTTCTCTGGTAGAAGTAAAATCACCCTTATCAAAAATCTCAAGCCCTATATTTTTATCCATCAGCCCGCTTTGCACAATCCCTATAATAGCTCTGTCTCTTTCAGATTTTGTATATTTTTCTAAGTGTAATATTACCTTGGTTTCACCACTTTTAACCACATTTGTAATACCAATACGTGCAAGATGGGCTTGAATTTCCATTGCTTGTCCTGCATTAGGTGTTTCAATAAGTTTAAACGGTTTTTTTATTATCTCTTCTTTTTTTACTTGATCGCTCTCACCGCCACCGGCCATTGTCATAAAAATAACCAATCCAATTATCAGAACAAAAATACCAATTATTCCGAATAAAACTGCTTTATTTTGTAACAAAGCCTGTGGATTCATATTTTATATGCCGCTCCTTTTATTTTTTTAAATATATTCCCCTAAGTAGGTTACACCTATTACTATTTTACACTTGAATCTGCATAACTTTGTCATACGCTTGAACTACTTTTGTTACCATTTGAGTAGTAACGTTGACTCCAATCTCAGCTTTTGATAAGGCAATCATAAGATCATGTGCATCTGCACCGTTGCCTAGTACTATACTTTGCATTATTGCATCGGGTTTTTTAATGGTAGCGTCTAACTCTTTTACCATGCCTGTTAGTACATCCTTGAACCGTGGCACTTCCGGTGAATTTTCTATAGATGTTAATCTGACAGACGTATTACCAGTGTACAATTTATTTTCTGCAATATCAAGGGGAAGGTTTATTTTAGGTACATGCTTGTGCATTTTTTGCTCCTTATTTACTTTATTATTTTTTTACTAATTTAAAAAAAAATATATATAATTAATTAAAATTGTTTTTTAAAATAAAAAAGTTAGTAGAATATCAAATCTTAAATAAACTTACTAAGTAAAGGATAAAAACAGTTACAATAACTATCATCCAAGATAATCAGAGAGAATATTTTTTACATAACCTCTGGTTTCATTAAACGGCGGAACCCCGTTATGATTTTTAACATTTGTGCTGCCGGCATTATATGCGGCAAGTGCAAGAACAATATTGTTATTATATTTATTCATAAGGGTTTTAAGATACCTTACACCGCCTTCTATATTTTGTTTAGGATCAAAAGGATTCTTAACCCCCAGCATTTTAGCGGTTGCCGGCATAAGCTGCATTAAGCCTTTTGCTCCTGCTTTAGAGACTGCGTTTGTATCAAATCTTGATTCTTGTTTTATTATTGCCATTACGAGTTTTGGATCAATATTATGCTTTTTAGCTATGGTATTTACCAAATTACTTATGTAAATTTTTGTTACAGGCTCTTGTTTGACCACTTTAAAATTTACGTTTTCAGTTTTTGTAGTTTTCAATAATTCAGAAAATGCAACTTTTTGCTCTTGATCCGGCTTTTTGGCAGGCTGAGCAAAAACATTAGTAGTATTATTATTAGCTGCTTGTGTAGCCGCAGCATGTTCTGCAAGCATTTGTTCAATCTTTAATGCTCTGTTCATTGCAGTGTTTACGCCGCTTGTGCTTAAAAAATTATTTATACCGCTACTAAACAAGTTTTATTAACCCTTTCCGATTTCCGCTGCTTTTTGTGTCATGGCTTTAGTTATACCAACTATAGCCATACTCGCCTCGTAAGCCCTTGATGTCATATGAGCATCAGAAATATCAATCATAGGATTAACGTTTGATACTTGAATATAACCGTATTCATCAGCATCAGGATGCCCAGGCTTATAAATTCTGTCAGATTCACTCGTATCTTCAACCACACCGCCAAAGTGAACCCCACCTGTTACGTGAGGTAATGCTCCAACCTTAAAGACATTGTCTTTTACCCTGTTAAGCATACCTTCAAAGGACACGTCATCTTTAGAATATAAAACAGGTATTTTTCTGACATAGTTTGGTGTATCAATATTAGCAATATTTCTGGCATGAACACTCATTCTTTGACTGTGAGCGTCTAGCCCTGATGCACCAATGTTTAATATATCCAGCAAAGTCATAATAAGCTTACCTTCCTACTTGTACTATTTGCTTCATTTCTTTGATAATAGCGCTCATTCTTCGTGTTGCCATACTATAAAGCAAGGAGTTTTTCTGCATTGCAAAAAGCTCTTGTGATATATTGACATCGCCTCCGGATTTTTGCATATGCGGAGAAGCTCCAAGTAATTTAGAAAGTTGAGTTTCAAGCGGGCTGTCGGCAATACCGATATATTTAGCAAAATCCACTTCCTGTTTTTTATAATGAGGAGTATTCATATTTGTAATATTGGCAGCGTGAGCTTTTTGCTTTTTAGATATCAAATCAAGTATTAAGTTTGTTTTTTCTATTGAATGATGTCCGGTAAAACTCATATTGTTTAAATCCTATATTTTATGCATATTATTCTTTTAAAATATTTAAAATACTTTTTAGATTACTATTTTCAGAGATTAGATTACTATTTTATTGTTTTAGATTTATGCTCTGTCTGTATATTTCGTCGCATAGCTTGAGTATTCTTGTAGAAGCAATTAAACTTCCATTAAGCCTTAGTGTATCGTTTACATTATCAATAATATTAACGTTTGATCTTTCTAACGTGCCTTGCCTAATTGCTGTATGATCCATAACCAGGGTAGCTGGACCTGATTCCGACGTAGGCACTACTTTGTTGTTCGGTAATTGCTTTAAGCCTTCATAGTTTCTGAATTTAACTATAGGTATTTTACCTATTTTTTGAGGATAAGCTGTTTCTCTATCCTTATATACAGTTACGGTTCCGTCTTTGAATATTCTTATTCTTTCATAATAGTCGGGAAGTTTAATCCCATCTCCCACTACATGCCCGTCTCTGGTACAAATATAGCCTTCTGCATTTACTTCAAAAGTTCCTTCTCTTGTATAGGTCACTTTTCCGTCTTTTCCAGTAACAGGAAAAAATCCATAACCGTCAATTGCTACATTTAACTCACCTTCTGACCTATAAAGTGTTCCTTGAGAATAATCTATCCTGGTAGTGCTTTCAAGATATCCATTTTCTTTCATATAATTCTCAAAGCGTCTGTTTTTGTAGCCCCAGTTATTATAATTAGCAATGTTTGTAGAAATATCAATAAGAGCATCAAGCTGTTTATCAACATTATTAACTGTTCTGGATATAATTCCCTGAAATTGAGTCATATATTTATCCTTATACTAAATTCTGGTACTGATAATTACAAGTAAACTTAAGTTATATCAAAAGTTTACAGCGATGACTTAAGAAAGGTGATGACCATCACCAAATTACGGACGGCCAAGTTCTTGTATTGTCTTTGATAAAATGTCATTTTGCGCAATAAACAATTGCCTGTTTGCCTCAAAATTTCTTCTTATCGGGACCAGCTGCATTACTTCGGTATTCAAACGTACGTTAGAGTCTTCCGTATAACCTTGTCTCACATCTACATCTTTTATGTAGGAACCGTCGTTAGAAACAACAGACAATCTTCCAAAGTTAATATACTTTCCTTCTTTTTGATCCAGATAGGTGATATCACCGTTGTAAGAAACTTTAATTTTTTTTATGTCTTCCGGATAATTTTTTAGCTGCATAGGCTGACCGCTTATGCTCATTACCTTATTACCCTCTAAGGTTAGGAGGTTTCCTTCTTTATCCAGTTTAAATCTCCCATCTCTTGTCAGTTTTATGCCATAAGGTGTTTTGTACTGAAAATAGCCTTCACATGCCAGAGCAATGTCCAAGGGATTACCTGTAGCACGAACTCTTCCAATGGAAGTATCTTTAGCCTCGGAATAGCCATAGACCCCGATTATTTCGGAAAATGAGGATACAACAGGAACTGATCTTTGATAACCAACCTTACCAAACCCTAAAACATTTTTATTAACAGTGTTAATTAGGCTTTGTTGCATATGCATACCCCTTAAGGTAGTGCTTATGCCTTTTTCATCAAAGAGTATTCCACCATAAATTTTCATGCAAAAAATGCTCCTATTAATTTAATAGATAGGTAATTAGAACCTGTATACTAACTTTATCGTCAGTAAGATTTAAAAATTTTAATAATTATAGTAAAAATACAATTTTTGAGGGAAATTAGGGAAAGAAACGCATAAATAGATAGATTAAACGTATTATTTTACAAATGCTTTTGCCTTGACTTTAGCAATGCATTGCTGTCATCAACTGTAAAGACAGCTCTCGTAACAGAAAAAGAGGCTAACATTAAAATCGGTGAGATTGCAGTAATATTTTGATATAAAACCTGTCGTTCAGAGTCTTTGTCTTTATTTTTTATGGATTTAGCTCCAAAATCTTTATTTTTAGTTTCATCGACAGGCGGAAGCCTTTCTGAATCAATAAAATTTATTTCCGCTATTATACTATTTTTGGATAATTCGTCTTTTATAGTTTCTTCTATTTCGGATTCAATCTTTCCGCTGCCGTCATGGTCTATTTTTCTTTCTATCTTTATATTTATCTTATTTTTATTTTGTTCAATCAGTGTAATCATAAATTGCCCGATATTTTCAGTAGAAAGAAATATAACCACAGAAACTTCATCAGATTTTTCTTCCGTGCATGCCCTGCCAAATTGAAGATCCAGCTCTTGTTTTTGATTTACTTGTATGCCAGGATGATAAAGTAGTATAAGATCTTCCATAACTTCCTTGGCAGATGACTTTTTACCCGGGGCTATTTGTTTTATGAGGCTGACTATTTCTTCAATTTGGCTTGAATTATAAATTTTGGCAGGCGTATTGGCTGTCAGGTTTATAAGTTTATTTATTATTTGTTTAGAATTATCATTAAAAAATTCTTTAATCTGTTCCAAACTTACCTTTTGATTTTCACCCAGCAATTTTTGCAAATTTTGAGAATTAGCCTCTTTCTTCAATATCATTGCCAAAAGGTCTTTAAAATCTTTGGGTAAATTTAAAAGCTCTTTTGCCAGAAGATTTTTTTGTAGGGCGGTTACCTCATTAAACTGTAACTTTTTACCTGTTAAAAAATTCTGGTCGTTTAACATTTGCCGAAGAAGAGCAGCGTTTATGTCTTTTGATAATAAATTATCATCACCTGTCAATTCTTTATTATTAACCGTATTACCACTTTGCAAATTTTTTTCAATTTGCTGCATTGTTTTTAAAACGTTATTCAAGTTTTTAAAAAAGCTTATATTATTATTCAATTTATTCGACTCTTATAGTTCCTTTTACATTTCATTATAAGAATGTTTTTTTATTTTTCAACATTTTTATTCTGGTTCAAAAATTAAATTATAGATTACTCTTTTCAGAGTTTAGCCTATTTAATATGATTGAATAATCTGAAAATTATTTTTAAGTTAATATATTTGTGAAAATTTTGAAAAATTTATCCTAAAATTAATACAAAAAATAGGCCTGTCATCTGGAATTATCGTCAAATCAATCGCTTTACCCTTATAATCAAAACCGATAATAGGTAATATTACAGGTGTTAAGCCTAAGAAATCCGGATAATTATCTCCATAACCATGTAATAAGCCGGCTCTGTAATGAAAATTAATATCAAAGTTATCATTTATCCTTTTTTGCCACAGTTCTCTGGACACCCCGGCAAAATAAGTTCTTTTATGATAGCTGTTTATAAAAGTACCGGCAGTATAACCTTTATATTGAATGCCGAACATGTGGTTATCTTCATTGCGTTTTTTCTTGCTGGTGTGCTTACTGAACATACCCAGTATAATAGCATTTCTGGTGGGTTTACCTTTAACTATATTCCAGCTCTTTTTAAATATGCTTATGTTGTTATATTCTATTTTGCCTTCTAAATTTTCTTTTTTAATTGGAGGTTTCAGTTTTATTTCAACTAACTCAATAGGATTAATTTCTGCATAAGCTTTAATATCTACTAAATATCCAAATAAAATTGATGTTACTAAAACTATACAATATAATTTTATAGTTTTATAGTTGATTTTCAACTTATATTACCCCGAATAAGAGTCATAGAATTTTTTTATAAGCTGTTTATTAATATACATAACAGCAAAAATACTCTCTATATCTAAGAGGCTAGTTTTTAAAGCTAATTTTATTAAAACCCGATTAGTAAATAATGTTATATATACTATTTAAATAGGTGTTTTTATAAATAAACATTAGTTAAGTACGAAAAAAAGCAACTGTTAAAAATTTATAAGTATATATTTTTTATTTCATAAATGGCAATTTTTATATATTAATTGTTTTAATAATAATATAACAAGTATAGCATCTCATTAAATCTATCTAAAAACAAAAGGTAATGGTCAATCGAGTACTGATGTCTACAAGTAAACTTAAGTATATCAAAAGTTTACAGCGATGACTTAAGAAAGGTGATTATCAAGCAAAACAATAAACTAAGAGCCTATCTGGTTAAAAAAATAAAAGCTAGTTATATCAATAATAAAGGCTCATTTAAGGACTGCGATGTTAAAGCTGAAGCGACTTGCTTGGCAAGG
>JANQHM010000253.1 GCA_028282645.1 Candidatus Gastranaerophilales bacterium
ATAAAATAAAAAATATTTCTCAGGCAAGATTTATAAACTGTTGTAACATAGATTATGCTTTAAACTCCAAAGGTATTGCTTAGAATTAATTTGCCCTGCATTTTAACCATATTCCATTGTTTATAGTCTTTGTATATGCTATAGCATATTTTTAAAAATTTTGCAGGAAATAAGCAAATTTGTAACAAAAGTTTATTGTATGAATAATATATTACTTTATGCCAATTTATAACAAAATTTTGGCTTTAAAGTATTTTTTAATAAAATATTTTAAAGCATATTAAAATATTACTCTTTTAAATCTGTATAAATTGGTGCTAATATATTAATGTAGATTATTTTTGGAGCAATGGAAATGATTGACTTAAACAAAAAAGAAAGTAATAACCCTTTGCTATTGATGGAAAAGAAAGTAAACCTTTTTCAGAATAATATAGCAGTTGGCATTAAAGGGGTAAACGGTTGGAAAGAATTAACTTACAATCAGTTAAATCATTTATCAAGAAAAGTTGCAAACTATTTAATGGATTTGCCCATTAACAATGGCGATAATATATCAATTTTATCAGAGTCTAAACCTGAATGGAGTGTGATATTATTTGCTTCGGCAATGGCAGGGACTGTTAGTGTACCGCTTGACAGTAAATCAACTGTTTATGAGTTAACCAATATTTTAACAGATTGCAATCCTAAAGTTTTATTTGTATCTAAACAATACTATGAAACAGCTTTAGAATTAAAAAATAATGTAGATTCTATTAAACACATAATATTAATGGATAATGATTATAAAAATACTGATATTCCTAATATTTATAATATAAAAATTCAAAAAGAATACGAATTTAAAAATAAAAGCCTTTTAGACACAGCTTTGATTATTTATACATCAGGTACTACTGGTATTGCTAAGGGTGTTCAAACTACATTTGGAAATATCTTATCTCAATTAGAAGCATTTGAACTTATGTATGACCTTAATGAAAATGATTGCTTTCTGTCTATTTTGCCTATGAATCATTTGCTTGAGCTTACCGTAGGATTATTAACCCTCTTAAACGCAGGGTCTTCAATTTATTATTCCAGTAGCTTGAATCCTAAAGACCTTCTTGAAGTTATGCGAGGAAAAGGCGTTACTTATATGCTTGTAGTTCCTGCATTTTTAAAGCTTTTAAAGTCAAGCATTACAAATCAGGTAAATAAATCTGGAAAAATTGCTCAAGGATATTTTAGCTTATCTTTTTTACTGGCAAAATACTTGCCGTTTGGGTTTGTCAGAAAATTACTGTTTAAAAAGTTTCATGATAAATTTGGAGGCAGGTTTAAGGCATGTATTTGCGGAGGAGCTCCTTTGGATACAGGTATTGCGGAATTCTTTAACACTATGGGGATTAACATATATCAAGGGTATGGAATGACTGAAACCAGTCCCGTTATTTCCACTAACAGTCCTAATATGAATAAACCGGGGTCTGTTGGTAAACCTATTGACGGCGTAAGGGTCAAGATTGATAAAAACGGTGAAATATGCGTAAAAGGGCCTAATGTAATGAAGGGATATTATAATAGGCCTGATTTGACAGCTGAAGTTTTTGATAAAGAAGGCTGGCTTAGGACCGGTGATATTGGTAAGTTTGATAATGACGGTTATTTGTACGTAACAGGACGTATTAAAAATCTTATTGTACTTAGTGGCGGTAAAAAAGTTCACCCTGAAGAGGTTGAGCTCGAGTTAGAGAAAAGTAATATCTTCCGTGAGGCTTGTGTACTGGGTATCAAGAAAAAAGACAATAATACAGAGGAAGTTTGTGCGGTTATTGTCCCTAGTGAAGAGCTTATCGAAAAATATTCGGATGATAAACAATTAGATGCTCTTATTAAAAAAGAAGTTGGTATGCTTGTTAAACAGCTTGCATCTTATAAAAGACCTACTAAAATTTACGTGAAAAAAGATGAATTGCCTAAGACTTCAACCAGAAAAGTTAAAAGAAGAGAATTGGTTGCTAAAATTTAAGGATTAAAATATGGCTTTCTTTAGTAGGAGCAAGGATAGATACAAAAAAAATTGAAAAACTCCCTTTTTCTTATCTTATGATTAGGGAGTTTTTCAATTTATAAAATTATTATTATATTATTATTAATTATTCTTCGTATTTTTTTAATATTAAAGAAGCATTATGTCCGCCAAAGCCAAAAGAATTAGACATTACAGCTTTTATATTATCTACTTTTCTTGCTTTTTTAGATACATAATCAAGGTCACACTTTTCATCAGGATTATCCAAGTTGATAGTAGGAGGAATAATACCTGTCTGCAAAGCCTGAACGCATGCAGCTGCTTCAACAGCTCCGGCAGCTCCAAGCATATGACCAACCATACTTTTTGTTGAGCTTACCAGTAAGCCTTGCTTTGCATACTCACCAAATACTCTTTTGATTGCTAATGTTTCTGCAACATCACCTAAAGAAGTACTTGTTCCGTGCGCATTGATATATTGAACATTTTCAGGCTTAAGTTCGGCATCCTTAAGAGCTATTTCCATAGCTCTTGCAGCACCATCACCATCTTCGCAAGGAGCCACTATATCGTTAGCATCAGCTGTGGCGCCATATCCTGCAAATTCTGCTAAAATATTTGCGTCTCTTGCTTTAGCATGCTCAAGTTCTTCTAAAATAAGTATACCAGCACCTTCTGACATAACAAAACCATCTCTGTCTTTATCAAAAGGTCTACTTGCTTTTTGCGGCTCGTCATTTCTTGTAGAAAGTGTTCTTGCACTGGAGAACCCCGCAATTGCAAGCTGCGTTAACGGCGCCTCGCATCCACCTGCAACCATAACATCAGCTTCTCCATACTGAACACATCTAAATGCATCACCTATAGAGTGCGCCCCTGTTGCACAAGCGGTAACTACACATTTATTAGGCCCTTTAGCATTTAGCATAATAGAAATTCTTCCGGCAGCTATATCCACAATCATCATAGGTACTGTAAATGGACTGCATTTTGCAGGACCTTTATTAATAATTGCAAGATGATTTTGTTCAATAGTTGCCATACCGCCTGCAGCACTGCCAACAATGACTCCAACTCTTGTAGGATCTTGTTTTTCCATATCCAATTTAGCATGCTGAGCAGCTTCTTTTGCTGCAATCATACCTAATTGGGTGTAGCGATCCATTCTTTTGGCTTCTTTTTTATCAATATGCTCGGCTGCTTTAAAGTCGGCAACTTCACCGCCAAACTTTACATTATGCTTGCTTAAGTCAACTTGTGTTATGTTTTTTATACCACTTTTGCCTCTTTTTAAATTATCCCAGAATAAGTCTAAGCCTACACCGAAAGGACTTACGACTCCCACTCCGGTTACAACAACTCTTCTGGTATGCTTTGTCATATTCTTATCCTATCTCTTAATTACTTAAATTGAATTAATTATGCAGATTGCTTTTTTATAAAACCAACAGCGTCTTGAACAGTTGCAATTTTTTCAGCTTCTTCATCTGGAATTTCAATGCCGAATTCTTCTTCAAAGGCCATTACTAATTCTACCGTATCTAAAGAATCAGCACCTAAATCAGCTGTAAAACTAGCTTCAGGAGTAACTTCTGCATCGTCTACGCTTAATTGTTCTACTACAACTTTTTTTACTCTTTCTAATATTTCAACGTTACTCATTTTTTTTCTCCTCTTATAAAATATACTAAAAACCGTTTTTTTACTTTTAAATTATTACCATTATATTGTGTTAAATCAATATTTATTTGTCCACTTTGATTTTAAAAGATCTTAACATAATTTAACTTATTTTCAAATAATATATTTGAACTAAGCTAATTCATTAAAATGCAAGCCCGCCTGAAACTTCTAAAACTTGGGCTGTTACATATTTTGCAGAATTAGCAAAGAATATAACAGCATTTACTATATCCTCCGGCTGTCCTAACCTACCTATCGGTATATTAGCTTGCATTTTTTCTTTATCAAGACCGTTTGTCATATCTGTTACTATGAATCCCGGGGCTATCGCATTGACTGTAACACCTCTTGGAGCTAACTCTTTTGCAAGAGATTTAGTAAAGCCTATTAAGCCTGCCTTTGCCGCAGAATAATTTACTTGGCCAGGATTTCCGTAAACTCCGCATACACTGGATATGTTAATTATAGATCCAGATCTTTGTTTCATCATTATTCTGGATATAGGCTTGGTTACATAAAATGCACTGTTTAAGTTTGTATTTATTACATCTTCCCAATTTTCTCCGGACATTTTTATAAATAAGCCATCTCTGGTGATACCTGCATTGTTTACTAGAACATCAACCCTTTTAAACTCTTTTATTATAGAATCAGTCATTTCTTTTACTGCTTCAGGATCAGCAATATTAAATTTATATGCTTTTGCGCTGCCGCCAGCCTGCTTTATTTCTTCTACAGCAGCATTAGCCGCAGCATCATTACTTGCATAATTTATTAAAGTAATATAACCACTTTTAGCTAATTCTACGGCAACAGCTTTACCTATTCCCCTGGAACCACCGGTGACTAATGCTACTTTTTTATCTTCCGTCATACTTCCTTCCCCTTTTATTGATTTAAAACAGCAAATTGCTCTTTTAACTTTTCATAAGATTTAATATCAGAAACATTATATACTTTCAAGCCTCTTGAAATTTTTCTTATCATGCTGCTTAAAACTTTACCCGGGCCAATTTCTACAAAGATATCCACACCTTGTTCTACCATATATAAAACACTCTGCGTCCAATAAACCGATGAATAAATTTGCTCAACCATTTTTTGCTTAAATTCAGAACCGCTAAATGTTTCTTTTGCGTCTACATTTGTGATTACCGGTATATTCGAATCATTGATTGCAATATTTTGAATAAACTCCGCAAAATCCTCAGAAGCAGGTTTCATTAAAGCAGAATGAAAAGCACCGCTGACAGCAAGAGGTACAACTCTTTTAGCCCCAATCTCTTCAGCCTTTTTATTTGCACTCAGAACAGCTTCTGATTCACCTGTTATAACAATTTGTTCAGGTGTATTGTAATTAGCTATGCTAATTACTCCAAGTTTTTTGCAGCTATCGACAATTTCATTTATTTTAGATTCATCAAGACCTAATATTGCAGTCATTGAACCTGTTTGAAACTGACCCATTAATTCTGCTCTTTTATTAATTGATTTAATTACATTATCCAAGCTTAAAACACCGGCTGTGTACAAGGCCGCATATTCACCTAAACTATGGCCCGCAACAAAATTCGGGGTTAGTCCCAGTTCATTTTTAACCAGTTCATAACCGGCAACAGATACGCACAGTATGGCCGGCTGTGTATTTACTGTTTGTTTTAACTCTTCTTCCGGTCCCTCAAAGCAAAGTGTTGTAATATCTTTATCAATTATTTTATTAAATTTTGTAAAAATATTTTTTGCCTTATCGGAATTCTGATAAAAATCCAGTCCCATTCCAATATTTTGCGATCCCTGTCCCGGAAATATAAAAGCTACCTTACCCATTTTCTCTACCTATATTATTTACTTAATTATTATTTTTTACGTTTATCTTTTGCTCTCCAACGCACAATTGCGGTTCCCCAGGTTAAACCAGCTCCAAATCCACACATTGCCATTATTGAATCTTGTTTAATCTTACCATTCAATATTTCTTCCATCAATGCAACACATATTGATGCAGTTGACGTATTGCCGTACTTATCTAAATTTGCAATTACTTGGTCTTCTTTGAGGCCAAGTCTGTCCATTATAGAAGAAATTATTCTCATATTTGCCTGATGCGGAATTAAATAGTCAAGGCCCTCAATACTTAAACCTGCTCCGATTAATGCATCTTTAATTGATCTAGGTACAACACTAACTGCAAATTTATAAATTTCTTTGCCGTTCATATTTACATATTGTTGTTTTGTCTCATTCGGCTCAACCAGAGGACAGTTCTTTCCGTTCAATGGTATAGATAGCTCACCGGCTTTTTCACCATTAGCGTGCATATCTACTGATAATATATCATTCCGACCGTCAGAAGATTGTTCAAGAATTAAAGCACCGGCTCCATCACCGAAAAGTATACACGTTGACCTTTCATTCCAGTCTAAAAATCTGGAATGCACATCAACACCAAGAAGAAGTACTTTTTTGTAAGTGCCTGTCATTATAAAATTTCTGGCGATATTTAATCCGTAAACAAGTCCGGTACATGCTGCAACAATATTAAAAGCCGCCGCATTTACCGCTCCAATTTCTGCCTGAACTTCACATGCCGTAGACGGATATAAAGAATCAGGCAGTGATGTGGCTACTATAATCAAATCAATTTCATCAGCTTTTACTCCGGCAAATTCCAAAGCGTCAATAGCAGCCTTGGATGCCATTGATGTAGCTGTTTGATTGCCGCTTACCACTCTTCGTTGCTTAATTCCGGTTCTGGAAGTTATCCATTCATCATTAGTATCAACTAACTTTGCTATATCCTCATTAGTTATAACCGTTTCAGGTATGTATCTGCCAATTCCCGTAATAGTTACGGGGTTAAAACTAAAGTTATCATTCATCATATTTTATTTAACTCATACATTTCTGATATTTTGCCGTTCATATCTTTCTCTATAGCTTCTTTGGCAACTCTAACCGCATTTTTTACAGCATTAGCATGGCTACCTCCATGAGCTATAACGCATACACCTTTTATACCTAAAAGCAGAGCACCTCCGTATTCTTCATAGTCAGAATTTTTTTTCAAGTTCATAAATGCTTTTTTAGCTATAAATGCCCCTAACTTAGTTAAAATAGAATTACTTAATTCATCTTTTAACTTTTTTATAACCATTCTAGCCACACCTTCTGCAACTTTTAGAGTGACATTTCCGACAAAACCGTCGCATACAACTACGTCACAATCTCCGGCAAACAGCTCCCGGCCTTCTATATTGCCTACAAATTTATATTGATCAGTTTGCTTTGATAACAATTTATATGCATTTTGAGTGAGCAAATTACCTTTACCGGATTCGCCGCCTATATTTAAAACACCAACTCTAGGATTTTTAATTCCCATAATTGCTGAGGAGAAAATACTTCCCATAATTGCAAATTGATAAAGCATTTTAGGATTACAAGAGCTATTAGCTCCTGCATCTATTAAAACAGCAGGCTTGTCAGTTGTAGGCAGAACAGCTGCAATTGCAGGTCTGTCTATACCAGGTAATCTTCCCAGACCAAATAATGATGCAGCCATAGCCGCACCGGTACTTCCGGCAGCCACTAATCCTTGGGCATTTCCCTTTGCCACCTGGTCTACAGTCACAACAATAGAAGCATCTTTTTTTCTTCTTATAGCTGAACCAGGTGACTCATCCATCTCAATAATACTGTTAGCCTTAATAATTTCAATATCCAGCTTGTTTACATTATTGTATTTATTCAATTCTTCTTTTATTTTATCAACCTTCCCAACAAGTTGAATAGCTACTTTGTATTCCCTGGCTGCATCTATTGCACCTTTTACTAATTCCTCGGGAGCATAATCCCCCCCCATGGCATCTATTGCAATTTTTATTGACATTTTTTTCTTATTCTTCTTCTATCTTTATACTTGCAGGTTTTCCACCATAATAACCGCAAAAACTACATACAGTATGTGATAATTTTAATTCACTGCAATTTTTACATGCTGTAGTAGTAGGAATTGTAGCTTTCCAGTTTGATCTTCTGTGTCCTTGCGCGGATCTTCCTGTTTTCTTTTTGGGACATGCCATAATATCACCTATCTTTCTTTAGTTTGACTTGTCATTATCTATTTCATCAGATAACTTCTTAAATATTTCTAATCTCGGATCCGTTTCATCCTTATTATTCAAATCTTGTAAGGCTTGAGAGCCAACACAATTAATATCACATAATTTTTTTCCAGGAACATTTATAATTATATTTTGATAAATTAAATCTGTCACGTTAATTTCTTCACGGCCTTGTAAATCTTCTGCAAAATCTTCGTCAGTAAGCTCATATTCTGTTTGCCCTTGAGAAATATTTTGACCATTTTTTACAAACTTTTCATGAAAACTTACATTTATATTATATTCAAAAAAATCTAAACATCTATCACATATTAAATTTAACTTAGTATCAACTTCACCTTGAATTTGCACTCCATATTCTGTTAATTGCGCATTAATTGTACCTTTAACAGAAATTCCATTATCCAGTTCTTCAATAATCTCCTCAAAATAAAAATCCTGTTTTTGCTCAGGTGTGTTCTCTAATTCTTTTAAATTTATTTTCAATTTAATCTCTTTCATAAATTTAACTAAAGCAAGCCAAAAGAAAAGTTGACATCTTCATTCTATTTGCAAGAAACAATTTGTCAACTTTCTTTTTTATTTTTTTATATTGACAGTCAATTAGATTTTACATTACTCTTTTCAAGAGAATATTTTATTTTACTGGTTTTTAGAGTATTAAATAATCTGAAAAGTATTTTTTAGTTATTAATTAATTTATTTTAATATCATTGATATTATTATTTTCCTTTAATATTTTTTTCAAACGTAAAATCCTTTGATTTACATCTGTAAAACGTTCTGCTCCCGGAACTTTTTCCAAAAAAATTTCAAAGGAATTAATTGCTTTTCGATTTTGTCCCTGTTTTTCCAAAATCAATGCTAAATTATAATAAGCCTGATAGTATTTAGGATTTAGTTCAAGAACTTTATTTGTTGAATTTAATGCGCTAGGATAGTCTCCTATTTCTTTGTAAGCAATACCTAAGCCTAAGTAAGCATCAGTATAATCAGGCTTTTTCTCAATAGCTTGCTGATATAAATTTATAGCTTGAGTAAAATTGCCTGATATTAAATTTTCATTAGCTTGATAAAAAAACAATCTGGCATTATTAGCAAAACAGGGCAATAAAGTCATAATTATAAAAAATATTTTAATAATAACCAGATAGAAAACTTGCATAATCATAAACCTGCATTTATTCAGTAATACTTTTACGTAGTATTAAGTATACATCATGACTTAACGCAAAAGAATTAATTATTAATAGAAATTTTTACAGATTTACCTTTTGTTACAAATTTTAGCTTATCCTCCCTGGCTAACCAACCAATTGCCATTGTTGTCTGATCAGGCTTTAGTTCTAAATTCTTTTTCAAGGTTGTAATGGAAGATTCACCATTTTCATCTAAATAACTCCATATTTTTCCAGCAGTATCACCAATTAATTCTATCATCATAAATAAATACCTCCTTGAAGTTGTTTCTCGATTTGTAATATACCTCTATTTAATTTAACGCAATTGAATAATCTGAATATATAAATTATTAGTATATAATAAAATTATCAATAAAAGAATTTTAATTACATTCCTAAAAAAGTATTATTTTTTTATTATAATATAACCCATTCATTTTATTTTTGATAGCATTTACAATAAATTGATCATTATAAACAAAAAATATATTAAGTGAAATTTATTTCTATTAATTTATTGCTTAAAATTTAATAAGAAATATTAACAAAAGCTTGACTTTTGTATAAAATAAAATATAATATATATATAATACTTGGAATGCACAAAGTTTCATTACTTAATCTACGGTATTTTATTTACAAATTTTATAGTTGTGTTAATCCCAGGTGTTATATTTCACTTTTACTTTTTAGTTTGGTTCCTTAACCGTAAAAACTGAACATTACTCTTTTTGTATGGTTTTCCATACTGTCCTCACTAAGTAGTTAGTTAGTCAAAATAGCTTCATTCGGCAAGGAGTGGTTAAGTCTGTAGACTACCCACTCCTTGCTTGTTCTGTTTGTTTTAAAAAATAGACAAGATGCTGTTTATTGCTCTCTACATATCCTGAAATTGATATACATTTTTTTTTATATTTTTTTGCCAACTGAGCAACTCTAATTGGAGCTTTACCGCTTAAACTTTGATAATCAAGCTTACCCTCTCCTGTTATCACCAAATCCGCCATTTTAATTTTCTCTTCAAATTTTAATAAGTCGCTAATAATGTCAAATCCATTATCAATTCGTGCATTTAATAATTGAACCAAGCCATAAGCTAAACCTCCTGCAGCTCCTGTTCCGGGAATATTTTGGCAGTCTTTGCCCATTATATTTTTCATTGTTTTGGCAAAATTAACAAGAGTATTATCTAACTTCGCCAAATCATCTTTTTTTGCACCTTTTTGTTCTGAATAAGTATAACTGGCACCGTTTATACCGGCTAACGGATTATTCACATCACAGGCTATTATTATATTTATATTATTTATATTTTTATTAAAATTAGAAAAATCAATGTTTTCAATTAAGTTTAAATCTAATATATTTTTTATTTTTAAAATTTTATTATCTTTTAAAAATTTAATACCTAAAGCTTGTAAAGCACCGACCCCGGCATCATTGGTCGAGCTGCCGCCAACAAATAAAAATATTTTTGAGCAGTTATTGTCTATAGCACTTAATATTAATTCTCCAACACCATAAGTAGTTGTTATAAAGGGATTATATTCCTGCGGTTTCAATAGTTTTAAACCATTAGCCGCAGCTGCCTCAATAAAAGCAATATCTTCAAACTTTAGCCAGTTAGCATTTATTGTTCTATATAGAGGATCAAGGACTTTTGCCGTTATAATGTTAACATCAAGATGATTTGCTATAACATCAATAGAACCATCTCCGCCATCTGCGATTGGAGACTTTAGTATTTCAATATCTTTATTTTTTGCATTAATAGCTTTTTCAAGGATATCAACTATTTTAACAGCTGGTATTGAGCCTTTAAAACTATTTGGAGCTAATAATATTTTCATAATCTAAATGCCTGTTGATATTTTTTATTCTTTATCTTATTTTACTTTAAAAAGAAAAAACCGATGATAACATACAATAATCATCGGTATAACATATATTGTCAGGAATCAAGAAAAGTGGCGTTTTTTACACTTTTCTATTAAATTCATGATAGCTTACTTTTGCTATCTTGTTTGGTTTATTTAATATTTATTTAATCATTTATACTGTTTGACCTAATATTGACTTTAAATCTTGTTCAGCTGTAGTTATAGGCTTTATTTCAAATTTTTCAACTAAGAAGTTTAAAACATTTGGAGTTATAAATGCAGGCAATGAAGGTCCAAGCCTTATATTTTTGACTCCGAGATGAAGCAATGTAAGTAATATCGCGACTGCTTTTTGCTCATACCAGGATAAAATCATTGATAATGGCAAGCTGTTAACATCAGTATCAAATACTTCTGCTAATGCAACGGCAATTTTTATTGCAGAATAAGCATCATTACATTGGCCTATATCCAATAATCTTGGAATTCCTTCTATATCACCAAACTCCATTTTATTAAATCTGAATTTGCCGCAAGCTAAGGTTAGGATAATACTGTCTTTTGGTACTGATACTGCTAGGTCTGTGAAATAATTTCTGCCTGATTTAGCACCATCGCATCCTCCTATTAAGAAAAAATGCTTGATTTTTCCTTGCTTTACCAGATCAACTACTTTATCAGCGGCTGATAAAACCGCATTGTGAGCAAAGCCTATGGTTATGGTTTTTTCTTCTTGATCCTCTGTAAAGCCTTTTAAGGATAAGGCTTTTTCAATCGCCAGTGTAAAGTCATTATTAGCAATATGTTGTACACCCGGCCATGAAACAACACCTGTTGTAAAGATTCTGTCATCATAACCTACAGGATTTTGAATACAATTTGTTGTCATAATTATTGAACCCGGAAATTCATTGAATTCCTTTTTCTGATCCTGCCAAGCTCCGCCATAGTTGCCCACAAAATGAGTGTATTTTTTTAGTTCAGGATATGCTAAGCAAGGTAACATTTCACCATGTGTGTAAACATTAATACCTTTGCCTTCAGTTTGTTTTAGAATTTCGTCAAGAGTTTTTAAATCATGCCCGGAAACAAGTATAGCCTTGCCTTTTATTGCAGTTACTTTTACTTGAGTCGGCTCAGGATGACCAAAAGTACTGGTGTGCGCTCCGTCAAGCAATTCCATAGCTTTAAAGTTAAGCTCACCGGTTTTCATAGCATAGCTTACAAGCTCCTCAACCGTCGGGTTTTCTTTGTTTAAAAAGTCTACTATTTCAAAAAACTGTTTTAATAACTCATCATTTACTTTGCCGACTACAACAACATTAGCAAAATATGCAGCTGTTCCTTTTAAGCCGTAAGTAATGATTTCTTGAAGTGATACAACATCTTCACCCAGGACTTTTTTACGCTCATCAATTGCCACAGATAATTTTGTTATATAAGCTTCTGCTTGAACGCCTTTTTGCTTTGACAGATCGAGATATAAATCTTTTTGCTTTTTAATATGGGTATTTAACTCACTAATGTGCTTGTCTAATACTTTAGTGTCAAAGCTTACATTAGTTACAGTTGAGTAAAAGGCTTCTACTAAAATCTTTGAAGAACTTGTGCAGACATTGCCGTATTGTGCATTTTTATTTAGATAAAAAGCAAGCTCTTTAGCTTTTGCTACTATATCATCCTGCAATTTAGCCGCATCAGGTTTTTTACCGCAAATACCAATATTTACACAACCTGTTCCTTTAGAAGTTTGTTCACATTGATAACAAAACATATTCATCTTTGATTTCTCCTTTAATACTATTTATTTCCGTTTTTTAAAATACTATTTTATTTAATAAAGTCAGTTAATTTAGTTTTATTAAAATAATCTTCAACTTGCGTGTTTATAGATTTTAATAAATCTCCCATTATGCAACAACTGTTTTCACAACTGTTTGGCCTGTTTAAAAGACACGGCGAAGGTTTGAATTTTCCATCAATTGCCTCGTATATTTCAAGGAAATTAATACTATCAGCTGGTTTTGCAAGTTTAAATCCGCCACCATATCCTTTTATCGAAACAACGAGCTCCGCTTTTACCAGCCTTTGCAAAACTTTAGACAAATGATTTGCAGACACATCAAGCTTGCCTGAAATATCTTTTACCGACACAAGTTTATTTTCATTTCCGGCTATAAAAATCATCGCGTGTAGTGCAATTGATGATGCCTCTGAAATTTTTAAAATATTACTCATAATTAATTTGCTATAATACTCCTAGTTAAATTTGTTTGAGTAAATAACTAACTGGTACCAATATACCAATTATTTTATCTTTTGTCAAGTTTATATATTGTTTATTCTTTTTTATAAAAATATAATATAGAAAAAAGAAAATATAAAAAACAAGCTGTAATCAGGGGAAAAAAGGACAAATGAACAATTTTAAAAATTTAATAATATTATGTTTTTTAATTAGTGTTTTATGTTGTGGTTTTACAAAAATTAAATTTAAAAACAATCTTGATAAATTAATAAAAAATAGTAATATAGATAAACAATCTCTTATATCAGTTTCTGTCAGAGATGCAAATAGCGGTAAAATCATCTACGAAAGATTTGCAGATAAATTATTGCATCCTGCGTCAATATTAAAAGCTTTTTCAACCGCAGTAGTGCTTGATACATTAGGAAAAGATTATACCATCAGTACACAAATTTATAAAGATAAAAACTCTAAAAATATTTTTATAAAGTTAAGCGGTGATCCGCTCCTGACCAGTGGCAACTTAAACGCTTTATTCAGAGAGTTTTCCCAAAAATACGGAAAAAATATAAACGGTGATATAATTATTGACTCTTCAAAAATAGATAATGTTCCATGGGGTATAGGATGGATGTGGGATGATGAAAATAATAAATTTATGCCTAAATTCAATGCCTACAACCTTGATAAAAATTTAATAAACGTAAAAGTCATCCCCACTACGCCGGGAAACAAGCCTAAAATACAAATAAATAAATATTATCCGGTTAAAATTATTAATAACGCAATAACATCAATGGCCCATGATGTTTCAGTACAAAGAAAAACCTGGATAGACAATGATACTGTTTTTGTGGAAGGCCCTATAAACAAAAAAGTATCCGTAATGCTGCCAGTGGGAACACCTTATAATTATTTTGTATACAGGTTACAACAGACTTTAAAACAAAATAAAATAAAATTTAGCGGCCGTATTGAAGAGGATAAGGTCCCTAAGGATGCAGAATTAATCTGTTCGCATAATAAAAAACTAGCAGACGAAATATCTTATACAAACAAAGTCAGTTACAATCTTGGGGCGGAAATTCTTTTTAAAATGGCAGCAGCCAAAGCTTTTAATAAAACAGGAACTACTGATGATGCAATAAAACTGTTCAAAAAATTCTACAATAGTATAGGTGCAAGCACTGATGATATTGCGATTTTTGATGCCAGCGGCGTATCTCATAATGACCTGCTAACAACAAATTGGATGACAGAGGCTTTATTTAAATTACAAAAAATAAAAAATTTTAAAGCTTATAAAATGTCTTTGGCAAGGCCTGGAGATAAAAACAGTACAATTAGAAGGAGATATCCGTATTTAAAAGGCAGATTGTTCGTAAAAACCGGTACCTTAGCCGGAGTAAGTGGCATTGCAGGATATATATACACAAAAAGCAATAACAAATACATCTTTGCAATTTTAATTCAAAATTTCAAAGGCAGTGATTCAAAGATTAAAATTTTAGAAAATAAAATAATTAAATTTATGTTTTCATACTTACTTTAGAATTTTTTGATAGCTAGACAGCTTGTTTAATATTGTCTGATATTGAGGCAAAATCAGAGAATATTGTCTGATTATTTAATGATAATAACTTATCAGGATTTAATAAAATTAATAATCTATCTTCATGCTTACCTACACCCCATAAAAAATCAGAATCGTCTTCTAATTCTATAGGTGGAGGTTCAATATTTTCTACATCCAGATAAATTACTTCTGTTACAGAATCAACAATTAGACCTACCGCTTCTTTGTCAACTTCTACAACCATAATTCTTCTGTTTTTTTCAGCAGCTTCGGATTCTTCTGTTTTCATATTAAATTTTTTTCTACCGTTGATAATGGGTATTATATGCCCCCTGAGGTTTATTACTCCTTCTACAAACGTTGGAGAGCTGGGTATTCTTGTGTATTGCTGGGGCATTATAATTTCTTGAATAGTTTTGATAGGAACGGAATATTCCTCTTGACCCAGCTTAAATACGATCATTTGTACTTCTTTTTGACCATCTTTTATTAATTCGTCTAACATTTAGGTAACTACTCCTTTAATGGCTCACGCGAATCCAAAAAGAACTTCTATATATGCATTATAAATTTTAACATTTATTTATTTTTTTTTTCTCATCTATTTATACTACCCAATAATTAAATTTAGTATTACTAATGAACTTATTATTTTAAACGCGTATATGACAGATATATTATTTTAATATAATATTATATGTTTTAAAATTTGACTAGTTTATTTTTTTATACTTTTGTATTATTTTTTATTATTATTTTTTACAAAACAGCCAAAAGCCTTTTTATAATCAAGTTAATAGCTTAACAAAATGGCTATTTAAAATTTTAGAATAGGATAGCCTGATATTTAGCGAATTCAATATTGCTATTTTATTATTATCAAGAACTTTAGGCAATATTAGCGAAAAATATTATAAAAAATAAAGCTGCCCCACACCCAGGGCAAATTAATTCTAGCTAAAAATTAAAAATAGTCAGTGTTTGAAAAAATAGTTGTTTTGAAAAAAACACTTAAATGAGCCAAAATACTATTA
>JANQHM010000005.1 GCA_028282645.1 Candidatus Gastranaerophilales bacterium
CACAAGAGAACAGGCTTTAAATCTAATTATAGATGATAAGCTTTAGAACGTATTTCATAGAAAGACTTGATTAATCAAACAAAGAGAGTGATTAATATAACTGTAACAGCTATAAAAAGGATAAAAGCATGATAGAAGAGCTTAAACAACTTTCAAGACAAGAGTTAATTCAAAAATGGAAAAAATTATTTAAAACAATATTTGCCAGTCATAATTATTCGTCAAAACAATCGCTGCTAAGCAAAAACTAAAAACAACTGTTATTATTGAGCAAGATATTATTTTTAAAATTAAAAATTTAAATAATATTTTCATATCATTATTATAAAGTAAAAATTAATATTTCCCCTCCGCCTTTATCAAAAAAGAAAATTCCTCAAAAACGACAATATAAAATTGAAGGTCTTGAACATGTTTGTAAAAATGCGGCTTTGCTAACAAATTTTTATACGATAAAAAGCATCAATTTAAAAATTTTGTGAATGGGATTGATAACCCTTGGAGTTTATAATTTTATTTCATTTTTATATTAATTTAGATTTGAAGCTATGATATAACAAAGTTCAATAGAAGCTTGTTGTGCATCTACAGCTTCTTCTAAAGAAACATTTATATCTCCATATCGAACTCCTGGTAAACATTGTATTTTATTAATTAAATCTAAGGAAATATTTTTTATTCCTAAAGTTTCAGCTTGTTAAGCTCTTTTCCTATTTCTGAAATTGCAATTAAAGGTCGATTAGGAATCTGTACATCTTTCAAAGCTAACCCTTGGTCAATTTCATTCATATAAATATCAAATTCTTTGGGATTATCAAGTAAGAATTGTTTTGTATATTTCTTTTGTTTTGTCATATAAGTTTTTCTAATTATAAAGGTAATATTTTTATAAACAAAAACTTCCGATCCCTCGAAAGCCTTATAAATAATGGTGGGCAATGCGTGACTCGAACACGCGACCACTTGAATGTCGATCAAGTGCGCTACCAACTGCGCCAATTGCCCATATAAAAAAGGCGACACCCAGATTCGAACTGGGGAATAAGAGTTTTGCAGACTCCTGCCTTACCACTTGGCCATGTCGCCTCGAAAATTTATTCTATTGTAATGTTATGACACCCTTATTGAGTTGTCAATATTTAATTTTTATAAGGTGTAATAACCAAAAAGTATTTAAGTACTGCCTACTTACTTCTTTTCTTTATCAAAGAAAAGAACGTTTATATCCTGCCTGATTTATATTTTATTTTTTTCTAAAAATATTAAAATTACCTATTTGAATATTTTAAATTGTATAACTATCTATTATCGAATTTTGATATTTCCTGAGTTTGATAGATGATACAGAAATTTAGGCAGTCAAATTTTTAAGGCCATTGCAGGGAAGGATTTTAGGATACCATTAGGCTTTGCTTTGTGGCATAAAGATAGTACTTAGCCTTAGCTGGATTATCTCGCAGCTGTCAGCAGAATAAGATCAGGGCAAATTAATTCTAGCTAAAAATTAAAAATAGTCAGTGTTTGAAAAAATAGTTGTTTTGAAAAAAACACTTAAATGAGCCAAAATACTATTAG
>JANQHM010000053.1 GCA_028282645.1 Candidatus Gastranaerophilales bacterium
AAAGAAGAAGCTAAACAGCTAACCCTGGAGGCTATGTCAATTTACAAATGTAAAAAAATCAGGCAGGGAGAATTTAAGTTAATAAAAGTCAGCAGTAACCCCAAGCTGGTGAATTTAACTGTTTTTAAAGAATTAAAGGAAATACCCGCGGAAGAGGCGAAGGTGGCTGATACTGCGTCAGCAGGTGATACTACTATTTTCGTAGAAGATAATAAAAAAGAAAATATTATTAAAAATGAATATAATATTGCAAATGATAATATAATAGACATAACTATTGATAGAAGTTATAGTAAAAAAGAAGAATTAAACAAGAAAAAGCCCCATTATTAGCGGATTTTGGGTTTGAAAACTAAAATAATTTATGACAGCGATAACTTTTGCCACGCAAAGGGGAATTTATCGTTGTTTTTTTAGTTGAAGAGAATGTGGCTTAGCCACTTGTATTTAATTTCATGTTTTTTTTATACTAAAGATAAAGTCAAGCTTAAGATGATCAATATAATATAAAAGGTATAAAGATGCAGAACAAATATGAAGCACTTGATAAAAATGATGATAATTCTGATATAAAAACATTATATAAAAAAATATTTCCGTATTTAAAGCCATACTTGCCAAGAGCCATATTGGGATTTTTATTTGCCATACCGATAGGCGGATTTGAGGCAACTGTTTCTATGGCATTAAAGCCGTATATGGATAGTGTCCTTGTGGAAAAAAACTTGCAAATATCTTCTTATATACCTTATTTAATAATAGGATTTACTTTAGTACTGGGCTTTTTTATATATATGTCAGGTTATTTAATAGCTTGGGCAGGGGCCAGGACCAAAATAAAATTGATGCAAAGTATGTACAATAAGCTTCTTAATATGGAGTCTGCATTTTTTGACAGCAAGTCCTCGGGGTTGATAATATCCAGATTTTCTCATGACGCAAGCATTGCAACCGATAAGTTGCTGGCGCAAATAAAACTGCTTATTACAAAGTCTTGCTCTGCATTTTTTTTAGTATGTGTGTTGTTTTATAATTCTTGGCAGTTATGTATTTTGGCGGTAGGGGTGCTTTGTTTTGCAATTATCCCTATGTCTAAAGTAAGAAAAAAGATAAGTTATATATCACGTAAAAGCGTAGATGTAACGGGCAGATTAAATACTTATTATAATGAGGCTTTTGGCGGAAATAAAATTATAAAAAGCTATAACCTGTTTAATAACAGGCAAGAAAATTTTTCAAAGATATTAAAAGAAACATTTTATTTAGGCATAAAGCAAGTACAGGTATCTTCTTTGCTTACGCCTTTTATGTATCTTATTGCATCGTTGGGTATTGCATCAGTAATAGGCATTGGCGGGCACTTAATACTTACCAAACAGATTTCAAGCGGTAATTTTGTTTCTTTTACAGCTGCTCTTGTACTTCTTTATACTCCGGTAAAAAGCTTTGGTAATAATTATATTGATTTTAAAGCTTCATTACTTGCAATGGAAAGGGTTTTTAAAATTCTGGATTATACACCTTCTATTAAAAGTAAAGAAAACCCGATTGAATTCGGTAAATTTCAAAATAAGATTAAATTTGAAAATGTCTGGTTTGAGTATGAGCAAGGCATACCGGTTCTTAAAAATATTAATTTAGAGGTTCAGCAGGGGGAAACTATAGCGTTTGTAGGTAACTCCGGCGGGGGTAAATCTACGATAGTAAATCTTTTACCTCGATTTTATGATATTAAAGAAGGAAAAATAACTATAGATGCCATTGATATTAGAGATATCAGACTGGAAGACCTAAGAGATAATATTTCTGTAGTATTTCAGGATAATTTCCTTTTTGAAGGCACTATAAGAGATAATATCCTTATAGGAAGCCCGAATGCTACAGAAGAAGAGCTGCAACAGGCTATAGAAAATGCATTTTTAAAGGAATTTACAAATGGCCTGGATAAAGGAATAGAGGCCTGGATAGGAGAAAGAGGCGTTTTATTGTCCGGAGGGCAAAAACAACGTATAGCAATAGCCAGAGCTTTCTTGAAAAATGCTCCTATTGTGATATTGGATGAAGCAACCAGTGCATTGGATAATAAGTCAGAACTTGTTGTACAAAAGGCAATTGATGCACTAATGCAAAACAGGACAGTGTTTGTAATAGCTCACAGGCTATCTACAATTAAAAACGCTGACAGAATTGCGGTTATAAACAGCGGTAAAATTGTAGAAGTTGGCTCTCACGATAATTTAATGCAAATTCCGGAAGGATTTTATCAAACACTTTATAATGCTCAATTTAAAATAAAGGAACAAGCTGAGGTGTAAACAAATGCAAAAGCTTAAAGTCTTATCTGTTTTTGGTACCAGGCCCGAAGCCATAAAAATGGCTCCTGTCATAATGAAGTTACAGCAACAAAGTGACTTGTTTATTTCTATAATATGTGTTACTGCACAGCATAGGGAAATGCTTGACCAGGTTTTGGAATTATTTAATATAAAACCTGATATTGATCTGGATATAATGAAACATAATCAGGATTTATGGAGTTTAACTTCTGATGTATTATTAAAAATGAAAGATATTTATCAAAATATCAATCCTGATATTGTTCTGGTTCATGGCGATACAACTACAACGTTTGCTGCAAGCCTTAGTGCTTTTTACTCAAAAACCCCTATTGGACATGTGGAAGCTGGATTAAGGACTTTTAACAGGTATTATCCATTTCCCGAAGAAATTAACAGAGTTATAACCGATGCACTTTCGAGCTTTTACTTTGCACCAACGGACAGAGCTGTTGAAAATCTGCAAAAATCAGGCATTACAAACGGTATTCATAAAACCGGCAACACTGTAATAGATGCACTTATCCATACAGTGGATAATCACGCTTATAATTTAGCTCAACTGGGTTTAAATCCTGGCCTTAAAACTATTCTGCTTACATCTCACAGGCGCGAAAACTTTGGTGAGCCTTTGCACAATATTTGTAAGGCCGTAAAGGTATTAGTTGAACAAAACAAAGATATCCAAGTAGTTTATCCTGTCCATAAAAATCCGAATGTGCAAAGCACTGTTTACTCTGAATTAAACAATACTGACAGAGTTCTTTTAATTGATCCTTTAAATTACGTGCCGTTTGTAAACCTAATGAAGTCAAGTTATATAATACTTACAGACTCCGGTGGCGTACAGGAGGAAGCACCGTCTTTGGGCAAGCCTGTACTTGTATTAAGAGATACAACCGAGCGTCCTGAAGCAATAGAATCCGGAACCGTTAAATTGGCAGGATCTAATACCGATAAAATTGTAAAGAATACTCAATTGTTGCTGGATTCTGATTATGAATACGAAAAAATGGCAAAGGCTGTTAATCCCTACGGCGATGGTTTAGCGGCTGAAAGAATTGTGAATGTTTTAAAAGAACAGCTTTTAATTCCACTATACTAGCTTTAAAATACTTTTCAGATTATTTAATCGTGTTAAATCTAATAAAATAAACGGTAGTGGTCAGTTGAGTATTGATGCTTACAAGTAAGCTTAAGTTATATCAAAAGCTTACAGCGATGACATAAGAAAGGTGATGACCATCACCAAAATAGACTATTCTCTGAATTGTGAAGCTCATTCTAAATAGCAATCTAAAATTTAATTTTGAACCGGAATATTAACCCAAAATTAAATCAGCTGGTCGATTTTATTTTATGGGCAAAACGTTAAAATAATAATTGAAAGGCTTAGTTCCAAGAGGCTATATACTAAACTTATAAAAATACTTTTCAGATTCTTTAATCAGGAATCAGGTAAAAGCTAATAAAATAACCTATTCTCTGAATTGCAAAACAGGAGCGTTAAAAAGTTAAATGGCCAATTTTACTTTATAAGCTCATTCCAAAGAGTAATCTGAAATTTAATCTAGAACATCTATAATAAAAAAGTAAACTGGGGATAGATTTAAGCATACCGGATCAGTTGGGCTATGAAAGGGTATATATTGGCATGGGAATTAATGTAAACGATTCTATGGCAGGTAAATTTATGAATTATAATAAGTGCATTTTGCCAAAAACCGAAAAAATTAAATCATATGACCATTGTATAAAAGGCGATGCTTTGATGATTAAAAACAGATTTTTTGAAGCTATAGATGAATATCTAACGGCATTAACTTATGATGAATTTAATATTGATGCATACAAAGGCTTAGGTTTTGCCTATAAGCAAGTTGGTTATATAAAATGTGCAATAGAGTCGTTTAAAACTGCAAAAAACTTAAACTCTTTTGATAAGCATATTTATTATGAATTAGGAATTTGTTATACAATGGAAAATTGCTTTTGCAAAGCTCAAAAGTATCTTATAATAGCAATTAAATTAGATCCTAATTTTACTGATGCAATATTTAACCTTGGTATTTCTTATGAGTTAAATATCGAATTATCAAAAGCGGAACTGATTTATAAAGAAATAATAGCTTATGATCCTTCATATACAGCTGCTTATAATAATCTTGCCGGCTTATATATGAAAAAAGAATTATTTACAGATGCAATAAAAATTTTTAAATCATTATTGAAAATTAATCCTGAATTTACAAGGGCGCACCTTGGCATAGCAATTGCATACGAAAAAACAGGACGCTCAAGCCGATCATTACGTTACTATAGAAAATATATGGAATTAAAGCCACAATCTACAAATATTCCTTATATTTTAGATAGACTTGATTATTTAAAATTCTATAGAAAAAATAAGAGTATGAACTTGAATTTAAAAATTGTTTCTGGCAATATATAGAAAATTGATTTAGTATATACTGTTTCAAAGAAAAAAATTTTCTTTTATTATGAAAATTGAATAGTATAAACATGTATTGTCATTTTAATTATTAAATTCAAACTTAAACTTTTAATTCTATTTTTATGTATTTTTTTTATTCAAAATGGGGTAAATGCTTGTATCGGTATAAACATACCTAAACATAAGCAGTGCTGGTAAATAGCATTGCAGGAGCAACAAAAATGTTAAAATTTTTCTGTTTTAGAGTAAAATATAATTGAGGATTTTACGCTGAAGTAAGGAAGAGTCGATAAAATGACAATATCAAATTCTATTTCTATTGATAAGGTTATATCTGAGTTAAAATTGGTCTTGGATAAGAAAAATAATATACTGACAGAGTATGAAGAGCGTTTTTGCTATGCGTATGATGCTACTGCCATTGGCGAAAAGCTTTATTTACCCGATGTTGTTGTTCTCCCTGAAAATACTGAGCAGGTTGCTCAAATAATGAAAATAGCTAATAAATATAAAATACCGGTTATAACACGAGGAGCGGGCACAAACTTGTGTGGTGGTTGTATTCCTCTGAAAAGTGGTATTGTGCTTCATACATCTAAACTAAATAAAATTATATCTATAGATAAAGATAATCTTACCTGCGTTGCTGAAGCGGGTGTTGTTGTTGAAAAACTTCAGCAGGAAGTTGAAAAGCTGGGTTTATTTTATCCTCCTGACCCGTCTAATTTAAAAGTCTCTACAATTGGCGGTAGTGTAGCTTTATCTTCCAGCGGGCCAAGATGCTTTAAATATGGAGGTACTAAAGATTATGTTTTAGGGCTGGAAGTGGTTACCGCTAAAGGTAAAATCATTAATATTGGCGGTAATACAGTTAAAAACGTAACCGGTTATAATTTATCACAGTTATTTGTAGGATCTGAGGGTACTCTTGGGATTGTAACAAGGGTGACTTTAAAGTTAATACCCTTACCTGAATCTAAACAAGTGTTATTAGTATTTTTTGATTCTATTGACGATGCTGCTACCGCTGTTACTGATATAATTTCTCATAAAATTACTCCTTCAACTCTTGATTTGATGGATCAAAAGACTATGGATACCGTTGAGCAATTCCATCCAACGGGACTGCCTACGCATTATGATGCGGCTTTAGTTATTGAAATTGATGGTATTGCCGATACAATTTTTGTACAGGCTAAACAAATTGAAGAAATTTGTTATAAGAATAATGCAAAAGACGTTAGAATTGCTAAAGATAAAAAAGAAGCCGATGAGATTTGGTTTGCAAGGCGTTCTGCATTTGGCGCAGTCGCCAGAATGAAGCCTAATGTTATAACTGAAGATGCTGTTGTACCCAGGAATAAAATTCCTCAAATGGTTAAAGCTATTAGAAAAACTGCCGATAAATATAACTTAAATGTTTGTACTATGGGACATGCCGGTGATGGAAATTTGCATCCTAATTTTTCTTTGGATTTAAGAGATCATGAAGAACATGAGCGATTGGAAAAAGCTATAGAAGAGCTTTTTGATGCGGCAATTGAATTGGGAGGTACTTTATCAGGTGAGCATGGCATTGGGATGTCTAAAGCAAAATTTATGAATAAAGTAGCTTCTAATGAGGTGCTTGAGTATATGAAGCTTATAAAAAACAGTTTTGACCCTGATGATATTTTAAATCCCGGAAAAATTTTGATAAAATAAAAGGTAGTGGTCAATCGAGTACTGATGCTTACAAGTAAACTTAAGTTATATCAAAAGCTTACAGTGATGACATAAGAAAGGTGATGACCATCACCTATGAGTAGAGTGAAAGCAGACTAAGAAGATGAAAAAAGATGAAAAAATTGGAAAATTATTCTGAAGATATTTATAAATGTTCCAAGTGCGGAATATGTCTGGCTGCTTGTCCTGTGTACGAAGAAACCGGTAATGAAGCAACCTTGTCAAGAGGCTTTTTTACATTGTTGCACGGGGCATTGAATAATAAAATACCATTGAAGAAGCTTGCAAAATATCTTGATTATTGTACTACTTGCAAGGCATGTTTTGACTTTTGCCCCAGTGGAATTAGTGCAGAAGAAATAATTCTGGCCGCGCGCAGTTATTTTTATGAGCATGGAGATATTTCCGCAATAAAAAAGTCTATTGTTAAAGCCTTTAATTCTAATATGATTTTAAAGGGGCTTGGCTTTTCTGCCTTTATATATAGGGCTTTACAGGGACCTTTTTGGTTTGATCAGCTTGGCGGATTATCTTCTCAATTTAATTTAATCAGTAATATTGTGAATAGCCAAACACAAGAATATATAAAGTATAAAAAATTATCACCGGTTGGTGATAAGAAAGAAATTAATGCTGTTTATTTTCCCGGATGTATAAATAATTACTTTAATGCCAGTGTAAAAAATGCAACTGTAATGGTTTGTGAAAAAAATGGAATAGATCTTGATATAAGTCCGAATTTTGCCTGTTGCGGCATCCCGGCAAGAGGTATTGGCGATATGCAATCTTTCATTAGCCTGGCAAAACATAATATTGGTCAAATTGATTTGGAGCAAATTGATTATTTAATAACGGATTGTGCAACTTGCGGTATGGTGTGGGATATTTATCCCGAGTATTTAGAGGGGGAGTATAAAGAAAAAGCACTATTATTAGCTCAAAAGAATATGAATATTTATAAATTTTTAGTTCAGTTTGATATTTTTCTGCCGGATAATGTTGAAGATAATAAAATTGTTACTTATCATGATCCTTGCCATCTAAAGCGTTCCCAAAAAGTAGATAAAGAACCAAGAAAATTTTTATCTTTATTGCCGGGTATTAAGTTTGAGGAGATGAAAAATGCTGACAGGTGCTGTGGTGCATCCGGCTTATATTTTCTTTCTAAACCAGGTATTTCTCAATCTATATCTAAAAGAAAAGCTGAAAATATTTTAAATACAAAAGCTAATATTGTTACAACTTCTTGCCCTTCTTGTAAAATAGGGCTTAGCCAGGGATTGTCTTTGTGTAATAGGAAAATGCCCGTTTATCAGCCTGTAGAGTTGCTCGCAAATATATATTTTAATAAAATGAATTAAAAATTATATGTTATTATAATCATGTTTAGTAATTGAAGAGTGGATAGCGATAATGAGTAGCCCATTACATAATAGTGCACCTTTACCAAATTCCAGGTTGCCTAAGGAAATTAAAGATGTTTATGAAGAAGCCCAAAATGTTGCGGTATATTCACCCAGGTCAGCTGCTGCTTTATTAAGATTAGCGATCAAGGATTTAATTATTCAAATGGGAGGTACCGGTGAAAATTTAGATTATGATATTGCCAACTTGATCGTAATGAGAGGAATACCTCAAGAAATAGCCTCCGGGTTGCAGTATGTAAAATTTATTGGGCAAAATGCAATAGAGCCTGGAAAAATTTGCAATGAAGATAATGAGAATTCGTCTGTTATTGTTAAATTATTTAGTTTATTAAATTTATTAGCAAATTATTAAAAAAATAAATAAATGTTCAAAAATTCTTTTTGGTTATCCCTTAAAGAATTTTTATCATAAAAAAACCAGGGCAAATTAATTCTAGCTAAAAATTAAAAATAGTCAGTGTTTGAAAAAATAGTTGTTTTGAAAAAAACACTTAAATGAGCCAAAATACTATTAG
>JANQHM010000083.1 GCA_028282645.1 Candidatus Gastranaerophilales bacterium
AGCCACGCAAAACTTAATTTCAAAACAGCACATTTTTCCCATAGCGCATAAGTTAGTGATTTATCGAGTTCTGATATTTCGATTAGATTTAAGTTGTATCAAAGCTTATGCCGATGACATAAGAAAGGTGACGACTGTCACCCAGGATAAGTGTGCCTGTTTATACCCTTTTGCGGTGCAAAATTATCATTGTCTTAATTCTTTTTAATTTTCAAACCAACATACAATTGAATATTTTTTTAACTCTCTTTAAGGCTAAAAGTACGGGTTTTGTTATGCCCGCATAATTTATACAAAAAATAAAGCTGCTCCGCTACGGGGCAGCCTAATTTTTTATAATATTTTTAGCTTTAGCCGGGTAATAACCAAGTAAGGAATAAAAGGTGAAAACTTTTTACCACCTACTTAATTTTTTATTTTATAATTAATATCAATAAGCATAATAAAAGCGTAAAGTTTTGTTAAAATTACTTAATTAAACTATCAACATTACAGCTTTATTGTTTTTCTATAATTGACAAAAAAAATAATACTTAAAGTTAGTTTATTAGTAAAAAAACAAAAGATTTTTCTGATAAATTTAATTTAAATCCGTCGTTTAAGCTAGTTGACAATCTAATCAATAATTCTCGCCAGGTTAAATGCCTTATTTGTCTGTTATTTAAAGTCTGTCTTTAAAGGATTTTTTTATGCCTAATAATTATCAAACAGAAGCGCATTTTTTAGAAGGATTTAGCAAAATTCCACCTAAATGGACAGCTGTTAGTATGTGCCTTATAAACGCATTTATAAAGCCTACAATAACAATGTCAAACAAAAATGAAAAACCGGAGAGAAAAAATTTTGCAGCATTATGTGAATTCATGACAGAGCTTACTGCTGCTCCTTTCTGCTTTGTAGTACCTTCAACCTGCGAAAGAATAGCTACAAACTTTGTAAAAAAAATGGCAGAGCGTAAAAATACAACTGTCAGCGAAAAAGCTCTCAAAGCTACAAAAGGTTTATCAAATGTATTTGGTATTGCTATTGCAGACTTTATTATACCTGCCGTTGCAAGGATATTTGTAACAATAGCTAATAAGCAATTAAATAAAAACAAGTGTAAAAAAGATATTAATAGTGAAGGCAAAAAACTAGACTTAAGCTTTTCTTCTAAAACAAATATTGCATCATTAAGCAAACCTCTTGAAAAAAAATTTCCGTTAACGGCTAATGTAAGTTTTTCAGGGAATTTAACCAGGCCGAACTTAAATAGTTATAAAAACGGCAATTTAAGGGTATAGTGCTATGGACGGTTCTATGTATTCAATTAACAAGTCAAAACCAAACTTACAGTATAAGCAATATGGGAAACAAAATACAGTTGCATTTAAAGGAAATATTTTTAGTGGTTTGCAAAAAGCAGCTATAGAAATTGGTTCCAGCCCAGATATTAAAAAACATGCTATTACTATGCTAATTCTTAACAACTTGATATTAAGGCCATTTTACATACTAACAAATAAAGAAATCCCTGAAGACCAAAAGAAATATGGTGCAACAAGAGAAGCAATGCAACAAGTATTTAACATGTGTTCACACCTGGGCTTGTCAACAGTATTTGAATGGGTTGGATATAACGCTGGGAAAGCTTTTATTAATAAAAGAAAAGATTATTATCCTAAGGCTAAAAAACAATTTGAGCTATTTAATACATTTAAAAAAGTTAAAGAATGTGAAAGACAAAAGGGAATAAAAATACCTGATGTAATATCAGGCTCTAAAGCTCTTGGAAGTTTCTTTGGTTCGGTAATGGCTCTTACAATTGTAGCACCTATGTTAAACAATAAAGTTCTTCCGTATGTATTTAAAGGTGCCCATAAATTAGGACAAAAACTAAACAGTAAATTCTTATTAAGCTTAGATCCTGATTCCAACAAAGAAAAAGTACATGAAGTGTCTAAAGGATATCATATTATTTTCTCTACATCATTAAGAGATTGTGTTAAAGGTGAGCTAAAGGATGTTAATTTATTTAAGGATTTTTATGTTTTTAAAAAGTCAAAAATAAAACCCAAATCAAAAGAAAATAAATTTCAGCAACTTAAATAATGTTTATTGTATAATAAAAAAATAATTATAATATTATCTTTTAATGATGGAGGGACAGATGAAATTGAATAAAATAACCTGTATTGGTGAAGTTCTTATTGATTGGACATGTTTGGAGAGAACTCTTGATTTGGATAAGGCTAATGATTTTATCAAGGCTCCGGGTGGTGCACCTGCAAACGTTGCAGTTGCTTTAGCTAAAGTAAACAAGCCGGTTCAGTTTCTAGGCGGTTTTTCAACAGACTTATTTGGCGGCTGGTTAAAATCTTATTTAACACAATTTGGTGTGGATGTTTCTGCTGCGCCGGATGTGCCAAAATCCAATACCAGAAGTGCTTATGTTTTAACCGATGAAAATGGAAACAGAGTTTTCAAAGGTTTTAGCAATGAAAGCTGCGCTGATGTTATGATAGATTTCAATATGATAGATATGAATAATCTCAAAAATTCTTCAATGATTTACTTTGGTTCTCTATTACAATCTCAGGAATTAACAAGAAATACAATTGCAAAGGTTTTACAGTCCTTAGGTTCAAATAATTCCAAATATTTAAAAGTTTATGATCCTAATTTAAGAATGGCTTTATGGCCGGATATTGATACAGCAATGGAAGTTATAAAAGAAACTATCAAAAAAGTTGATATATTAAAACTTAGCGATGATGAAATTGATTTAGTAACTGACATTAAAGATAATATCGAAGCTGCTGCTCAAAAAGTGTTTGATACTTATGACAATATTAAATTACTTGTTGTTACAATGGGGCCGGATGGTTCATACTTTATAAACAGAAACGGCAAAGGCTTTGTAAAGCCGTTTAAAGTAGACTCTGTAGAGATGACTGGCGCCGGCGATGCGTTTGTTGCAGGATTGCTCGGTGGCTTACATGATTTCTTAAGTCAAAATAACGGTCAAAATGGTAACTTGGCTAATATCCTTGAAACATTGACAGCAGAAAGATTACAAAAAATTCTAACATCTGCAAATGCAATGGGTGCTTTTGCTACAACCAAGCCTGGTGCAATGTCGGCTTTGCCTACGACTGCGGAATTAGATAATTTTTTAGCAATTAAAGCATAAATAATAATTGAAAGATTTATAACTTAGCTAAAATAGATAGAAAATAGATAATTTGTTAGACATTATTCTTTTAAATAAAAAAAAAGATAATGTCTTTTTTTTAAAAGTTTAGGATTTATTTTTTTGGGGTGAACTATTTTCAAGTAGGACATTCAAGTAAAGCTTTTTTGGAAATCTGAATAAATTTAAAATTCTAAACATTAAAGCTTTAGAAGATTAAAAAAGATATATATTGATCGCATTTTAGTATAAATAGATAATAACTATATCGGATTAAATTTTGTCACAAAGCTTTAAAGTGTTTTGAGTTGGAAAACAAAGCAGCAAAAACCGAAGACACATGCCAAAAGTTATATTAGTTAATTTATCTTTCAGATTGTTTCACTATCATAGAAGCAGAATAGGCAGCACCAAATCCATTGTCAATGTTCACAACAGATACAGTAGGTGCACAACTGTTTAGCATTCCAAGCAAGGCGGAAACTCCACCAAAACTAGCACCATAGCCAATACTTGTAGGAACAGCAATAACAGGGCACGAAGCAATACCTCCGGTAATACTTGCCAATGCGCCTTCCATTCCTGCTATGACAATTATCGCAGAAGCATTTAAAATATCATCAATATTGCTAAATAGCCTATGAATACCTGCTACGCCACAGTCATAAATCTTTTTTGTCTGAATGCCAGCTGCTTTTAAAAATATTCTTGATTCATCGGCTACAGGAATATCCGCAGTGCCTGCTGTAATTATACAAACATAATTATTTGTTTTAAGTTTAGGAAATACACCGTAGCTTATGATTTTAGCTTTTTCATGGTATTTGCATTGATGTAGTTTTTGTAAAAGAAAATCAGCATTTTCTTTAGTTGCCCTGGTTGCAAGTACAATACTATTTTTTTTCTTTAATTCTTTTAATATTTCAAGAATTTGTTCGTTAGTTTTGCCTGAGCAAAAAATAACTTCCGGAAATCCTTGCCTTAAATGCCTATGATGATCAATTTTAGCAAAATCCATTTCTTTATACGGTAAATTTTTAAGCTCATTTATAGCTTTATCCAATGAAATATTACCATTTTTATATTCTTCAAGAAGATTTTTTAAGTATTCCATTTAAATTACCCGAAATATAACCTTTTAAGTCTAAACAAACATAATTATAATTTAATTTTTTAAATTCTTTATCTATAAATTCATAATGTCTTTGCATAAATTGTGAAAAATCATCAGGGTGCAGCTCTATCCGTGCTATATCATTATGCTGTCGAACCCTGTATGTTTTATAACCCAGATCAAATAAGATTTTTTCTGCTTCTTCTATTTGATTTAATATATCAGAAGAAATACAAATATCATAAGGTATACGAGAAGCTAAACATGCCTGAGACGGCTTATCCCAATTTGGCAAATCAAGTTGTTGTGCTATTTCTCTTATTTCTTGCTTCTTAATATTAGCTTTTATAAAAGGACTTTTTATTCCCAACTTTTTTATTGCCTCAAAACCCGGCCTGTAGTCATTCAAATCATCCATATTAGAGCCATCGCAAACATAGTTTAGACCTTGTTTATCTTTTAATTCTGTTAATTGTTTAAACAAGTATGTTTTGCAGTATTTGCAGCGTAGTTTATCATTTTTTATGATATCTGAATGATTAAGAACTTTTAATTCTAAAACCTTAACAGGAATATTTAGCTTATTTGCTACTTTTAAAGTTTCTTCAAGTTCAACGGCAGGATAAAATTCTGAATTTATTGTAGTTATTAAAGATTTTTGAGCTAAAATATTATGAGTAACAAAAGATAATAACGTGCTGTCCACGCCACCTGAAAATCCTATAATTACACTTTCATAGCTTTTTAAGATATCTTGTAAGTGATTAAACTTTTTTTGTAGATTTTTTGATAAATTTAAAGTCTTCATATTCATAATTATAGCAGCAATAAATAGAATTAATAAAGTAAATTGGATAAAAAATATGCACATAAACGAATTTGACTATCACTTGCCTGAAGAATTAATTGCGCAGTTCCCTTGCGAAAAAAGAGATTGCTCAAAGTTGATGGTTTTAAATAAAAATAAAAATATAATTGAACATAAAAATTTTTTTAATATCGTTGACTGTTTAACAGACAACGATATTCTTGTAATTAATAATACCAAGGTCATACCAGCCAGATTAACAGGTCAAAAAGATACAGGCGCAAACATAGAAGTATTTTTGCTAAAGGAAAAACAGGAAAAATCTTGGGAATGTTTAATAAAGCCCTCTAAGAGAGTTAAGCCTGGTACTGTAATTAAGGTTACTGAAAAATTTAGTGTTAAAGTGATTGATAGAGCTGAAAATGATAAGTGGAAAGTAAAATTATTATACTCGGGTAACTTTTATGAAAACCTTGAAAAAGTAGGTAATATACCGTTACCGCCTTACATTGAAAGAAAAATGGGTGATCAAAAAATTAAAGAACTTGATATGAACAGATATCAAACAGTTTATGCACAAACACCGGGTTCTGTTGCGGCACCTACAGCAGGCTTACATTTTACTAATGATATATTAGAAAATCTTAGTCAAAAAGGTGTACAAGTCTGCTCCATTACTTTAAATGTGGGGTTAGGTACATTTAAGCCGGTAAAAGTAGAAAATATTCTTGAGCACAAGATGGAGGAAGAATTTTACGAAATCTCTGAAGAAACAGCTAAAATAATAAATAATGCTAAAGAACAAGGTAAAAATATTGTTGCTGTTGGTACAACTTCCGTTAGGACACTGGAGTCAGTTTATAAAAAGTATAATAAAATTATTCCAACTGCTGATAGCAGTGACTTATTTATTTATTCGGGATATAAATTTAATGTTGTTGATAAAATTATAACTAATTTCCATTTGCCAAAATCTACTTTATTAATGCTTGTATCAGCTTTTGCCGATAAAAATTTTGTTTTTGAAGCTTATAAAGAAGCAATTGAAAATAAATATCGTTTTTACAGTTATGGAGATTGTATGTTTATATATTAAGCTCTTCCTTATATAAGTCTATAAAATATTTTATAGTAGAAAAACTCTTGTCGCTTTCATAATTATCTGACTTTAGCGAGTATAGAAATCTGTTTAGTAATATTGGTATTAAATTTGGTGGTATACAGCTACAGTCTATTACGAATTCATTAATTCCTATATTTGATTTTAAAAAATGAATTTCAGCAAAGAGATCCAGTATTTTAGCCTTAAATAAGTGCATTCTACAAAAACCGTCGACGGTTAGCGGAAATTGTTTCTTTACAAAAGGATCTCGAATAGCGTACTTATTGGAGTGACAAGGTGCAGGACAAGATAATCTTGATAAAATAGCATCATTTTTATTTAATGGGCATAAACCCATACTTGGAATTCTTATATTACCTGCTACTGTCAACTTTTTATTTTTAATTTTGTACTTTATATGAGAGATACAGGATTCTATATTTTTAATATATTTAAAATTACTAAAATCAACAGTAAAAATATTATATTTATCTAGTAAACATTGTACTGAGGCACTATTAAGCAAGTACAAGCCTTGTCCCAGTTCAATTGGTATATCATTAAGGTCTTTATCATTAATACAAGCATTAAAATAGCCCAGATTATTTATAACTATCGAAGCCGGATTAGGTTCATCCAGGCAGAATGTTTTGATGTATTCATAACTTCGGTCAAAATCTCTTTCAATTAAGATTCTGGGAGTGCTTAGCTGCAATTTTATATCATTTTTTTGACAATAATTTTTTGCTTTTTTGATTATTTTATTAAAATCTTGTTTTACTAAGTCCGCAGTGCTTACAATTTCTCCGAATTCTATGGCATATACCGGCTTTTGCTTAAACCTTTTAAGGTACTTATTCAGATATCTTATCTGTTCAAAGCTTGTTAATCTTAACGTTATTTTAGGTATACAAGAATCTTGCTCCGGTAAATAGCTATTAGAAAAATTAAATTTAGAAAAATTCCAATTATAATTAATTATATTTTCTATAAATTTAAAATTTTTATCTTGATGACTTTCAAATTCACCTGAAAAGTGATTCGCTTTATAATACAAATTATATGGGCTGTGCTTAAATGGTAATTTTCTATTTATATATCTTGGGGCTTTATCAAGAAGTTTTTCTATTACACTTATTCCTTTTACAAGGGTTAAGCTGTTATCAAAGTTTCCTTTTATGATTATATAGTCAATACAATTATTTTTAGAAATCTCCTTTGCCAGCCAGGGCAGATTATTAGAATCGATTGACAAACTACTGTTAGAGTAGGCTTTTAAATAGCAAATATTTTTCAGGTAAACCTCTTCCGTTATATTATAATTGTCAATCGGACAAAACGATTTTAAAAGATTCATTGTATAATAATTATGCACATTCAGTCCTGAATCTGCATAAATTTTAAGTTTGGATTTATTATCTTTTAATAATTTTAAAATATCAAGGCTGTTTACAAGTATTCCATCTATTGAATATTTTTCAATTTTACCTACAAATTTGTTTATTCTCTCAAGTTCATCTTCTGTTATATGTTCTTTAAAGTTAATTAAAAATTTTAAATCATTATCTTTTGCTAAATTGCAAAAATCGGTTAATCGCTGCAAGTTGTCTTCTTCAAAAAATATAGAATGATAAGCATATACATGCTTACAACTTGTTTGAGAAATTTGTTGTATATCTTCTATACTACTAACAGGAGCGATTATTTTAGGTTTGGGCATAATGTTTTCTATAACTGGCTTATTAATGATTATTATTTACTTTCTGTAATTTTATAAATTATTTATATAAAAAAAAATCGTTTTAAAAATGTAAAAAAGAAAAATTTACTTAAAACTTAAGAGAGAGTATAAAAAATTAAAAAACATACGTTATAGACAATTAAAAATCCGAGTCCGGTCGGTAAATTTATAAAAAAAATAAAAGCACCTAAAATAATGCATAAATATTAAAAACGTACGAGTATAGCCAACAATGTATTTAACCTAAATGATTTCTTGGGTTATAAAAAACTAAAATACTATATATGAATGTTACATTTGGAGATTGCTATTATTAAAATATCTTTATATAAATCAAAGATTATGAGTTATAGTGCATATGAAGAATTTTTTTAAATTATTTATTACTATTTTAATGCCTGCCTTGCTATTTGGCTGCTCACAAAAGCAAAATCCAAAGCAAGTCAGTAATGACGATGAAAAACATCTTAACGTTGAAAAAATTATGAAAGAGCATCAAGTAAAAAGTATTGCTGTCAAAGATGAAAATACTGATGAAGAGAAAGCTGCTTCTGCAAACGAAGAAAATGCAGAAGAGGTAGAGACAGTAGAAACGAAAAAGGCGGATATTGACAATGAAGTGGCAGAAGAAGAAATAGTTGTTGTTACATTGGATGAATTTGGCAGATACGATCCGTTTGAACCTTATACAGAAAAAAGTATAGTACTTGATCCGGATACAGGTATTGTTCCTGTTCCTCCAGAGTTAAATACGGAACCTGACTTAATGAATCTGATGACAACAAAAGTTAACGGTATTTTATATGATAAAACTAATGCTTCAGCTATTATTTCTATAAATGACAGTGATTATCTTGTTAGAAAAGGCGATAAATTACTTAATTACGAAATAAAAGATATCACCTTGGAAAAAGTAATAATAAAATCCAATAATAATTACTTCTCGGCAGGAATTGGAGAAATAGTTACAGGAAATCTTAATGATATTGAATTTAGCGACAGTAAACTAAATCCTGAAGTTAAGGAAATTAAAAAGAATGTACCGTTAGAAGAAGAGATCGAAAGTTATGCTAACTATATTGAAATAATAGAACTTGATACTAATGAAATATAAGCAATAGAAACATATAGGAGTTTCAAATTAATGTATAAAATTTATAAAAAAACAGCATTAATTATCGCATGTTTGTTACTAGGCTTAAATAGTAATGCTGGATATGCATTAAATGAAAATGACATAGGGCTTAGGGGAAAAATAGGAGAAGAGCAATCCAGCATACAACTTAAAGGTAATATCAGTATTGATAATGAAGATCAAATAATCAATTTAAGCTTAAGAGATTCTGATGTAAAACAGGTTTTAAGAATGCTGGCAGATAAAGCAGGACTTAACTTGGTTATACATGGTTCAGTAACCGGAAATGTTACACTGGATCTAAAAAATGTAACATTAAATAAAGCTTTTGAGTATATAATGCAAATGAATGGGCTGGCCTACACGCTTGACCACTCAACAAGCACAATGATTGTTGCAGCAAAAACAGCTTCTCACCAAATAGGCTTAAACATGAATAAAATTAAGCCTATTCAAATTAAATATCTTGATGCTGGAACAGTTGCAAAGTTTTTAAATTCAAATATTTTTTCATTAAACAGGCCGGACTTAAGTTCTAGTTCTGGTAGTAATATAGCTGTTACAAATCCTAGAACCAATCAAATTTTAATTTTTGGTAATGAGCAAGATTTTGATATAGCTCAAAATGTTATAAGTATGGTTGATACAAAACCAATAATGAAAACATTTGATATTAATTATGCAGATGCAAGTAATTTAGCAAAAACGCTTTGCTTTACAGTATTTAATGAAAGAGAAGAAAAAGAGGACGAAGAGGAAGGGGAAGACAGTGATTCCGATAGCAGCTCTGAAAATCCTGCTGATAAAGGATCTGAATCTGCTTGCGGAACTATTACACTTTTATCTAGTGAAGGCTCTGCCGAAGGTGGAGAATCTACAGATGCTACAGCCGGCGGAGGTGAAGACGGCACCGGTACACCACAACCGCCAACTGGTAATGCCGGAGATGGTAGTACTGCTACAGATACAGCAGGATCAGCTGAAGGATCAGCTACCGGATTAGAGTCATTAGAGGCTCCCGGATATGCAGTAATTTCCAATAAAGTATTAGGGCAAATAACTGTTATTGGCACTCAAGATCAAATTGATTTGTCTGCAGACTTTATTAAAAAGTTTGATAAAAGACAGCCTCAGGCCTATATAGAAACATCTATAATTGAGCTAAATGAATCCGGTTCTAAAAGTTTATCAAATACATTATCTTTTCAAAAAGGAAATATTTCTTCCTTGGGTTATACAGGGGGAAATAATACTTTTGCGTTCAGCTCAACAGGTCGTTATGCCAAAGCACTGCAAAATACTATAACAGCCTTAATAGAAGAAAATAAAGGCCGAGTTTTATCAAATCCAAGAATTGTTGCAGCTAACTTTGTTGAGTCGAAAATAGATATTTCCAATGATATTATTGAGTCAGTAACGAGAGAGTTTGACACAGAAAGCAAGATTACAACTTATACTTATAATATAGGGCAAGCTGGTATAAAGCTTGAAATAATACCAAAAATAACCCCGAATAAAGATATAGTTTTAAGCATTAAGCCTTCTTATACTTCTGAAAAAGAGGTTGGTAAAGATGCTATTACTAATTTACCTAACTATACTTTGCTAAATAATAGAAAGCTGGAAGCTGCTAATATAAGGGTTAAAAATGGAGAAACTCTTATTCTTGGAGGCTTAATACAAGAAATAGAAACGAAAGATATTAAAAAAGTACCTTTTGTTTCAGATATACCTATTTTAGGTCTGTTGTTTAAAAATACATCAACTGATAGGCAGCGTAATGAGCTCATTATAATGATTACTCCCAGAGTTCTGGATGAGGACAATAATATAGATACTATGTAGCCATAGAAGGATTTTTTAATGAGTGGCCTGGCTCTTGAAGATATCTTAGATAAAATTAGTGAAAACTGCTTTAAAACTTTTCCTCTTGATTTTATACAAGGAGAAAAGTTTATACCTATTAATAAAACAAGTGAAGCTTTGTATCTTGGTATGGTTGATGCAGGACTTAAAGAAAAGAGAGAGCAGCTTTTATCTAAAATTACTCAGGAAGTCAACCTAAAGCCTAAAGTCATACCTTTGACAAATGAACAATTTGAACAATTGTTTGAAAGTTGTACGGAAAAATTTAACTTAATAAATAAAGAACAGGTAAGTAAAGAGCAAGAAAATACTCCATCTCCACTACAGCCTCACCCCCAAGATAAATCGAAAATTCCTGATAATAATAATCACAATTTACCGCAGGCTTCTCCGCCAAATCCTCAGCCAATGCTTCAACAAGATGCAAAACCAAAAAAAAGACTGGGTGAGCAGTTAATAGATGATGGCTTAATAACTCAAGACCAGCTTGAAAAGGCTCTTGCTGAGAGTAAAGAGACAAAAACCCCCGTAGGCTCAGCTCTTGTTAAATTGGGATTTATAACTCTTGAACAATTAAAAGCAGCTTTAGCCGATCAACAAGGTGTAAACTACGTTACGGAAAAAGAATTAACTATTAGTGATAATGTAATAAGCCTTTTACCGGAAGAGTTTATTCGATTTAATAAGGTTGTACCAATAGAGACTGACGGTAAAAATATACAAGTAGGGATGGTTGACCCTAATAATAAAAGAGCCTTAAATGATATTATTTATCTAACCGGCTTATCTCCTAAACCTATGATTTTAACTCATATTGAGTTTGAAAAATGTATAGAAAGTTACTTCAAAACTAAAAAAGAAACTGAAAAGTTAATGGAAGTAATCTCTGAGGAGGAATCCAGCGGTGATGAAGACAGTATATGGAGTCAGGTTGAAAAAGAACTTCAGGATGAGTCAAGTAACGTTGCAAAGTTTGTTTCATCTTTGATTCAAGAAGCACTTGATAAAAAAGCAAGTGATATTCATATTGAACCAAGGTTGGATCACTATATAGTAAGATTTAGAGTTGATGGGATTTTAAGAAAAGTATTGGAAGTGCCGGCTAAAATTGAGTCAATGGTAATTTCCAGATTTAAAGTTATTGCAAAAATGGATATTGCAGAACACAGACGACCTCAAGACGGTCATACATCCATTAAAATTGGTGACAGATTATATGATTTGCGATTAAATACACTGCCAGTTGGAGCAAAGGAAAAACTTTGTATAAGAATACTTCAACCAAGTATAAGAATGAGTACAGATGTAAAAAGAATAGAGCTGGTTGGTGCTACTACAAATGATATCCAAAAAATAGAGATTATGACTACCTCACCACATGGTATTATATTTGTTACAGGTCCGACCGGAAGTGGTAAAACTACAACACTTTACTCTGTTTTAAACAAAGTAAATGAAGAAACCGTTAACATTACGACAGTAGAGGATCCTGTTGAAATCAAAGTTGAAGGTATTAATCAGGTTCAAGTTAACACAAAAGCAGATGTAACTTTTGCATCCTGTTTAAGAGCTATTCTTAGACAAGATCCTGATGTTATAATGATTGGTGAAATCAGAGACTTTGAAACTCTTGAGTCTGCTATTCACGCAGCTCTTACCGGTCATCTTGTATTAAGTACATTACATACCAATAGTGCCACAGCAACTGTAACCAGGTTAATAGAAATGGGTGCGGCATCTCACTTAATTGCCTCCGCAGTAGTGGGTATTGTTGCCCAAAGACTATTAAGAAGGTTATGCCCGGCATGTAAAGAGCTTTATACGCCGGAATTGGATGAATTAAAAATGATTGTATCTCAATCTGAAGAAATGGATGTATTTAGAGAAAAAGGCCTATATAGGCCCATTGGTTGTGATGCCTGCGGTAATACCGGCTTTGTCGGCCGTATGGGTATTTACGAAATAATGACACTAAACAGAGAAATCAGAAAGTTGATTACTCATAATGCTCCAAACCACGAAATAGAAGAAGTAGCGGTTTCCACCGGAATGAAAACTCTTCAAAGAGCAGGGCTGGATGCAGTGTTCAATGGTGAAGTTCCAATAAAAGAATACATAAGAATTTTAGGTGCACTAACCGAATAATTGGAGAAATTATGCCTTTATTTATATATACAGCAATGAATTCTAAAAAAGAAACGGTTAAAGGGTCAGTTACAGCTGATACATTAAGAGATGCCAGAGAAATTTTAAGAACAAAAAATCTTATGCCAACTAAGATTGAAGAGCAAAGCGCAAAAACAGATAAAAATAAATCAAAAGCCAGAAATAAAAATAAAAAAGTAAAATTAAAAAAATTAGGAATGGCAGAAAAAATAGAATTTACCAACACATTATATATTCTTTCAAAAACAGGTATTTCTATTGTAGAAGCTTTATTATTTGTTGAAATGAATGTAAGTAATGAAAATGTTCAAAATGTAGCACACGAATTGAGAAAGCATATTTTGTCAGGTGCTAATTTGAGCGAAGCTATAGCAAAACATCCTAAAGTTTTTGATCAAATATTCTCAGGCCTGATTAAAGCCGGTGAGGAAACTGGAGAACTTGACTCTACACTGGCCAGAATGGTTGAACTTTTAGATAAGCAGGATAAACTAAGAAGTAAGGTAATTTCTACGATGATGTATCCTGTATTTGTTATTGTATTGGCATCTATAGTTACCCTTGTCATGTTAACATTTGTTTTTCCTACGTTTAAAGATATGTTTGATGATATGGGGAAAGATTTACCTCTTATTACATCTGTGTTGATGGATATAGGTGTGTTTTTAAAGACATATTGGTATTTTATTCCTATTGGGTTTGGGAGTATTACTTATTCTATTTTTTATCTGTTTAACTGGCCTCCTTCTCGAAAGGTGATAGATAAAATGTCATTAAAAATACCTCTTGTAAATGTATTTGTTATTTATTCATCTTTATCCAACTTTATTGCAGTTTTAAGAGTTGCGTTTGATGCAGGTGTTCCAATTGTAGACAGTTTGCTTCTTTCTAATACAACAGTTGAAAATTACATTATAAATAAATCAATGAGACAAACTGCGATAAAAATTCAACAAGGTCAGTCTTTATCAAATTCAATGAAGGCTACTGGTGTTATTCCAAATATTGTAATGTGTATGATTGCTACTGGTGAACAGTCCGGTCAATTAGGTGAAATGCTTGAATACTCTTCTATTTATATAGATACACAACTTGACAGGATTGTAGATGCTTTAAATAAAATGGTTGAACCTATTATGCTTATTGTAATTGGCGGCATTGTACTGGTTCTTGCTTTAGCTTTGTATTTACCATTATTCCAATCATACTCCGGAATGTAAAAAAGGAAGCATCAAAGAATAGCTAATGAACGGCGAGGTGATAGATATATGAATCAACAATCTGAAAATCCTGATATAGTAAAAGGATACTGGTCTGAAAAAGTTCTTGTTATAACAAAGGACTATGAAATAAAAGGGTATGTTTTTATGCCCAGAACTGGTAAAAAGAACAGGATTCTATCTGATATTTTAAACGGGGAAAAACGATTTGTTGCAATAAAAGAAGCGGAAGTAACCAGCAGACAATATCCGGATAGAAAAGCAGAAATTTGTGACTATCTTCATCTGAATCTGGACTCAATAATAATTTTAAAACCTGTAAGCATCTAAATATAGTAAGAACCCCTAAATTATCCGAATTATTTCTTTTACCGTAGGTTTGACAAAAAAATAAGAAAAAATCGCTGAAACCATGTATTCATCATGGTTTTAGTTTTTTAGACTGATTTTAATAAGTGCTACGTTTAATAATACAGGGCTACGGAAAAGTAGTTAAAAGCAAATAATAAATTAAAAGTAAAAAAGAATAATTTAGAAAAAAAATAAAAAATGAGCCATGCTTTTATTAGTT